>CAUSDR010000169.1:0-11192 GCA_963530105.1 uncultured Janthinobacterium sp.
CGCGTGCACCGGGCGCCCGTGGCGCGGCGCCTGCAGGCGCTGTCGCCCACCGTCGACCGCCGCGATTCCAGCTTCCCGCAGCGCCAGGCCATGCAGCGCGCGCGCCTGCAGCTGCCCGATTTCCCCACGACGACCATCGGCTCCTTCCCGCAGACGGCGGCCATCCGCGCCGCCCGCGCCAGTTTTCAACGGGGCGAGCTGGCCAGCGCCGACTACGCACGGCAGATGCGCGCCGAGATCGCCCACGCCGTGGGGCGCCAGGAAGCGCTGGGCCTGGACGTGCTCGTGCATGGCGAGGCGGAACGCAACGACATGGTGGCGTATTTCGGCGAGCAACTGGACGGGTTTGTCTGCACGCGCCTGGGCTGGGTGCAGTCCTACGGTTCGCGCTGCGTCAAGCCGCCCATCCTCTACGGCGACGTGCAGCGCCCGGCTGCCATGACGGTGGACTGGACGGTGCACGCGCAAAGCCTGACAGCCAAGCCCATGAAGGGCATGCTGACGGGCCCCGTCACCCTCCTGCAATGGTCGTTCGTGCGCGACGACCAGCCCCGTGCCACCACGGCGCTGCAGATCGCCCTGGCCATCCGCGACGAAGTGCAGGACCTGGAAACGGCCGGCATCGGCATCATCCAGATCGACGAGCCAGCCATGCGCGAAGGCTTGCCGCTGCGCCGCAGCCAGTGGGATGCCTATCTGGACTGGGCCACGCGCGCCTTCCGCATCGCCGCCTCCGTCGTCGGCGACGCGACGCAGGTCCACACGCACATGTGCTACGCGCAGTTCAACGACATCCTGCCGCAGATCGCCGCCATGGATGCGGACGTCATCACCCTCGAAACGAGCCGCTCGGACATGGAACTGCTGGCGGGCTTCGGCGCGTTCCAGTACCCGAACGAGATCGGCCCCGGCGTGTACGACATCCACTCGCCGCGCATCCCCTCCACGCCCGACATGGTGCGATTGCTGCAAAAAGCCAGCGCCGTCATCCCGCCCGCCAATTTATGGGTCAACCCTGACTGCGGCCTGAAGACGCGGGGCTGGGCGGAAACGGAAGCGGCATTGAAAAACATGGTGGCGGCGGCACAGCAGATGCGTGCCGGATAAGCGCGGCAGTACCGCCCTGACAGCTGCGCCAATAGTGCCATGGGAAAAACGGGGACGGCGGCACTGCCGCAGCCGCCCCCGTTTTCTCCCATGAACAGACTGTTCTTATAGCAACTTCAGCCAGGACATTGAAAAGTCATGTCAAATAAGTATGTGATTTGCCAGCTTTTTTTCCTTGGCCGATAGATATGCGGGCATGCTCCTTGCACCAGCCCCGGTAGGAAGACAGGGCATCCCGGTTATCCGGATAATCCGTCCATCGGGTATTTTTTAATGCCGCGTCGATGTCGCCAATATCCGGTTCCCCGCTGAGCAGGCACGTTTCCGCAATCATCCCGCCACTGGCGCCGCCACAGTGAACAATATACTTTTGTAGTGACGTGCCCTGTATTTTGAGCGAAAGATAAAAATTCTTCGTCGATGGCGCTCTATGTTTCTCCGGGAGTAAAAGTAGGGAGATGCAAATTAAAACAAATAAAAACCCGAAAATATTCTTTTTCATCTTGCAGAGCCATGCATTTTTATTATTGTTCCTGCGAAAGGTCAACCTTCCATTGCAGGCGATGATTTCTTGCCAGGAGTGCCAGCCGCCAGATAAGCTGCATTTGTTCCATTATTAATGTTATCACAAGCAATCCAGGGTGGAGACGGCGCAGCAGATGCGCGCCGCTTGATCCTGGAACAGCGCCGCCAGGGCGCATTCTTGGCTGCTTTCGGGGCGCCGCCCGGTTTTTTTGACATGAAGTAGGTGTTGCCCTGCGGAATAGCACGCGCCAGGCCCCTGATGCCGATTTTTTTGCAGTAGAATGCAAGAAATTTACTGCTCCCCATTGTTGCTGTACAGCACAGTTGGCCTGCCGCAGTTTCACCTTGATTAAATGTTTATGTCCAAAAGCCCGTCGCAGAAGCCTATCGAAATCAAGATTTCCACCGTCGTCGCTGTCTCCGCCATCCTGCATAGCGCCGATACGCAGGCACTCGATGCCGCCCTGCACGACATGACGGGAGGCGTAGCGGACTTTTTCGAGGACGACCTGGCCGTGCTGGACGTGGCCGCCCTGCCGTCCGGCAGCACGCCCGTCGACTGGGCCGCCCTGGTGGCCCTGCTGAAAAAATACCGCTTGAATGCCGTGGCCGTGCGCAATGCGCCGGCCGAGATGCACGACGCCATCCTGGCGCAAGGCCTGAGCCTCGACAGCGGCAAGACGCGCGACGATGCGCCGCCCAAGGATGGCCCGACGGCCGCCGCCCAGGCCGGCGCCGCCGCGCAAGTGATGGTCATCGATACGCCCGTGCGGGCCGGCCAGCGCATTTATGCGCGCGGCTGCGACCTGATCATCACGGCCGTCGTCAACAATGGCGCCGAAATCATCGCCGACGGCAGCATCCACGTGTATTCCTCGCTGTATGGCCGCGCGCTGGCCGGCGCCTCGGGCAATGCCCAGGCGCGCATCTTCGCGCTGGCCATGGAACCGGAACTGGTGTCGATCGCCGGCGTGTACCGCACGTTCGAGGATGGTTTCCCTCCGGAAATGGCACGCGGCCCCGCGCAAATTCGTTTGGCTGGAGACAGAATCGATATACACTCTGTCAATCCGGTCACTCCCGTGAACCGCTCTTAAGCTGCACAATTCAAGAGATATCTGAAAAGGATTATTTGTGGCAAGAATTATTGTTGTGACGTCCGGCAAGGGCGGTGTCGGCAAGACGACCTCTAGCGCCAGTTTTTCCACTGGCCTGGCCATGCGCGGCCACAAGACAGCCGTGCTCGACTTCGACGTGGGCCTGCGCAATCTCGACCTGATCATGGGTTGCGAACGCCGCGTGGTGTACGACCTGGTCAATGTGATCAACAAGGAAGCGAGCCTGAACCAGGCCTTGATCAAGGACAAGCACTGCGACAATCTGTTCATCCTGCCTGCCTCGCAAACGCGCGACAAGGATGCCTTGACGGAAGAAGGCGTGGAACGCGTGTTGAACGACCTGATCAACATGGGCTTCGAATTCATCATCTGCGATTCGCCGGCCGGCATCGAGCATGGCGCGCTGATGGCGCTGACCTTCGCCGACGAAGCCATCATCGTCACCAACCCGGAAGTGTCGTCGGTGCGCGATTCGGACCGCATCCTCGGCATCCTGCAAGCCAAGTCGCGCCGCGCGCAGACGGGCGGCGAGCCGGTGAAGGAACATTTGCTGATCACCCGCTACTCGCCGAAACGCGTGGAATCGGATGAAATGCTGTCCTACCAGGACGTGCAGGAAATCCTGCGCATCCCGCTGGTGGGCATCATCCCGGAATCGGAACAAGTGCTGGCCGCCTCGAACCAGGGCAATCCGGCCATCCATTTCAAGGGCACGGACGTGGCGCAAGCGTATGAAGACGTGGTCTCGCGTTTCCTCGGCGAAGATGTCGAGTTGCGCTTTACCAACTATGAAAAGCCTGGGTTACTCCAGCGTATTTTTGGGGCGAAGTGATATGGCCTTGCTTTCTTTCCTGTTCCCCCCCAAGCCGAAGACGGCCACCGCGGCCAAGGAACGCCTGCAGATCATCATCGCCCGTGAACGCAGCGGACGCGATGGTCCGGACTTCCTGCCCGCCCTGCACAAGGAATTGATCGCCGTCATTTCCAAGTACACCAAGGTCAACGCCGACGACATCAAGATTTCGCTGGACCGCCAGGGCAACCTGGAAGTACTCGACGTCAACGTGGTCTTGCCTGACGCCTGATGCTTCACGCCCTTCCTGGCCACGCCCGGGAGGGGCGCTCCAGGCTAATCCGGCCTGACCGTCAGCAACTCCTGCGCCACCGCGGCGCAGGCATTCACGTGCTGGTTGCCGATCTGGCGGAACACGGCATAGCCGATCGCCGCCGCCACCGCCTGGCCGGCGAACGGCACGAAGCGCGCCACCTGCTTGGTGGCGATCTTGACGCCACTGCGCTTGAGCAGCTGGAGGATCAGTTCGCGCGACACCAGCTTTCCTACCAGCATGCCACCCATGCCTACCGCCGCGCGGTACGCCATCATCTTGAACTGCGGGTTGAGACGCTCGATCTGCTCGGGCGTGAGGCCGAATTCGTGGTTGATATCGTTGATCAGCATGGAAAACAGGCCCACGTCGGACATCAGGTCGATGCCGGGAATGGGAATGGCCGAGGCGCCGGCCGACATCATGGCGCGCCGCTGCACCAGGCGCCGGCAACGCTCGCGCACCTGTTCGATATCGGCAAGACTGGCCGGTATCAGGGTCCAATCGGTAGTGTTCTTGTCTGGCATTGCCATTTCTCCGCGCTGAGGGTGTATCGGCAAGTGTAGCGTAAAGGGCTGAGCTGCCGATTTCACTGGACACAGTTGCAATCTCTGTTATATTTCACTTGAGCATTCCTTAACATTACGATAAGCAGAACAGACCGTCTGTTTGTTGCTACACATTCCAGCCAATTATGCGAATTGCCGTACTCGATAGCGACCATACTCAGGCAGAACTGATCTGCCAGGTGCTCACCGCCGCCGGCCATGCTTGCCACGAGTTTCAGAGTGGCAAGGAGATGCTGGGGCAGCTGCGCAAGGACAGTTGCGACATGCTCATCCTCGACTGGCATGTCAGCGACCTGGACGCCGCCGAAGTGCTGCGCCGCGCACGCGAAAAACTGGCGCCCAAGGCGCCGGTGTTGTTTATGACCAACAGCTCCGGCGAGGACGACGTGGTGGCGGGCATCGCGGCCGGTGCCGACGACTACATGATCAAGCCCCTGCGGCGCAGCGAACTGACCCTGCGCACCCAGGCGCTGCTGCGCGTGGCCTATCCGGCCCAGAATGGCGCCGAGCAATTGCAATTCGGACATTACACCTTTGAAACCCGCCCCGGCCGCCTGCTGATGGATGGCGAAGTGCTGGACGTGACGCACAAGGAATTCGCCCTCGCACTGCTGTTTTTCCGCAACCTGGGCCGGCCCCTGTCGCGCGCCTACATCCATGAAGCCGTCTGGCAGCGCGACACGGCCCTGCCCTCGCGCACCATGGATACCCACGTTTCGCGCGTGCGCAACAAGCTGCAGCTGAAACCGGAACACGGCTACCGCCTGGTGCCCGTCTACAGTTATGGCTATCGCCTGGAAAAACTGGGCGGGTGACGGCGGCGCATCGGGGCGAAAACAGCCGGGCTGCTCAAAGATCGGGCACAAGGCGCTATAATGTCGGCATAAGAATTCCCAATAGCCCTGAAATGCAACTGCTCGCCGTCGGCCTCAATCACACCACCGCCCCAGTGTCGCTCCGCGAACAGCTGGCGTTCGCGCCTGAGCATCTGGGGCAGGCGGTGATGGCGGCGCGCACCTGGTTCCAGCGCATCGACCTGCGCGACAACGACGAAGCGGCCATCCTCTCGACCTGCAACCGCACCGAGCTGTATGCGGCCAGCCACGTGCCCAACCCGCTCGACGCGGGCGCGCATTTCCTCGCCGACTACCACCAGCTGAACTACAGCGAGCTGCGGCCGCACCTGTACATGCTGCCGCAGCACGATGCCGTGCGCCACACCTTCCGCGTCGCCTCCGGGCTCGATTCCATGGTGCTGGGCGAAACGCAGATCCTGGGCCAGATCAAGGACGCCATCCGCACGGCCGACGAGGCAGGCGGCCTGGGCACGTATCTGCACCAGTTGTTCCAGCGCAGCTTCTCGGTGGCCAAGGAAGTGCGCAGCAGCACGGAAATCGGCGCCCACAGCGTGTCCATGGCCGCCGCCGCCGTGCGCCTGTCGCAGCGCATCTTCGACAAGATCGCCGAGCAGAACGTGCTGTTCATCGGCGCCGGCGAAATGATCGAGCTGTGCGCCACGCACTTTGCCGCGCAAAATCCGAAAAGCATCACCATTGCCAACCGCACCATGGAGCGCGGCGAGGAACTGGCGCACCGCTTCAGCGGCACGGCCATCCGCCTGGCCGACCTGCCGGAGCAGCTGCACCGCTTCGACATCGTCATCTCGTGCACGGCGTCTTCCCTGCCGCTGCTGGGCCTGGGCCTGGTCGAGCGCGCCATCAAAGCGCGCCGCCACAAGCCCATGTTCATGGTCGACCTGGCCGTGCCGCGCGACATCGAAGCGGAAGTGGGGCGCCTGAACGACGTCTTCCTGTACACGGTCGACGACCTGGGCAAAGTCGTGCAGACGGGCCTGGAAAGCCGGCAAGCTGCCGTGGCGCAAGCCGAAGCCATCATCGAGACGCGCGTGCAATCGTTCATGAGCTGGGTCGATGACCGCGCCATGGTGCCCGTCATCCAGAACCTGCATGAAAGCAGCGAAGCGCTGCGCCTGATGGAAGTGGAACGCGCGCGCAAGATGCTGGCCAAGGGCGCCGACATCGACGCCGTGCTCGAAGCGCTGTCGAAAGGCTTGACGGCGAAGTTCCTGCACGGTCCGCAGCAGGCGCTGCACCACGCGCAGGGCGACGAGCGCAAGCAGCTGGCCACCCTGCTGCCGAAACTGTTCCGTCCCCGCCGTTAGCGCTGCCCCGCAGGCCGCCCGCGCGCGGTCGCCCGCGCCCGTCTGCCGGGCTTGCACCCTCCCTACACTCTTTACCGCGAATCGCTATGAAACCATCCATGCTGGCCAAACTCGATCAACTGGCGAACCGCCTGGTTGAACTCGACGAACTGTTGATGCACCCGGACGCCACGTCGAACATGGACAGCTACCGCAAGATGACGCGCGAGCATGCCGAACTGGGCCCCTTGGTGGCCCTGTACCGTTCCTACCAGGAAGCGGGCAACGACATTGCGGCAGCGCAAGAAATGCTGGCCGACCCGGACATGAAGGAATTCGCCCAGGAAGAGATCGAAACGGCGAAAGCCACCATGGCGCAGCTGGAACGCGAACTGCAGACCATGCTGCTGCCGAAGGACGTCAACGACGAGCGCAATATCTTCCTGGAAATTCGCGCCGGCACGGGCGGCGATGAATCGGCCCTGTTCGCCGGCGATTTGCTGCGCATGTACACGCGCTTTGCCGAGCGCAACCGCTGGCAGGTGGAACTGGTGTCCGCGTCCGATTCCGACCTGGGCGGCTACCGCGAAGTGATCGTGCGCATCGTCGGCAATGGCGCGTATTCCAAGCTGAAGTTCGAATCGGGCGGCCACCGCGTGCAGCGCGTGCCGGCCACGGAAACGCAGGGCCGCATCCACACCTCGGCCTGCACGGTGGCCGTGATGCCGGAAGCGGACGAAGTGGAAGACGTCAACATCAACCCGGCCGACCTGCGCATCGACACCTACCGCGCCTCGGGCGCGGGCGGCCAGCACATCAACAAGACGGATTCCGCCGTGCGCATCACCCACTTGCCAACCGGCATCGTGGTGGAATGCCAGGATGACCGCAGCCAGCACAAGAACAAGGCGCAGGCCATGAAAGTGCTGGCGGCGCGCATCAAGGACGTGCAGCTGCGCGAACAGCAGTCGAAGGAAGCGGCCACGCGCAAGAGCCTGATCGGCTCCGGCGACCGCAGCGAGCGCATCCGCACTTATAATTTCCCCCAGGGCCGCCTGACGGACCACCGCATCAACCTGACCTTGTATAAACTGGACTTCATCATGGATGGGGATTTGACGGAGCTGACGAATGCCTTGGCGGCAGAGCATCAGGCGGAGCTGTTAGCAGCGCTGGGCGATTAAAAAGCGTCCATGGCGGCGTTGCATCGCCTGGCCGTACATTCGTACTGCCTGCGGCGCTGCGCCTTGCCCTGAACACTTTTTAAAGCGCCCAGCCAAATCAAGGGTGTAAGTTGCAGGTCGGCTTAGCGCGCAGCGCGTAAGCCGACAGCTTTAAGTAGCGGCTAAGCAACAAAAAACCGGCCTTGTGCGAGAATGCGTAGCTCGATTCCATCCACCTCACCGTGTCGCCCATGAAAAATTCACGCACCGTCCTCCTGTTGATCGCCGCCCTGTGTTTCCTGATGCTGGGCGTGGCCATGTATTTGCAGCACGCCATGAACATGGCGCCCTGCCCGCTGTGCGTGATCCAGCGCTACCTGTTCCTCGCCATCGGCATCGCCTGCCTGGCGGGCGCGGCGGCCAAGCGTCCGACTATCGGCGCCGGCATCGGCTTGCTGGCGGCCCTGGGCGGCCTGGGCGTGGGCGCCAAGCATTTGTACGTGCTGGCCAACCCCGGCTTTTCGTGCGGCATCGATCCCGTGGAAACGGCGCTGAACAAGGTCTTCACGGCCGAGCTCATGCCCTTCATGTTTGAATCGTATGGCGCCTGCGAAAACGCCGGCGAGCCATTTTTCGGCCTGTCGATCCCGCAGTGGGCATTTGCCTGGTTCGCCATTTTTGCCATCGGCCTGCTGTGGACCTTGTTGCGCCGTAAGAAATAATTGAAAGTACCATGCCAGAAACCCTGATTCCCGCCGGCAGCACTGTCGGCGCCTTGCAACTCCGACCGCTGCTCGACCCGCTCGACAACCGCATCCTGCTGGGCCACGCGCTGGGGCTGTCGCGCGTGAGCCTGATCACGCAATCGGAGCGTGTGCTCACTCACGACGAAGCGCAGCGGCTGTCCGGCTTGTTGGCGCGCCGCCTGCAGGGCGAGCCGATCGCCTACATCGTCGGCCAGCGCGAATTCTTCGGCTTGCCATTTGCCGTCAGCGACGCCGTGCTGATCCCCCGTCCCGACACGGAAGTGCTGGTGGAACTGGCGCTCGAACGCCTGCCGCCGGGCGGACGGGTGCTTGACATGGGCACCGGCAGCGGCGCCATCGCCGTCGCCCTCGCGCATACGCGGCCCGACGCCGTCGTCACGGCGCTCGATGTCAGCAGCGCGGCGCTGGCCGTGGCGCGCCGCAACGCCAGCGCCAACGGCGTCAACATCACCTTCATGGCCAGCGACTGGTTTGAAGCGCTGGGCACAGAAAAATTCGACCTCATCGTCTCCAATCCCCCCTACATCGCCAGCGGCGACCGCCACCTGGCCGAAGGCGATCTGCGCTTCGAGCCGGCCGGCGCGCTGACCGACCATGCGGACGGCTTGTCGGCCCTGCGCACCATCGTCTCCGGCGCCGCGCGCCACCTGGCGACCGGCGCCTGGCTGCTGATGGAGCACGGCTACGACCAGGCGGCGCAAGTGCGCGCCTTGCTGGCCGAGACCGGCTACGCCAAGGTGCAGAGCTGGCAAGACCTGGCCGGCATCGAACGGGTCAGCGGCGCCCGCCTGGGCTGACCGTATTGCTGTGCGCGGCGCTTGATCCAGCGACGCGCCAGATCCCCATCAGTTTGTTAAAATATCAAGCGAATTCCTGACCGAAGCGCCGCCCCCGTGCCACGGGGCGGACGCTGGCGATGCGGCGTTTTTTGGGCCGGCGCCGACGCCTTTGCCAATTTTCGGTTAATCTCAGCACAAATTATTTATATGCTGCACAAGAAAGGAAGCTCAAATTGCCCAACCTGTTGACTCGCCGCCTGGCATTGCTGACCGAAGATGCCAACCGCGCGCTGCTGGGCGGCTTGCGCGGCATCGAACGTGAAACCCTGCGCGTCGACGCCGCCGGCCATCTGGCTTCCACGCCCCATCCCGTCGCCCTGGGCTCGGCGCTGACGCACCCTGAAATCACCACCGACTACGCCGAAGCGCTGCTTGAATTCATCACGCCGGCCGAAGCCGACATCGCCACCACGCTGGGCAAGCTGGACACCGTGCACCGCCATGCCTACAGCCGCCTCGGCGACGAACTGCTGTGGAGCCAGTCGATGCCGTGCCAGCTGCCGCCCGAAGCGGACATCGAGATCGCCAACTACGGCACGTCGAACATGGGCATGCTCAAGCACGTCTACCGGCGCGGCCTGGCCTTGCGTTATGGCAAAGCCATGCAATGCATCGCCGGCATCCACTACAACTATTCGCTCGACGAACAGCTGTGGCAAGTGCTGGCCAGCCAGCCCGACACCAGCGCCAGCCCCGCGCACGCGACGGCTTCGGCCAAGGACGTGCAGTCGGAAAGCTACCTGGCGACGATCCGCAACTTCCGCCGCTACAGCTGGCTGCTGATGTACCTATTCGGCGCCTCGCCGGCCCTGTCCGCCGGTTTCCTGCGCGGCCGCGCGCACAAGCTCGACACCCTGTCCGACGACACGCTGTTCCTGCCGTACGCCACCAGCCTGCGCATGAGCGACCTGGGCTACCAGAACGATGCCCAGTCGGGCCTGCGTCCGCACGAGAACAGCCTGGATGACTACGTCAACGCGCTGACGCACGCCGTCAACGACCCGTATGCGCCGTATGAAGCGCTGGGAACCAAAAAAGATGGCGAGTGGATACAATTGTCCACCAACGTGCTGCAGATCGAAAATGAATACTATTCGACCATCCGCCCGAAACGCGTGATCCGCACGGGCGAGCGCCCGATCCAGGCCCTGTGCCTGCGCGGCGTGCAGTACATCGAAGTGCGCTGCATGGACGTCGACCCGTTCGAGCCGGTCGGCATCAGCCTGGAGACGGGCCGCTTCCTCGACGCCTTCCTGCTGTTCTGCGCGCTCGACGACAGCGGCCCCATCTCGGCCGA
Organism: uncultured Janthinobacterium sp.; assembly: GCA_963530105.1. GTDB lineage: Bacteria > Pseudomonadota > Gammaproteobacteria > Burkholderiales > Burkholderiaceae_D > Janthinobacterium. The sequence goes on from CAUSDR010000169.1 coordinate 10,653, forward strand.
GCAAAGCGCCTGCTACACCAACAATTTCGCCCGCACGGTGAAGGAAGGCCGCACGCCGGGCCTGACTCTGCGCCGCGACGGCGAGGACATCACCCTGCAGGCGTGGGGCGAGGAATTGCTGGCGCGTATCGCGCCCGTGGCCGCTCTGCTCGATGCGCGCCAGGGCGGCACGCAGCATGCGGACAGCCTGGCGGCGCAAGCCGTGAAACTGGCCGACCCCGACGCCACGCCTTCGGCCAAGGTGCTGGCCGAACTGCGCGCCAATGGCGGCTCGTTTGCCGCCTTTGGCCTGCGCCAGAGCGAGCGCCATGCCGCCTACTTCCGCGCGCATCCGCCCACGCCGGAACAAAGCGCGTATTTCGACCAGCTGGCCGCCAGCTCGCTGGCCGAGCAGCGCGCCATGGAAGCGGCGCCCGCCGGCAGCTTCGACGATTTCGTCGCCGCCTACCGCGCCAGCACCCTGTGTTCGCACACCTGACGCTGACCTTGCGCAACACGTCCCCATGCTGACCTTCTACAATGAATTGCACGGCCAGCATC
>CAUSDR010000170.1:0-11102 GCA_963530105.1 uncultured Janthinobacterium sp.
GAAGTGGCCATCGTCGGCCAGCGGCCGCATGGCGGCCAGCTGTTGCGGCAAGTCCAGGCCGGCGTGCGCCGCGATGGCGAAACAAACCCAGCCCCGCACCGTATCGGACGGGTGCGCCTGCAAGGCGGCCAGGTCCACCCCGGCATCGAGCAGCAGTTGCGCCGCCAGCGCCATGCGCCGCGTGATGCCGGCATCCGCCTGTGCGCGCAGCTGCTCCCGCCGGGCGGCGCCGATGGCGGGCACGGCCGCTTCCAGCAACACGGCAAAATCGATGGCCAGCCCTTCCGTCAGAGTGGCGCTGGCGATTTTTCCCTGGTTCAGCAGCGCCAGCCGGCCGGCATCGATATCGGCGATGGCGCGGCTCATGGCGCGCCCCGGTCCGTCTTGCGCCAGGCTTTTTCCAGCAGCGCGCTTAATAATTGCATCTCGTCCGGCGTGAAATCGGCGAACAGGCTGGCGATCCATTGCGCGTGCTCATCGACCAGGCTGGCGGCGATGGTTTCGCCCTTGGGGCTCAGGCGCACCAGCAGCTTGCGCCGGTCAAGCCGGTCCGCGTGGCGGGCCAGGAAGCCGTCGCGCTCCAGGCCGTCGAGCAAACCCGTGATGGTGCCGCGCGTCACCCCTGCCCGCTCGGCCAGCATGTGCGGCGGCAAGCCGTCCCCTTCGCCGCGCAGCAGGAACAGCACGACGAACTTGCCCTCGGACAAGCCATGCCGGCCCAGGCGCGTGGCGCAATCGCCGTCGATGGCGGACGCCAGGCCCAGCACTTCAAAGCACAGGCGCAGCCGCGCCGTGGAAGCCGCCATGGCGAGGCCGCTGGCGCGGCGCTGCACGTCGCCCAGCAGGGCCGTGTATTTTTGTTCGAGTTTTATCATATGGCGCAATATAATATGGCGCCATACCGATTGTCAAATGAAAAACCTCGACGGTTTTTCAGCGCGCTGGACGCTGCGCGATTCCGGGCATTTTCCTGCGTGATTCCTGGGTGATTCCCTGCGTGATTCCCTGCGTGTATCCCTGCGTATTTTCCCGGGTGTTTTCCTGCGTACCTTCCCGGGTATTTTCCCGGGTATTTTCCCGCGTGTTTTCCTCGCTGTTTTCCCGGCTGTTTGCCTATGAACTCACAGGCGCGCCTTGTCCCGCGCCCAGGCGATGATGCCATTCGCATCGGTAGCGCCCGGCTGGCGCGCCACTTCCACGCCGCGCGAAAACAGGGCCAGGGTGGGAATGCTGCGGATATTGAAGCGGGCGCCCAGGTCGGGCGACGCTTCCGTATTCACTTTGACGACGCGAAACGCCGGCTCCAGCGTCTTGGCGGCCTGGGCATAGAACGGCGCCATGCTGCGGCACGGTCCGCACCACGGCGCCCAGAAGTCCACCAGCACGGGAATGTCGCTGCGCTCGACATGCTTGAGGAAACGGGCGCTGGCCAGGTCCACGGGCTGGCCCGTAAACAAGTCTTTCTGGCACTTGCCGCACGTGGGCTGTTCGCGCAGCCGGGCGTGCGGCAGGCGGTTGACGGCGTCGCAGTGGGGGCAGACGATGTGCAGGGAGTCGGGCGTGGTGGTGGTCATGGTGATCCTGGGAAGCGTGCCGGAGAGTGAATGGGGAATATTTTACGGCGTATCGTCCCATGCCGTTGGCACGCTTGCAAATAGTCAACTATAGTAGTTCGCAACGGCTGGCAGTTTGCCGGACCGGCAAAGGAGAACCATGCCCGCTGTCTCACACGACTTGCAAACCCGCCTGGCACTCGCGCAGCTCGACGCGACGCTGGCCCGCCAGCGCGCCGCCTGCCTGGCGCAGCCGATACCGACGCTGGCCGAACGCCGGCGCGACTTGCTGGCCTTGCAGCGCTTCATCCGCGACCACAAGCAGGCGCTGTGCGAGGCCATCAGCGCCGATTATGGCAACCGTTCCCATCATGAAACTTTGCTGGCGGAAATTTTTCCCGCCATCGACGGCATCAACCATGTACTCAGGCATTTGAAGAAATGGATGCGGCCGCAACGCCGCGCCGTGGACTGGCGCGCCTTTCCTGGCGCCCGCAACCGCGTCATCCCCCAGCCGCTGGGCGTGGTGGGCGTCATCGTGCCGTGGAATTTTCCCGTGAACCTGAGCTTGGTGCCCTTGACTTACATCTTCGCCGCCGGCAACCGCGCCATGGTCAAGATGAGCGAAAATTCGCGCCACCTGGCCCGCCTGCTGATCGAACAGATGCCGGCCTACTTCCCGCCGGAAAAACTGCAGTTTTTTGACGAGACGGGCGGCGTGGGCATCGCGTTTTCACAATTGCCCTTCGACCATCTGTTATTTACAGGCTCCGGCCAGACGGGCCGCGCCGTGATGGCCGCGGCCGCGCAAAACCTGTGCCCCGTGACGCTGGAGCTGGGCGGCAAGGCGCCGGCCATCGTCTGCGCCGATTTTGATGTGCGCACGGCAGCCGAACGCATCCTGTACGTGAAATATCTGAACGCGGGGCAAATCTGCACCAGCGTCGACCATGCCTGGCTGCCCGAGGCCAGCATCGACGCGTTTGTCGCGCATGCGCGCCAGATCATGCCGGCGCGCTACCCGCGGCTGGACACGCCCGACTACACGTCCATCATCGACCAGCCCTCGTTCGAGCGCCTGCTGCAGGCGCTCGACGAAGCGCGCGCGCGGGGCGCGCAAGTGATTTCACTGCTGCCGGGGCCGGCTTTCGACCGCGCCAAGCGCAAAATTGCGCCCCACATCGTGCTGGGCGCGCCCGCGGACAGCCTGCTGCTGACACGTGAAATCTTCGGCCCCATCCTGCCGCTGCGCGGCTATACCGACCTCGACACCGTGATCGGCAGCATCAACGGGGGACCTCGTCCCCTGGCCATTTATCCGTTCAGCAATGACGCACGCACGGTGCACTTGCTGATCGAGCGCGTGATGTCGGGCGGCGTGTCCGTCAACGACGCCCTGTTCCACGTCGGCCAGCACGACCTGCCCTTCGGCGGCGTGGGCGCGTCCGGCATGGGGCACTACCACGGCGTCGAAGGTTTCCAGACGTTCAGCAAGCTGCGGCCCGTGTTTTACCAGGCCCGTTACAGCCCGCTGACACTGCTGCGGCCGCCTTACGGCAGGCTGGCCAGCCGCGTGCTGGCCTTCCTGACCCGCTGATTACAGGAACAGCGAGGCGGCGATGGCCCACATGACGAGGGCAATGATGCCGTCGAGCACGCGCCAGGCCATGGGCTTGGCAAACACGGGCGCCAGGTAGCGGGCGCCAAAGCCCAGCAGGAAGAACCACAGGGCCGAGGCCATGATGGCGCCGCCGGCGAAGTAGAAGCGGCCCATGCCTTCATGCTGGCCGCCGATCGAACCGAGCAGAATCACCGTGTCGAGGAAGGCATGCGGGTTGAGCAGGCTGAACGCGAGCGCCGCGCCGATCACGGCCCAGTAGCCTTCCGGCGACTTGGCGGCCGAGACCGTCATGGCCGAAGGACGCCAGGCCGATTTGGCGGCGCGCAAGCCGTACGCGATCAGGAACGTGGCGCCGCCAGCCTTGGCCCACAGCAGGAAGTTGGGGTTGTCGGCAATGAAGGTGCCCATGCCGGCCACGCCGGCCGTGATCAAAATGGCATCGCACACGAGGCAGACCAGGATGCAGGTGAGCACGTAATGGCGCTTCAAGCCCTGCTTGAGCAAGAATGCGTTTTGCGTGCCGATGGCCACGATCAGGCTGGCCCCGAGTCCCATGCCTTTCAAGAAAATTGCGCTATCCATATCGATTCCTTTCTATTGCTTTCCATCACGCGCACGGCCGCCCACGCTCTGCCGCGAACGGCAAAGTCATCAAAAGGTAGCTGGAGGGTGTAGCGGTACCAGCAGGACCGCGCGGGAGAGTGGAGTTGTTACCCTATTTCAACAGTGTAAAGAAAAAGTAAATATAAGTATAATGAATGATTCTAAACATATATAAGAGAAACTTATGCGCGTCGTCGATTACCGTGGATTGGCCGCCCTCGACGCCGTGATCGGCCTGGGCAGCTTTGAAAAGGCCGCGCATGCGCTGGCCATCAGCCAGCCGGCCGTGTCGCAGCGCATCCGCACGCTGGAAAACCTGGAAGGCACCTTGCTGATCATCCGCAGCCATCCGCCCGCGCCCACGGTCGCGGGACAGCGGCTGATCGCCCACTACCGTCAAGTCAAGCTGCTGGAAGCGGCGCTCGACACCCAGCCGGGCCCGACGACGCAATTGCCGGAACTGGCCATCGCCGTCAATGCCGACAGCGCCGCCACGTGGATACCGGAAGCGCTGGGGCCGCTGCTCACGCCGCCATCGTGCCTGCTCGACATCCGCCTCGACGACCAGGACCACACCCTGAGCCAGCTGCGCGAAGGCCGCGTGTTTGCCTGCGTCACCAGCGCCACCGACCTGGTGGCCGGCACCACCGCCACGCCGCTGGGCGGCATGCGCTACCTGTGCGTGGCTTCGCCCGCGTTTGCGCAGCAATGGTTTCCCGACGGTTTTACGGCGGAGGCCGTCAGCAAGGCACCCGCCATCACGTTTGGCAGCAAGGATGCGCTGCATGAACGCTATCTGCAGCACCGCCTCGGCTATGCGGGCCGCTATCCGCACCATGTGCTGGGTTCGGCGCGCGACTTCGTGCGCTTCATCGAAGCGGGCTACGCCTATGGCATGGTGCCCCTGCTGCAGGCGGAAACGGCGCTGGCCGCCGGCCGCCTGGTCGACGTGGCGGCCGGCCAGGCGCTCGACGTGCCCCTCATCTGGCATGCCTGGGATATCCAGACGCCCCTCACGCGCACCCTGTCGGACGCCGTCATCGCCACGGCGCGCAAGTGGCTGCTGCAAGACTGACGCTGGCCGCCAGATATGACATCCATGCCAATTAAGTATGCCGAAATACAACTTCCACATGCACACCATGGCCTGCCTGGCCTACACTGCAAGAATAATGAATAAAAACAAGAGGTACCCATGACGATGCTGCGCACCACTTTGCTCGGCCTGCTGGCGGCGATACCGCTGACGGCCGGCCTGATCGCCTGCTCGCCCTTGACAGCCATCAATGCCCTGTCGTCCGGCAGCGCCTCGCAAGTCACGCATGACCTCGCATACGGCCCCCTGCCACGACAGAAACTCGACGTGTATGCGCCGAAACTCCATGCCGGGCCCGTCCCCGTCGTGGTGTTCTTTTATGGCGGCAACTGGAGCACGGGCGAACGCGCCGATTACGCCTTCGTCGGCCATGCGCTCGCTTCACGCGGCTATCTGGCCGTGATCGCCGACTACCGGCTGTATCCGGATGCGCACTACCCCGAGATCCTGCAGGATGCGGCCCGCGCCGTGGCCTGGGCCGCGATGGAATCGCGCCGCCATGGCGGCGACCCGTCGCGTTTGTTCGTCATGGGCCACAGCGCCGGCGCCTACAATGCCGCCATGGTGGCGCTCGACGCCAGCCTGCTGGCGCGCCATGGCATGCGTCCGCACGACTTGCGCGGCTGGATCGGACTGGCCGGACCGTATGATTTCCTGCCCATCGAAAATCCCACGGCCCGCCCCGTATTTTTTTACCCGGATACGCCCGCGTCGTCGCAACCGATCCACCATGTGACGGCCGAGGCGCCGCCCGCCCTGCTGATCGCCCCGGCGCCGGGCAAGGATAAGCTGGTCAATCCACAGCGCAACACGGGCGGCCTGGCGACCGCCTTGCGGGCGCAGCAGCGGCCCGTGACGGAAATCTATTACGACAGCGTCAGCCATGCCACCCTGGTCGCCTCGCTGGCCGGCCCCCTGCGCATGCTGGCGCCCACGCTTGACGCCGTGAGCGCTTTCATCGATGCCAACAGCGGCCCTGCCGCGACAACGACGGCGGCGGCAACGCCCACAACAGCGGCGGTGACAACGGCGGTGACGCCCACAACGGCACAGTGACCACAACGGCGGTGAAAACGGAGGCTGTGACAACGGCGGCGGCGATGTCTACAACGGCGGCGACAACGGCGACGGTAACGCCCACAACGGCGGCGGTGACAACGACGGCGGCCATGCCCGCGCCGGCGACGCCCGCCATTCTGGCCCCGGACGACAAAACGCCCGCCCCCTGAGGGACGGGCGCTCTGCCCAGGCCGGCAACGACAGGCATCAAACGCACAACGTCGAGCATAAACCTCGAACATTGAACGTCGAATGTCGAACGTTGAACGCAAAACATCAAACGTCAAAAGGTCAAACAACGTCAAACGAGGATGGCCTGACGCCGCACCGCCTGAAACACCGCTTGCAACAACGCTGCGTGGCGCTCCCTGCCCACCGCCAAGGCTCGGCCCTCGGGGATGGACTCAGGCGCCAGCAGCTGCAAGCTTACTCTTTACGGCTGGCGCTGCTGCTGCTTTTGCTTTGTGAGCCGCTCGCTTGCGCGGCGCTGCCGCTGGCCGAGCTTTCGCTGCCGGACTGCTGGCTGCCCTGGTGGCTGGCGCTTTGCAGGCTTTGGCCGTCACGGCTTTGGGCGCCACGCTGCTGGTCACGGTTGGCGCCATTCTGATGATACGACTGGAATGGTTCGGCGATACGCTGCATGGCTTCCTGCTGCTTGCGCACGTTTTTCTCCGTTTCTTCCGACGCCGTGCGGGCCACTTCTTCAGCCAGTGCCTTGGCCGTGCGGCTCGTTTCATTCACATGCTGCTCGGCCACGTTGGCCAGTTCGACCTGGGTGTCGGCGGCCAGTCGCGACAGCTGCTGCTGGTACTTGCGCAGATGCTCGGCCGCTGGCTGGCCTGCGGCGGCGGCGACCTGGAACGCATCTTCCACGCGTTCGACCGTCAGCAGGTTCTGGCTGGTGATCGACCCTTCTTCCAGCAAGCCTTGCGCCAGCTGCATGTGCAGGTCATTGAATTGCTGTGCCGACTGGAACAGCGACTTCGACAGGCCATTGAAAAAAGCCAGTTGGGCTTCCAGGTGGTTTTTAGCGGCAGGGGTAACACTACGGGAATATGGATACATGGAATTTCCTCATTAAAGTACAGTTGGGTGGACATAAATATATGGCTACACCACCGGCTGTCGAACGGCTGAGCTGACGGCCGGGCTGTGCCACGAGACGCGAAAAACATATCCGATTGGTGGAGAGATGCTTTGCAACGCGAGTCCCAAGGCTACGTGAGCACCGCCGACGAGGCATGATCTGGATCAAAGGTGCGCTAGGCTGCGCAAAAAGTTTTGGCTGGACGGCTCACTCTTGCCGAGCGTCAGTATCAGGAAGGAAAATTTGTGTCAGGGCCCGTCATTGGCCGGCGGCGATGGCCGGCACGACCGGCCGGTAGCCATGGCTGCGCAGCGACGCTTCCAGCCAGCGGTTGCCATACCAGCCACGCGCCAGCAGGTAGCTGAGTTCAGCGGCCGCCATCAGCAGCACCATGGGGCCGATGCGCGATTCGCTGGCCAGCTGGCTGCCAAACCACAGGCACACATCCATCGCCAGCATCAGCAGCAACAGCCACCAGCGGCGCTTGGCCACGGCCCAGAACGACCCCAGCAAGAGCGCCGGCCAGGAAAAGCCGGACTTCACATAGGCATAGCGGCCCGTATCGTCCGCAAACAGGGTGTGCGTCATGCTGCTCTTCTCAGGAAATGGGTGATGCCAATCCTCGGCAAGGTGGCAGACGGCTTCGACGTTGTGGCCGTCCGGACCCAGCACGAAGGCGCCGTAGTAATTCGGATGATAGATTTCGCGGATGCCCGGCGCGCCATTGTCCGTGCCGCCGGCGGCCAGCGCGGCCGCGTAAAAGGCGCGCACCTGCGCGCGGCTGCCGGCCGTGAAGGCGAGATGCATGCCGGCATGCGGCGTGCCGCCCGCGCCGAACCAGAAGTCGGGCTTGCCATCCTTGCCCAGGCCTACCCAGCCCTGGACTTCCATGACCACCGACACGCCCAGGGGCGCCAGGGCGGCGGAAAAGAAGGCCTTGCTGGCCTGCGTGTCGCTGACGTTTAAACCGATGTGATCAAGAATCATGATGGCCTGTCATGGATGTTAAAAAAACAGGACTACAGTATGCGCCAGCGCCGCGCCCTTGCCAAGCCCTGCTACAGATCCGGCGCATAGCGAGCCGCCATCTGCTCCTGCGTTTCCACCGGACCGGCGCCGCCCGTCTGTTCCTGGATCATCTGGCCCATCGTCGGCAGGACGCTGCGTTCGACGCGGGCCGCGTCATCCCACAGGCGCGAACGCATGAGGGCCTTGGCGCAATGCAAATAAGCTTCCGCCACGCGCAGGCGCATCACCAGGCGCGGCGGGTTGCGCTCGCTGGCAAAGTGCGCCAGCAGCGCGGCATCGTCGCTGAGGCTAGCCTCGCCATTCACGCGCAGGGTTTCATCGACGCCCGGAATCAGGAACAGCAGCCCCGCCCTGCCCGACTCGGCGATATTGCTGAAGCTGTCGAGCCGGTTATTGCCCTTGGCATCGGGCAGCAGCAAGGTATGGCGATCGAGCACATGCACGAAACCGGGCGCGCCGCCGCGCGGCGAAGCGTCCAGCTGCCCCGTGGCGGCGCCCGTCGCCATGACGACGAACGGCGACAGGCCGATGAACGCCACGCAGTGGGGGTCGAGATGGTCGAGCTGCTTGCTCAGCGCCCGCCCCTGCGCGGGCGGATAGTGCGCGCGCAGTTGCTTGACGGAATCGATGCGCATGCGGCAGGGTCCTAGCGCAGGTTGCCCGTATGGCCCAGCGAATAGCGGCCCGGCTGCGGCCACACGGTCAAGCCGTGCGGTTCCTGGCCCACTTTCACTTTCGACACGTCGCCCGAGTTCGTGTCGATGCGGTACACCACATCGTCGAAACGGCCGGACAGCCACAGATACTTGCCATCGGCGGATACGTTGCCCATGTCGGGGCTGCCGCCGCCCGGAATCGGCCAGTTCGCCACGACTTTTTCCGTGGCGAAATCGATCACGCTGACGCTGCCCTTGCCCTTCGGCTTGCCATGGATGCGGTGCGTGCCGCGGTTGGCCACGTACAGTTTCTTGCCGTCGCGGCTAGGGTACAGGCCATGCGCGCCCACGCCCGTCTGGATGAAGCCGATTTCCTTGAGGGTGGCGCCATCGACGATGTGCACGCCGTCCGCGTCCATGTCGGCGATAAAGAATTTCTTGCCGTCCGGCGAGATGCGTATGTCTTGCGGCATGCCCTTCTTGACGCTGCAGATTTCATTCGCCGGGCCGCCCACGGGGCCGGATTCGGCAAAGCGCTTGGCCGGCATCTGCAATTTCAGGTAGCCATCAACCTTGCGGCCCACCAGGTCGATCTTGGCGATGGTGCCGTCAAATTCGCAGGTGAACATGGCGTAGCGGCCGTCATTCGAGAAATCCGCATGGTTGATGCCGCCGCATTGGGGCGTGTCGATCGAGTACTGCACGGCCATGGTCTTCGGATCGCGGAAATCGAGGCGGTGGCGCGCTTCGGCGACGACGATGGCCGACTTGCCGTCCGGCGTGTAATACATATTGTAGGGATCATCGACGGGCACTTCCTTGCCCGGCTTGCCCGTCAACGGGTCGATCGGCGTCAAACTGCCCTTGTCCGTGCGCTCGGCGTTATTCGCCACCCACAGGGTGCGCAAGTCCCACGACGGCACGACGTGCTGCGGGCCGCTGCCCACCTTGAACTTGTCCACCACTTTCAGGCTGTCCTGGTCGATCACGTAGACGTCGTTCGAGCGCAGGTTCGGCACGTAGACCCGGCGCAGATGATCCTTGACGACAGGGCTCATATTGCTGCTGGCAATGCTGCCATACACGTTTTTCGGGTCGACCAGCGGCGGCATGCCCGGCAGCGGCGAATACGCGGCGGCCGGAGCAGCGGCGGCAGGTGCCGGCGTGCTGGCGCCGATGACCTGGCTGGCCACGCCCAGGCCTGCCAGTGCGGCAGCCAGGGCGGACAGGGTGACGATGGTGCGTCGTTGAGATTTTTTCATGTGATTTCGCGTCGTTTCGTTGCAAATGCCGGAAGTTATACACTTCCAGCGGTAGATTATTTATTTTGTTCCAGTAATTTCTTGATGGCCGCCACCGACGTGTCGACCTGCAATTTGATGCCGATCTGGCCCAGTTCCTTCGTTGCCCGCGTGGCGTCGCCGCGCACGCCATCGGCTACGCCCGGTTTGGCGCCATGCGCCATGGCATCGCTGCGCACGAGCGACGGGTCCGTCGCCAGCATCAGCGCCGCATCCGCCAAGCCTGCGTGCAAGCCGATTTCGGCATTGCTGTAGCCGCGCTTTTGCAGTTCTGCAATAAATTGCGTTTGCGTGATGTCATAGTAGTCGAGCAAGGCATGGGCGCGCGCCGCCTTGCCGGCGGGAGCCTTGCCCCAAGCGCGGTTGAGCTTGTTTGCCACGTTTTGCTCGTTCTTTTGGTAACCGCCATGGTCGCCAAGGAAAATGATGTCGCGGAAACCGTGCTGGCGCAGGCTGGCCGCCGCCCCTTCCAGCACGGCTTCGAAGGCGGCCGGTGGAATGGAAATCGTGCCGGCAAAGCGCATGTGGCCTGCCGGCGGGGAAATGCTGCCTTCCGGCACGTAGGAAACAAGGGGCGCGACGATGGTATTGCCCAGGTTTTGCGCGATCTGCCGCGCCAGGATGCCGGCGCGCACATTGTGCTTACCCAGGGCGATATACGGCCCGCTCTGCTCCACGCCGCCGATCGGGATCAGCACGGTGGTCGCGCCATGGTCGATGCGGCTGCGCAATTCGGTGCTGGTCAGCTCTTCCAGCATGACGCTGCTGCTGGCAGCCGTGGCCGCCAGTGCGGGCGCGACAGGCATCAGGCAGAACAGGGTCAGGGCAAGCAGGGAGCCGAACGGCTTGGTCAGACTGGATGGCGCGCGGGGCGCAGGGGGCACATTCAGCAGGGGGCACTGCAGAGTCATAAGCAAACATCTTTCCGTGGTCGTCAAGCGTGACGCCGTACCCGGCCTTGCCAGGCAAGCTGGCTGCCACGCAAGAATTGTATTCCATCATGGCGGGATCGGCACGTTAATTTGGCGCGGCAGATGACAAAGAATTGACCACGGGCAGCTAAGCACAAGGCGCTGACGCCGCAGCCGGGCGAAACC
>CAUSDR010000171.1:0-11097 GCA_963530105.1 uncultured Janthinobacterium sp.
TTGTTATTCGAAAAAACCCCTTCCGGTGATCCGGTTGGGGTTTTTTTACGTCTGGCGGTTTTAGTGTTAGCCCCAAGCGAAGGCTGGGGTCAGATCCCCTCGCCCGTTAGCAATGACCTTTGCGTTAGCGGCATTGAGGGTCTGACCCCGGCTGTTCAAGGGGGAAAGCAAGCCGCGTAAGCCGACAGCATCGTTGGCATGACTGGCGTCCGATTGCGCGCCCCCTGCGCTCAGCATTTTCCGGCACAGTGCATTCAGCTGCTCGATCCCAGCCGCCTTTTCTGCCTTCTCGACGCTGAAGTTTTCCAGCCTGGCCCATTCTGCTTAATGAATGCATTGCGCTGGGCGATGCATGGCGCCAGCGCCTTTTCCAGTGCGAGCGTGTTACGCGCGAGCAGCCTGTAAATGCTTTCCAGCCAGCCGTTCTCTGTGGACCGCAGGTGCAACTGCGCCGTAAATGCGATTGGCGGCGCGCTTTGCTCGATTATTATCCCGCGCGTGAAAGGGGCGCCAGCATCGATATGGAAAATTAAGGTGTTTCGGATTTTATCGCGCTGCTGCAGCGTGGTGAACGGAGCGCAGGTTTCGCGGAAGGTTTTGTCGCAGACGTGCCGGTCGGCGTGGCCCAGCGTGAACTGGGGCGCATCGCCAATGGCATGGGAATGGGAATAGCTGCGTATCGGCCTGTCCCGGTAGGGAGCCTTCGTGCTGGCAGCTCATCAGAAGCGCGGACTGGGCGTCGGGTTGCATGGCAAACCATGCAACGACGATCGACGTAGTCCCCGCTTCTGAGGGGGACCAGCAGGGGGCGTATTCCTCTGCCGGGACAGGCTTTTACAGCTGACGGGGACTTTTAAAAGACGTATTGCGCGCTGACACCGAGCAGCCAGTTGCGACCTGGTGCCGCTTCGTAATAACGCTTGTTGCTGTCGCCGACGATGACGGAACCGACGTAGGTGCGGTCAAACAGGTTGTTCAGGCGGGCAAACTGCTTGAAGCGCCAGTTGCCCACGCTCTGTTTTGCGTTGATCCGGGCGTTGATGACCGTGTAGCCGGGCGCCGGCTTTTCGGCATTGCTGTCTTCCGCATAGATCTTGTTGTTGGCTACGCCTTCCAGCGCCGCGCCATAGCGGTCGAACGTGTCTTTCCAGGCCAGTTCGGCAAACAGGTTGGCGCTGGGGACGCCGGGCAGACGGCTGCCTTCGCGCACACTGTTGAACGCTTCGTCGTACACGGCGTGCAGGCTGGTCAATGCCAGTTTTGTCGTGAAGCCATACGGCAGGCTGGAGTCAAGCGACACTTCCACGCCCTGGCGCAAGGTCTTGCCGGCATTTTTATAGCTGGTGCGTCCACCGCTGGAACTGTCGACCACCAGTTCGTCATTGGTATGAATCTGGAACACGGCCGCGTTGAGGCGGGTGTTATGGTTGATCCTGGCCTTGATGCCCGCTTCCAGGTTGGTGCTGGTGGCCGGTTTCAGATTGAAGTTGAAGCCGCCGCCCGTGCCCGAGTAAAACAACTCGTTCAAGGTGGGCGCCTCGAAACCGCGTGCGGCGCTGGCGTAGACATTGAGCGTGGGCGAGACGGCATAGCGCAGGCCCAGCACCGGTGTCGTATGGCTGTATTCCAGGCTGCCGCTGTCGTTGCCATTGCTGAGGAAGTGATCCGTCACTTCGACCTTCATCTTGCTGTAGCGCAAGCCTGCGCTGAGCATCCACGGGCCGCTTTCCCATTCCGACTGGATGTAGGGATCGAGACTGGAGACGACATCCTGCTCGTCGCGGCGCAGCTTGCCCTTCACGCCGAAGGTATTGCCGATGTAATTTTCATAGCCCGTGCGGTCGTCGCTGGAGCGGCCGTAATCGATGCCGATGGTGGTGCTCAGCTTGCCGCCGGCCAGCTGGTTCACGTGCAGCCAGTTGGTATCGATGCCATAGAAGTTGCGCTTGAAATCGACCACGCCGCCAGAATGGCTGGCGGGTGCCTGGAAACCCTTGGTAAATGCCTGGTACTGGATGACGTCGCGGTTGCCGCCATACGCCGTCACGTGCAGGCGGTCGTCGCCAAAGCGCTGTTCATAGGTGGCGCCGATCTGTTGATGGTCGATGCTCTTGCGCGTGTTGTAGCGCTCGGCCAGGGTGCGTTTCGGATTTTGCGTATCCGTCGTGTCGATCTCGCCGGCGCGCGGGTCGCGCGCAAACGTGGCCCAGGTGGCGCCCAGCGGATCTTGCGTATTCCCCTGATGCAGGCTGTTGGCAACGATGGCCAGCTTGCTGTCCGCATTCGGCTGGACGGTGATTTTGCCGAATGCCTGTTCGCGCGTGGCGGCACTGTGGTCGCGGAAGCCGTCCGTGCGAAAGCGCGAGCCATCGAGTACATAGCCGATGCCGCCGGCCTGGCCTTGCGCGCTCAGGTCCACCTTGTTGGTGCCATAGCTGCCGCCCGTGACATTGAGCTCCATCGATGGCGGATTCTGGCCGTCTTTTGAAAACAGCTGGATCACGCCGCCCGAATGGTTGCCATAGATGGCGGAGAAGGGGCCGCGCAGCACTTCGATGCGTTCGGCCGTATCTAGATTGAAGGTGGCAGCCTGGCCCTGGCCGTCGGGCATGGTGGCGGGAATGCCATCGCTGATCAAACGCACGCCACGCACGCCGAAGGCCGAGCGGGCGCCGAAGCCGCGCGAGGAAATCTGCAGGTCTTGCGCATAGTTCTGGCGATTCTGCACCACCAGGCCCGGCACGGCGGCCAGCGCTTCGGAGGCATTCACGCGCATCTGCCCATCCTGGATGCGCGCGCTGTCGATGACGTCGATGGAGGCGGGCATGTCGAAACTGGCGTGGCCGACGCGCGTGGCGCTAACCACGACGACGTCCGCCATCGGCAGGGCGTCCGCATCGGTTTGGGGGGCGGCTAGGGGAGCGGCGGCCGTGGCGGACGCCGCCATGCAGGCGCTGCCGCCCAGCGCGAATAGCGCGGCGATCGCATTCAAACGAACAGGGTACTGCTTCATATTTTCTCCAGATAGGTTGCTGCCGCTAGTGCGCATCGTGGTGTGCGTCGACGCTGGTCTTGAGCCGAGGTGGGGGGAGCGGGCGGCTGTCGATGAAGCTGCGCACAGCCCGTATTTCCTGCGCCGTCAGCACGTCGCGCCACGGTGGCATATAGATAATGCCCGCGCGGACTTTGCCGGTATTTACCGACATGATAAAGTAATCATCGACATCCTGCAGGCAGCGCCGTTGCAGCGCCGGGTCTTTCAGCGTCCGGCAGAAGCTGTTCAAGCGCCGCAGATCGGGCGCTTCCGGCGACGGCGTGCTCGCCTGCTCGCCGTGGCAGCGCGCGCAGTTGGCCTGGTATATGGTCGCGCCCAAGGCGATGGCGGCAGGCTCGCCGCGCGCGGGATCGGCTTGCGCCGATTGCGCGGGAGGGGTGGCAAGCAGCAAGGAAAGCAAGGCGGTGAGCAAGGCGGGACGGTGCATGGCGGCGCTCCTGTATTACCAGTCCGTCGGGCAGCCGCTGCAGCCCTCCAGGTTGGCATCGGGGAAAATGGTGAAGCGCAGGATGGCGCGCTCCAGCTTGGCATTCTTCAGGTTGGTGCCCCAGAATTTGGCTTCCTGCAGGTCGGCGTCCACCAGCACCACGTCGGCCAGGTTGGCCATGTTCAGGCGCGCCGCCTCCAGGCTGGCGCCGCGCATGTCGGCGCCCTCCATGTCGGCGCGCATCAGCCGGCTGGTTTCCAGGTTGATGCCGGCCATGCTGGCCTTGCGGAACGAGGCTCCCGGCGCGTTGAGCGAGAACGCCATGGCGCCCGTCAGGTCGGCGCCATCGAGCAGGGCGCCGGCCAGGTTGGCGCTGCGCAGGTTGGCGCGCATCATGCGCGCGCCGCGCAAGTCGGCGCCGTGCAGGTCCTTGCCCACCAGGTTGGCGCCGCGCAGGTCGGCATTCGCGCATTGCGCGTATGGCCACAGGTGGCAGCCATTGATGATGGTCACTTCTGGCTCGGCCACGCCGTTGACGATCTGCGCGGCGGCGGGCAAGGCGAGTGGGGCCAGGCACAGCGCCTGGCACAGCACTCCCCATACTGCGCCACGCAGCGCGCCGGGGCCGGTACTGCGCTCCGGCGCCGCCATCACTTGGCCGCCATCTTGGCCGAAGGCGCTTTCGGCAGCTTGAAGACCCAGAAGCTGCCGCCCTGCGTCACCTGCTTGGTCAGTTCGGCCATGTCGCCGCCCCACAGCGGCACGGCGCCGCCGTAGCCGCTGGCCAGGCCGATGTACTGTTCGCCATCCTGCTCCCAGGTGATGGGCACGGAAACGACGCCGGAACCGGTCTGGTACTTCCACAGCTCCTTGCCCGTCTTCGCATCGAAGGCCTTGACGAAGCCGTCCGAGGTGCCCGTGATCAGCAAGCCGCCCGCAGTGGTCAGGGTGCCGCCCCACAGCGGGAATTTCTCCTTGTTTTCCCAGACGATCTTGCCCGTCTTCGGATCGATGGCGCGCAGGGTGCCGATATGGTCTTCATACAGGCGCTTGATGCGGAAGCCCTGGCCCAGGTAGGCGGAACCGGCCTTGTAGTGGATTTGCTCGGTCCAGTAATCCATGCCCCAGTGGTTGGCGGGGATGTAGAACAGGCCCGTGTCCGGCGAATACGACATCGGCATCCAGTTGGTGCCGCCCAGGAAGGGCGGAGAGACGAAGACGGCCTTGCCCTTGTCGGCGCCCGCTTCCGGCAGCGGCGGGCGCTTGCCGTTTTCCACGGGGCGGCCCGTCTTCAGGTCGATGCTCTTGGCCCAGTTGATGCCGTCGACGAAAGGCCAGGCGTTGATCAGGGAAGTCGGCTTGTTCGGATAGCCGGCACCCGTCGCCAGCTTGGTACGGTCGGTAACGTAGAAGAAACCGTTGCGGTCCGCATGCGCGCTGGCCTTGACCAGTTTTCCCGTCTTGGCGTCCTTGTAGTCGAACAGCACGACCGAGTTATTCCCTGAAAAATCCCAGGCATCGTTCGGCGTGTGCTGGTAAAAGCCTTTCAATTCGCCCGTGCTGGCGTCGACATACGCCTGGCCCGAGGTGAACAGGCTGTCCCAGTTGCGCGGATCGTCGCCTTCCTTGGTGCGCTCCCAGGTATTCCATGGCGCGGGGTTGCCGGCGCCGATGATGATGGTGTTGGTTTCCGGGTCGTAGGAGGCCGTCTGCCACGGCGCGCCGCCGCCGTGTTCCCACGCTTCGCGCAGCTTGCCGTCCTTGTCGCGCGGCCAGCTCGGCGCCTTGGCGTCGCCCGTCGGCGTGCTTGGCTTGCCGTCGGCGCGGCCGATGTGGCCTTCGACCAGGGGGCGGGCCCACACTTCCGCGCCCGTTTCCGGATCGCGTGCGAACAGCCAGCCCTGGGCGCCGAATTCATCGCCGGAGTTGCCGTGGATGAGCAGCACGCGGCCGCCTTTTTCGCGGATGATGAATGGCGCGCCCGTCATCGTGTAGCCCAGCTTCTGGTCGCCGAATTTTTCATTCCACACGACCTTGCCCGTGTTCTTGTTCAGGGCGACGATGCGCGCGTCCAGGGTGCCAAAATAAATCTTGTCGCCGAAGATGGCGGGACCGCGGTTGACCACGTCGCAGCAGGGGCGGATATCGTCCGGCAGCCGGTGTTCATAGGCCCACAGCTGCTTGCCTGTCTTGGAGTCGAGCGCGTAAATGCGCGAGTACGATGCCGTGACATAGATCACGCCGTCGTGCACCAGCGCCTGCGCTTCCTGGCCGCGCTGCTTTTCGCCGCCGAACGAGAAGGTCCATGCGGGCACGATCTGTTCGACGTTTTTCGTGTTGATCTTCTTGGCCAGGCTGTGGCGCTGCGCCTTCAGGCCCAGGCCATAGCTGAGCACCTGGCTGGTGCCCTTGTCGGCATTGGCGATATCGTCCCAGGTAACCTTGCTGTCGCCCGCGGAGGCGGTATTGGCGATCAGTGCAAGGATGGCGAAAGCGATTGGACGTGGAAATACTGGCTGCATGCTGGTCTCCCTTTTATAAGTATTGTCATGGTGGTCTGCGACGTGGTCGCTGTGGATAGTTCAGCAACATGCGTGCCAGCCTTTTCTCGCCGCGCCGATGGCGCCGTGTGCGCCGTCCTGCCACAGTCGGCCACGCTGCCTTGTCCTGTTTTGCAACAGTGCGCTGTTGCGACGCCCGGTGCGCGCGGGCTGGCACAGGGGTTGCTGAAGGATCCCGCTGCAAGGCCGACGCTGCCTTTGCCATTCTTTACTCATTACAAGGAGACCACCATGCATGATGCACCACGCCGCCATTTCATTTGCCAGCTGTTCGCCATCGGCGGCCTGGGCGCCGCCTCGCTGGCTCGGGCCCAGGCCACGCCGCCCAAGGTCGACGAGGACAGTGAGCAGGCCAGGGCGCTTGGCTACCGTCACGACACCGCCAAGGTTGATACAAAGAAGTATCCGCAACATGCCGCCGCGCAGCGCTGCAACAACTGTTCCTTTTACCAGGGCAAGAAGGACGATCCCTGGGCCGGCTGCGCCATGTTCGGCCGCAAGCAGATCGCCGGGCCGGGCTGGTGCATGGCGTGGGCCAAGGCGCCCGGCTAAGGTTGTGTGAGTCGCCATGAAAAAGGCGCTGCCAGCCGGCAGCGCCTTTTTCATGGTCGCGCGGTCAATTACATCGCCTGTTTTACAGCGCCTGTTCGCGCCGCGTTTCCAAATAAGCCTTCACCGCCCAGATCGCCTCCTGGTTGAAGACCCCCTCGAACGGCGGCATGTAGACGGCGCCATTGCGGGCGCGGCCATGGCGCACGGTATCGAGCACATATTGGTCAATTTCTTGCGCACAAGCATCTTTTTTCTTCGCGTCGGGCAAGGCCGCGCAGTCATTGTCGAGCTTGCGCAAGTCCGGCGCCATGCCGCCCGATACGGCTTCCAGCCCGTGGCAGCGCGCGCAGTTTTGCGTGTAGGCTGCGCTGCCGATGCGGATCGCTTCCGCATTCTGGCGGTAAGGGTTTTCCGTGCGCCACTCGGCGCCCAATTGTGGCAGTGTGGATGTATCGACGGCTTGCGGCGTCATGTTGCCGTGCGCCCATACGGCTGCGGCCGCCAGCATGCAGGCGAGGCCGCCCGCGGCAAGGCGTACGGCGCGCAGGCGCCGGGTATTTCTGTTCGTGGTGGTAGGAATGCGTGGGGTCATGGTGGTCTCCGGTCTGGTTATGCGCGTAGTCGCGTCCCTGCCAGGGTTAGCAAGCGGTATGCCAATCGATCCGCCATCGCAGGCTTGCCCCGCCACCTGTTCCATTGTTCAGAAACGGAACAGTCGCCCGTGTTCGCTGATCCCATTTGACGCAGCGCACACGGCGGCGGACAGGCATAGCGAGCATGTCGTTGTTATTTCACTGCTGGCACGGCAATTGCAAAACAAGAGATCAGGATCACCTGACACATCTCCAAGGGCCGCCTCGCGGCGGCTTTCATCGAAGCTCATACCAACGAGAAAGAGGACGACATGAATCTGGCAGACATCAGCAAACTGGGCGTAGCCAATCCCTTCAAGCAGCGCTACGACAACTACATCGGCGGCAAATTCGTTGCCCCCGTCAAGGGTGAATATTTCGGCAACATCACGCCGATCACGGGCCAGGTTTTTTGCGAAGTGGCGCGTTCCACGGCCGAAGACGTGGAACTGGCGCTCGATGCCGCCCATGCCGCCAAGGATGCATGGGGCAAGACGTCGCAGACGGAACGGGCAAATATCCTCAACAAGATCGCCGACCGCATGGAAGCGAACCTGGCCCTGATCGCCACGGCCGAGACCATCGACAACGGCAAGCCGATCCGCGAAACCACGGCGGCCGACATTCCGCTGGCGATCGACCACTTCCGCTATTTTGCCGGCTGCATCCGCGCCCAGGAAGGTTCCGTCGCGCAGATCGACTCGGAAACCTACGCGTATCACTTCCATGAGCCGCTGGGCGTGGTGGGCCAGATCATTCCTTGGAACTTCCCCATCCTGATGGCCGTCTGGAAGCTGGCGCCCGCGCTGGCGGCCGGCAATTGCGTGGTGCTCAAACCCGCCGAGCAGACGCCCGCGTCCATCATGGTGCTGATCGAATTGATCGGCGACCTGCTGCCGCCTGGCGTCCTGAACATCGTCAACGGCTATGGCCTGGAGGCGGGCAAGCCGCTGGCGTCGAACAAGCGCATCGCCAAGATCGCGTTTACGGGCGAGACGGGCACGGGCCGCCTGATCATGCAGTACGCGGCGCAGAACCTGATTCCCGTCACCCTGGAACTGGGCGGCAAATCGCCGAACATCTTCTTTGCCGACGTGATGGATGCCGACGACGCCTTTTTCGACAAGTGCCTGGAAGGCTTCGCCATGTTCGCGTTGAACCAGGGCGAAGTGTGCACCTGCCCGTCGCGCGTGCTGATCCAGGAATCGATCTACGAAGCGTTTATCGCGCGCGCGCTCGAGCGCGTGGCGAAAATCAAGCAGGGCAACCCGCTCGATGCGTCCACCATGCTCGGTGCGCAAGCGTCGCATGAGCAGCTGGAAAAAATCCTCTCATATATCGACATCGGCAAGCAGGAAGGCGCGCAAGTGCTGGCCGGCGGCGAACGCAATGTGCAGAGCGGCGACATGAAAGATGGCTATTACGTGCGCCCGACCGTCTTCAAGGGCGACAACAGCATGCGCATCTTCCAGGAAGAGATTTTCGGACCGGTGGTGTCCGTCACCACCTTCAAGGACGAAGCCGATGCGCTGCGCATCGCCAACGATACCTTGTACGGCCTGGGCGCCGGCCTGTGGACGCGCGACGGCTCGCGCGCCTTCCGCGTGGGCCGCGCCATCCAGGCGGGCCGCGTGTGGACCAATTGCTACCACCTGTATCCGGCCCACGCCGCGTTCGGCGGCTATAAGCAGTCGGGCATCGGCCGTGAAAACCACAAGATGATGCTGGACCACTACCAGCAGACCAAGAACCTGCTGGTGTCGTACAGCCCGAATGCGCTGGGCTTCTTCTAAGGAACGGTGATGAACAACGCCATTGAAAGGGTGACGGCCACGCCGGCCGCACTCGACATGCTGGCCACCTTGCGGCAGAAACATGGTCCGCTGATGTTCTTCCAGTCGGGCGGCTGCTGCGACGGCAGCGCGCCCATGTGCTATGCGGCCGGAGAGTTTGATATTTCCGACTCCGACGTCTATCTGGGCAATTTGAATGGCACGCCGTTCTACATGGGCCTGGAGCAGTTCGCCTACTGGGAGCATACGCAGCTGATCATCGATGTGGTCGACGGCAATGGCGGCATGTTCTCGCTCGATAACGGCACGGGCCGGCGCTTCCTCACCAGGTCGCGCCTGTTCACCGACGCGGAGCTGGCGCAATTGCCGCATCCGCCGGCCAAGCAGTTATAGGTTTTGTTGCCTGGGTCCGCAAGTGCGCGGGCGTTGTCTCCTCGCCCGCGCGGACGGGGGTTTAGCTGACGGCTACGGCCGTCAGTTTTTTTTGCGCGCCCGCTTTTACTGCTGCGCGCAGAATCGGAACAGTGCTTGTGACAGCGCTGGTCCGATTCTGCACACCTGTTTTTTTCTTCTCTCCCACTCTCCCTCGGTAGCGCGGCGGGCATGCAAATTGCCACTGTCATGTCGACATCACGCGCGATGCTCGATCCGATAAAAAAACCAATCAGGGAGATGAGAATGAAAAAACTATGCATGCTGGGCGTGCTCGCCGTCGCCAGCCACGCGGCGCAAGCCGTCGACTTCAAGGCTGGTGACTGGAGCGTTTCGCTGGGCGGTATCGTCAACGCCTATTACACGCACGTCTCGTGCAGCGGCGATGCCGTGGGCGGACTGGCGCTGGGCGGCAATGCGCTGGGCTGCGGCGGCGAAGGCAAGCGCACCACCATCGGCAATGGCTTGCTGCCCAACGGCCTGGTGACGTCGGCCACTTCGAAGCAGGGCGACTACGATATCAAGGCGCTCATCGGCATGTACAACGCCACCGCCACCGACAGCGCGATTTCCGCCAACAGCGGCATCGACGTGCGCCAGGCGTATTTCACGTTTGGCAATGAACGCATGGGCACCGTCAAGCTGGGGCGCGACAACGGCATTTTCGGCGCCTCGGCCATCTTCGGCGACATGACACTGATCGGCGCCGGCGCACCGGTGCAGGCCACGCAGCGGGGTCGCGTCACCCTGGGCCATATCGGCGCGGGCTACAGCTACGTGGGCTATTACGGGCAGATCGCCTACAGCGCGCCGAAGTCGCTGTTCGGCGGCAGCGGCATCGGTTTCGATGCGGCCCTCGTCAGCCCCGTGGCCGACACGCCCATCGTCGCGGCGCCCGCCTATTCGTCGAAATCGAGTCCGCAGGTGCAGGCGCAGCTGACCTATGCGGCCGATGGCTTCAAAGGCTGGCTGGGGACAAAGACGCAAAAGTTCGAGGCCATCGCTGCCGGCACGCGCGATTTCACGATGCGCGCAGTGGAGGCGGGCGCTTCCTACCAGGCAGGCAACGCGGGTGTCATCGCCAACGTCCAGAGCGGCAAGGGACTGGGCATCCTGTCCGATGCCGACCAGGGCGAGGTCACGACGCGCGCGTATTTTGTGCAAGGCACGTACAAGCCGGCGCCATCGCTGAAACTGGGCCTCGGTTACGGCATCAGCCGCAATAGCGACAATGCCATCGGCACGGGCGGCCTGCAGTCGAACGCCAACCTGACCCTGGGCTTGTACTACGCGCTGACGCCAGCCATTACCCTGGTGGGCGAAGTGGGGCAGACGCGTTCCAAGGCATTTGGCGGCGGCGAGGCCCGGATGAATGGCGGCTCGCTGGGCGGCATCATCTTCTTCTGATGCGCATCATGAACGGGGAAGGCTTGACTTCCGCTGCCGCGCGTTGCCGGCGCGCGCTTGTTCTCGCGCTGTGCCTGGCGGCGGGCGTGCTGGCGCTGCTGCTCGGCGCCGCGTCCGCGCAGGCGGGCGTGATGACCGGCGCCGAACTGGCGCGGCGCTTCCCTGCGCCGCTGCTGGTGGGCGAGCGTGACGGCGAACTGCCCGTGTGGCCCCTGTTTCGCCATGGGGCCAGCGGCAG
>CAUSDR010000172.1:0-11050 GCA_963530105.1 uncultured Janthinobacterium sp.
GAGCAGCCCTGGCCCGTCGCCTTCAGGGTGAAGGCGCCGGCCGCCTCGACGGGTATGGTGATGGTGAGCGTCTTGCGGAAGGTTTCCACGTTCTTCTGGAAAGTGTCGTCAAACTTGACCTTGCCCTTCGGATACACGGGGGTACCCAGTTTGGCGCCCACGGCCTCGAACTTGAAGCGCTCGTGGTACATATAGTAGCCATCGGCAATCACATAAGTGACGGCGATGGTGGACGGATCCTGCATGCGCGCGGAAAATTTAAAAGCCAGCTCGGGATCGAGAAATTCATCGTCGGCACGGGCCTGGCCGGCGCCGAAGACAGCCATGGCCAGCAATAAACAGGTGGCAAACCAGATCAGCAGTTGACGTAATGGAGCGGCGCGCGCAGTGGCGCTGGAAGGGAAACGGGACATGAACGACCTTTTTCTGCGGCATCAGCTGTGCCATTCAACAAGAGACGCGCGGGGCGTGCAGTGGCTGCAGGGCCGGCGCGAAAGGAGAATAGTACACTGCAGTACGAATGGCTGCAGCAGAAAACAAAAAAGCCAGGCTAGGCCTGGCTTCTCAGATGCGGCTACTGGGATTACTCGCCAGCAACTTCAACTGCTTCGGTCGTATCTGGACGATCCATCAGTTCAACGAACGCCATAGGAGCGTTATCGCCGACGCGGAAACCCATTTTCAGGATACGCACATAACCACCGTTACGGTTGGCGAAACGTGGGCCCAGTTCAGCGAACAGTTTGACGACCATTTCACGGTCGCGCAGGCGGTTGAAGGCCAGACGCTTGTTTGCCAGGGAGTCGGTTTTGCCCAGGGTCAGAATTGGCTCGACAACGCGGCGCAGTTCTTTTGCTTTTGGCAGGGTGGTTTTGATCGCTTCGTGACGCAGCAGCGATACTGTCATGTTGCGCAGCATTGCCAGACGGTGGGACGAGGTACGATTCAGTTTACGGAGGCCGTGACCGTGACGCATGATAAATCCTTTCGGTGAGTGTTTAAATTCCAGCTCTTCGATCAATGAGGCAGAAGCTTCATCGCGGGCCGGTTTGGTACTACAAAATAAAAGCCTGGGACACCTGTCCCAGGCAGTTTGCTACAACTACGAATTACTTTTCCAGGCCGGCAGGCGGCCAGTTTTCCAGCTTCATGCCCAAGGTCAAGCCGCGCGATGCCAGCACTTCCTTGATTTCGTTCAGGGACTTGCGGCCCAGGTTTGGCGTTTTCAGCAGCTCGTTTTCCGAACGTTGGATCAGGTCGCCGATGTAGTAGATGTTTTCCGCTTTCAGGCAGTTTGCCGAACGCACGGTCAACTCCAGGTCATCGACTGGACGCAACAGGATAGGATCGACCAGCGGAGCGCGCGATGGCGCTTCGGCGGCCGCTTCGGTGCCTTCCAGGGCAGCGAACACGTTCAACTGGTCCACCAGGACGCGGGCCGACTGGCGGATCGCTTCTTCCGGCGAGATCACGCCGTTGGTTTCGATGTTGATGATCAGCTTGTCCAGGTCGGTACGCTGTTCAACGCGGGCCGATTCAACGAAGTACGATACACGGCGCACTGGCGAGAACGACGCATCCAGGATGATGCGGCCGATGGTCTTGTTCGTGTCTTCCGACAGGCGACGCACGTTACCAGGAACGTAGCCGCGGCCTTTTTCAACCTTGATCTGCATGTCCAGCTTGCCACCGGCGGTCAGGTGGGCGATCACGTGGTCAGGGTTGATCAGTTCGACGTCATGCGGCAGGTCGATGTCGGAGGCCAGGATCGCGCCTTCGCCTTCTTTTTTCAGGGTCAGGGTTACCGAATCGCGGTTGTGGACTTTGAAAACCACACCCTTCAAGTTCAGCAACAGATCGACGACGTCTTCTTGCACGCCATCGAGGGAGGAATATTCGTGGACGACGCCAGCGATCGTCACTTCGGTCGGCGCGTAGCCTACCATCGACGACAGCAGAACGCGGCGCAACGCGTTACCCAATGTGTGGCCATAGCCGCGCTCGAACGGTTCCATCACGACCTTGGCGTGACCTGCACCGAGAGCTTCAACATCGATAATACGTGGCTTCAACAAACTGTTTTGCATGAAATGTCCTTTTCAATACCCTCGGCTCATTACACCGATAAGGCTGATGGCATTAGTAAAACGCCCACTCAAGAAAGTGAGTGGGCGGGAGTCTTGCTAACTACTATTAACGCGAGTACAGCTCGACGATCAGCGATTCGTTGACGTCGTTAGCGATTTCGTTACGCTCTGGCAGGGACTTGAAGGTACCTTCCATTTTCTTGGCATCAACCGAAACCCAGCTAGGCATACCAACTTGTTCAGCCAGCGACAGTGCTTCAACGATACGCACTTGCTTTTTCGATTTTTCACGAACAGCGATGATGTCACCAACTTTAACTGCGTACGAAGCGATGTTCACAACGATACCGTTCACGGTGAACGCTTTGTGGCTGACCAGTTGACGCGCTTCAGCGCGGGTCGAGCCAAAGCCCATGCGGTAGCAAACGTTGTCCAGACGCGTTTCCAGCAACTTCAACAGCGTTTCGCCGGTGTTGCCTTTACGACGGTCTGCTTCAGCGAAGTAGCGGCGGAATTGACGTTCCAGCACGCCGTACATGCGCTTGACTTTTTGCTTTTCGCGCAGTTGGTTACCGTAGTCCGAGGTGCGGGCGCCGGATTTGACACCGTGCTGGCCTGGTTTGACGTCCAGTTTGCACTTGCTGTCCAGCGAGCGACGTGCGCTCTTCAGGAACAGGTCTGTACCTTCACGGCGGGAAAGTTTTGCTTTAGGTCCGATATAACGTGCCACGATACTTCCTTTTTTTAATTAATAACGCCCCAGCCACATGCATGATCAAACACACTGATGCGGTTAGGCGCTAGTCTGATTTGGTTTCAATCAGACGGTGGCTGAAAACGAAAAACCCGCCAAACTGAATTTGACAGGCAAGAACAGCCGGGCAGTATAACCGTTTCCGGCTCCCTGCTCCAGCGTTTTCACACAACTGTACTGAGTTACAACAGACAGCAAAGCAGCTGGCGCCGAAGCGCCCTCTGCAACACTATCTTAGATACGACGACGTTTCGGTGGACGGCAACCGTTGTGCGGTACCGGCGTCACGTCCTGGATCTCGGTGATCTTGATGCCCAGGTTGTTCAGCGCGCGAACGGCGGATTCACGACCAGGACCTGGGCCCTTGATACGTACTTCCAGGTTCTTCACGCCACACTCAACAGCCACTTTACCAGCGGCTTCCGCGGCGACCTGCGCTGCGAATGGGGTCGATTTACGCGAACCCTTGAAGCCTGCACCGCCGGAGGTAGCCCACGACAAGGCATTGCCTTGACGATCGGTGATGGTAATGATGGTGTTATTGAACGAAGCGTGGACATGTGCGATGCCTTCAGCGACGTTCTTTTTAACTTTTTTACGCACGCGTGCTGATGCGGCGTTATTTTGCGACTTAGCCATAATTATTCCCTAGCGGATTATTTTTTCAGCGATTGAGCGGCTTTACGCGGTCCCTTGCGGGTACGTGCGTTCGTACGCGTACGCTGGCCACGGCAAGGCAGACCCTTACGATGACGCATGCCGCGGTAGCAACCCAGATCCATCAAACGCTTGATGTTCATGGACAGTTCACGACGCAGATCGCCTTCGACGATGAATTTACCTACTTCATCGCGCAGCTTTTCCAGTTCGCTGTCATCCAGATCTTTGATCTTTTTGTTGGTTGCTACACCGGTCGATGCACAGATTTTCTCTGCGCGTGGACGGCCCACACCGTAGATGGCCGTCAGGCCGATAACGGTATGCTGATGATTTGGGATATTAACCCCTGCAATACGTGCCATTTGTTATTCCTCGATTAACCTTGACGCTGCTTGTGACGTGGTTCCACGCAGATAACGCGGACTACGCCTTTGCGCTTGATGATCTTGCAGTTGCGGCAGATCCGCTTGACTGATGCGAGAACTTTCATTTTTGGGCTCTTTCTTTCGCTTCTTTGGTTTGATTCAGTGTGTTACTTGGTACGGAACACAATGCGGGCTCGGCTCAGGTCGTACGGCGTCAACTCCACCGTCACCTTGTCTCCAGGGAGAATGCGAATATAATTCATCCGCATTTTACCTGAAATATGCCCGAGCACCACGTGTCCGTTCTCCAGCTTCACTCGAAATGTTGCATTTGGGAGATTCTCAAGAATCTCGCCCTGCATCTGTATGACGTCGTCTTTTGCCATTCGGTATGTTTACCGCGCTTAACGCGTCGGAATTCCGCCCTTGAAATTTGCTTTGCGCAGCAGCGAATCATATTGCTGCGACATCACGTAGTTCTGTACTTGCGCCATGAAATCCATGGTGACAACTACAATAATCAATAAAGAAGTACCGCCGAAATAGAATGGTACTTTCCACTGGGCTTGCATAAATTCCGGCAATAAACACACCAGGGTGATGTAGACTGCGCCGGCAAGTGTCAAGCGTGTCAGGATCTTGTCGATGTAACGGGCTGTCTGCTCGCCTGGACGGATCCCGGGAATGAACGCACCGCTTTTCTTCAAGTTATCCGCTGTTTCCTTGCTGTTAAACACCAGCGCTGTATAGAAGAAACAGAAAAACACGATCGCCACTGCGTACAACAGCGCATGGATAGGCTCACCAGGCCCCATCGATGCTGCCAAATCTTTCAAGAACCGCACCGCAGGGTTAGCGTTGTCGGCGCCCTTTGAAAACCAGTCCACGATAGTGGCCGGGAACAAGATGATCGAAGAAGCAAAGATCGGCGGGATCACGCCGGCCATGTTCAGCTTCAACGGCAAATGGCTGGTTTGACCGCCATAAATCTTGTTGCCTACCTGGCGCTTCGCGTAATTGACCAATATTTTGCGCTGACCACGTTCGACGAATACTACGAAGTACGTTACCAGTGCTACCAGGATCACGATGAAAATCGCGCTGAAGCTGCTGATCGAACCATTCGACACCTGAGTGAACAAGCCACCCAACGCCGACGGCAGACCGGCTGCAATCCCGGCAAAAATGATGATCGAGATGCCATTCCCCAAGCCACGCTCGGTAATTTGCTCACCCAACCACATCAAAAACATTGTTCCGGTCAACAAAGTGACGACCGTCACGAAGCGGAATGCAAGACCAGGTTCCAACACCAGACCAGCTTGCGACTCCAGTGCGACTGCAATGCCTAACGCTTGGAACAGTGCCAGGGCAACCGTGAAATACCGGGTGTACTGGGTGATCTTGCGACGACCTGCTTCGCCTTCTTTTTTCAACGCTTCCATCTGCGGTGACACGATCGACAGCAATTGCATGATGATCGAGGCCGAGATATAAGGCATGATACCCAGCGCAAACACTGTAAA
Organism: uncultured Janthinobacterium sp.; assembly: GCA_963530105.1. Lineage (GTDB taxonomy): Bacteria > Pseudomonadota > Gammaproteobacteria > Burkholderiales > Burkholderiaceae_D > Janthinobacterium. The sequence goes on from CAUSDR010000172.1 coordinate 5,393, forward strand.
ACGAGACAAGGCACCGCCCGAGAACATGTTGAACATGCCCAGGACGCCGCCTTCGTGCTCCTTGAACAGCGAGGCTAATTGTGTCGGGTCAATCCCGGGAACCGGGACGTGAGCACCGATACGATAAACCACCAATGCGCCAAGCAAAAACCAGAGCCGTCCCCAAGGGAAACCGGCCGCTGCACTTTTAGCAAGTTGTGGATTAGTCGCCAATTTTCGCTCCGATCAAGCTGTTAGCGGTCAACTCAGGCTACCGAGCCGCCGGCTGCTTCGATGGCTGCTTTCGCGCCAGCGGACACTTTCAAGCCCTTCAAATTCACCGCTTTGGTGATTTCGCCGGACAAGATCACGCGCACGTCACGGGCCAACACGCCCAGAACGCCAGCTTGCTTCAAGACCAGAATGTCGACATCGCCAACCGCCAGGTTGTTCAGATCGGACAGGCGCACTTCAGCTTTGAAGGTTGCGTGCATCGATTTGAAACCGCGCTTAGGCAGACGGCGTTGCAGAGGCATCTGACCGCCTTCGAAACCGACTTTATGAAAGCCGCCCGAACGCGATTTCTGACCTTTGTGACCACGACCCGAGGTTTTACCCAGGCCGGAGCCGATACCGCGACCGACGCGACGCTTGTAGTGCTTAGCGCCTTCGGCTGGTGCAATAGTATTCAATTCCATGATTTGCTCCGTTCGTGTAAGCCCGAAGGCTTACCCGACAACTTTAACGAGATACGATACTTTATTGATCATGCCGCGTACGGATGGGGTGTCTTGCAATTCGGAAACCGAATTTACACGACGCAGACCCAGACCGCGCACGGTAGCGCGATGCGATTCGCGCGTACCGATCAAGCCCTTGACCAATTGCACTTTGACTGTGTTTGTCATTTTGTCCACCTTAAGCCAGAATGTCTTCGACCGACTTGCCGCGCTTGGCAGCGATATCGGAAGCAGTGCTCATTTTCGACAGGCCGTCCAGCGTAGCGCGTACCAGGTTGTATGGGTTGTTCGAACCGGTGGATTTCGCCACCACGTCCGTCACGCCCATCACTTCGAAGATAGCGCGCATTGCGCCACCAGCGATAACGCCAGTACCCGGCTTAGCTGGGTTCATCAGGACCTTGGAGGCGCCGTGACGACCAACAACCGTGTGATGCAAGGTGCCGTTTTTGAGCGGTACTTTGATCAGGTTGCGACGGGCTTCTTCCATTGCCTTTTGCACGCCAACTGGCACTTCTTTCGATTTGCCCTTGCCCATGCCGACGCGGCCATCGCCATCACCAACTACGGTCAGCGCGGCGAAACCCATGATACGACCACCCTTGACCACTTTGGTCACGCGGTTGATCGCGATCATTTTTTCGCGCATGCCATCATCCGGCTTGTCGCTTTGCATTTTTGCTTGCATTTTTGCCATGATTGATCCTTAGAACTTCAGACCGGCTTCGCGTGCGGCTTCTGCCAACGCTTTCACACGGCCGTGGTAACGGAAACCGGAGCGGTCGAACGCAACTTCGGTAATTCCTGCTTTCAACGCTTTTTCAGCGACGCGCTTGCCGATCAAGGCTGCAGCAGCGGCATTGCCGCCTTTGCCGGATTGGCCTGCCAGTTCAGCGCGTACTTCCGCTTCAGCCGTCGAGGCCGAAACCAGGACTTTAGCGTCCGGGCTGATCAGGTTGGCGTAAATGTGCAGGTTGGTGCGATGCACCGACAAGCGATTTACTTTCAATTCCGCAATCTTGATGCGGGTTTGGCGTCCGCGGCGAAGCCGTGATTCTTTCTTATCCATCGTCAGCCCCTAATTACTTCTTCTTGGTTTCTTTAAGCTTAACCACTTCGTCCGCATAGCGAACGCCCTTGCCTTTATAAGGCTCAGGAGCGCGGTAAGCACGAACTTCAGCGGCTACCTGGCCAACCTGTTGACGGTCGATACCTTTAATCAGGATCTCGGTCGGGGTTGGTGTTGCGCAGGTAACGCCGGCTGGCATGTCATGCACTACAGGGTGCGAGAAACCCAGGGACAGATTCAGCTTGTCGCCTTGAGCTTGCGCCTTGTAACCCACGCCTACCAGGTTCAGCTTTTTCTCGAAACCCTTGGTGACGCCAACAACCATGTTGTTGACCAGTGCGCGCAGCGTGCCGGACATGGCATTGGCTTCGCGGCTGTCATTCGCCACGTCGAAACTCAGGGTTCCTGCATTGTTTTCCACTTTAACCTGGCCGGTAAGGGCCTGGGAAAGTACGCCCAGCGGGCCTTTTACGGTGATCGCTTGTGCGGAGATGGCGACTTCGGCGCCAGCTGGCACTACGATTGGCATTTTAGCTACTCGAGACATGTGTAACTCCTTAAGCCACGTAGCAAATAACTTCGCCGCCGACACCGGTAGCGCGTGCTTTGCGGTCAGTCATGACGCCTTGCGGAGTCGACACGATCGCCACACCCAAGCCATTCATCACAACAGGGATCTCGTCTTTACCCTTGTAGACGCGCAGACCCGGACGGGACACGCGCTCCAAGCGCTCAATAACGGGACGGCCAACATAATACTTCAAACCGATCTTCAGTTCCGCCTTGCCACCAGCTTCGGCAACAGCGAAATCTTCAATGTAACCCTCGTCCTTCAGGACGTTGGCAATCGCAATTTTGACTTTCGACGATGGCATGGCCACGGTCGTTTTTTGCACGCCTTGTGCGTTGCGAATGCGGGTCAGCATATCGGCGATAGGATCGCTCATACTCATTGCATATTCTCCTATTACCAGCTTGCTTTTGTCATACCCGGAATTTCACCACGCATGGCGAATTCACGGAGCTTGATACGACCCAGACCGAATTTACGGAATGTGCCGCGCGGACGACCGGTGATGGCGCAACGATTACGTTGACGCGTCGGGTTCGAGTTACGTGGCAGCGCCTGCAATTTCAGGCGCGCTTCGTAGCGCTCTTCTTCCGATTTCGATTGGTCATCGACGATGGCCTTGAGAGCTTCGCGCTTAGGGGCGAATTTCGCCACCAGGTCAGCACGCTTGATCTCACGATTAATCAGTGACAGTTTGGCCATGATCAGTTCCTGAAAGGGAATTTAAAGGCGGCGAGCAAAGCTTTGGCTTCGTCATCGGTCTTAGCGGTTGTCGTGATGCTGATATTCATACCGCGCAACGCGTCAATCTTGTCGTATTCGATTTCAGGGAAAATGATCTGTTCCTTGACACCGATGTTGTAGTTACCACGACCATCGAATGCACGGCCGTTCACACCACGGAAATCGCGTACGCGCGGCAGAGCCACGGTAATGAAGCGATCCAGGAACTCGTACATGCGAGCGCCGCGCAGGGTGACCATCGTACCGATCGGATAACCTTCACGGATCTTGAAGCCTGCGATCGCTTTGCGGGACTTGGTGGTCACTGGCTTCTGGCCGGCGATCTTGGTCAAGTCAGCAACTGCGTGCTCGAGAACTTTTTTATCCGCGATTGCCTCACCAACACCCATGTTCAGGGTGATTTTGGTCAAGCGTGGAACTTCCATCACCGACTTGTAACCAAACTTGCTGGTCAGGTCGGCAACGACTTTTTCTTTATAGAATTCTTGGAGACGTGCCATGATTTCTTAAGCCTTCACTACTTCGCCGGAGGATTTAAAGACGCGGACTTTTTTGCCATCCACTTCTTTGAAACCCACGCGATCTGCCTTGCCAGTCGCTGCATTGAACAATGCAACGTTGGACACGTGAATTGGCATGGTCTTATCGACGATACCACCAGTTACGCCAGTCATCGGGTTTGGCTTAGTCGCTTTTTTAGCGATGTTAATGCCGTCAACCACGATATGTTCAGCATCGATACGCTGCTGTACCACACCACGTTTGCCCTTGTCTTTCCCGGTCAGAACGATGACTTCGTCGTTTTTACGAATCTTATCCATTACGACTCCTTACAGGACTTCCGGTGCCAGGGACACGATTTTCATGAACTTCTCAGTGCGCAGTTCGCGCGTGACAGGTCCAAAAATACGGGTACCGATCGGTTCCAGCTTGGCGTTCAACAGAACGGCGGCGTTGCCGTCGAACTTCACCAGGGAACCGTCTTGGCGGCGAACACCTTTAGCGGTGCGCACAACCACGGCGTTATAAATTTCACCTTTTTTGACACGGCCACGTGGCGCAGCAACCTTAACGGTTACCTTGATCACATCGCCAATGCCAGCATAACGGCGCTTGGAGCCGCCCAATACCTTGATGCACATTACTTCTTTGGCACCGGTATTGTCAGCCACTTCGAGCCGGCTTTCAGTTTGAATCATAGTATTCTCTTTCCCAACTTAAGCCGAAGAATCCACACAATGTAGACCCACGGTCAGTCTTGGTCCCGCCAGAGCCGCCCTGCTGGGCTTCACTGTTTGGGTGCATGACCTTCATACATCAACTGACCGCGAATGCTACTGTCTGTGGCCAGACACTTTGCGGCGTTACATGAACGAAGCCCGCAAGTATTACATACAATTTGCGGGCCTGCAAGTACTAATTAAAAGCCACCGCCGAAACGGTGGTTTTTATTTAAACGGTTGGTGCGGCTTGAACCACACGTGTCACCGTCCATGCCTTCGTTTTGGAGATCGGGCGACCTTCCTGGATCTCGACCGTGTCACCGGCCTTGACTTGGTTGGTCTCGTCATGCGCGTGATACTTGTTCGAACGCATGATGATCTTGCCATACAAAGGATGTTTTACGTGGCGCTCGATCAGAACGGTAACGGTCTTGTCCATCTTGTCCGAAACCACTTTACCGATCAGCGTGCGCTTGAGCGACTGTTTCACTGGTTCGTTCATTTGGCTTCCTTCAGATTCATTACCGTCTTCACACGCGCGATATCGCGGCGTACCTTCTTGAGCTGCGAAGTGTTGCTCAGCTGCTGCGTAGCGATTTGCATGCGCAGGCCGAACTGTGCCTTCAACAGGTCATTCAGCTCTTTTTGCAGAGCTGGCTGGTCCTTGCCGCGGAGTTCAGATGCTTTCATATACAACTCCAATTATTGGCCGACTTGGCGGATGACAAACGTCGTCGCCAGTGGCAGTTTAGCGGCGGCAAGACGGAATGCTTCCCGTGCCAGCGCTTCATCAACGCCATCCATTTCGTACAGTACTTTGCCTGGCTGAATTTCAGCGACGTAGTACTCAGGATTACCTTTACCGTTACCCATACGGACTTCAGCCGGTTTGTTCGAAATCGGTTTGTCCGGGAAAATACGGATCCAGATACGGCCACCGCGCTTGATGTGACGCGTCATTGCACGACGCGCCGCTTCAATTTGACGCGCAGTGATACGACCGCGCGCAACTGCCTTCAGACCGAATTCGCCAAACGACACGGCGGTGCCGCGGCTGTGCGAAATACCGGTGTTACGGCCTTTCTGCTCTTTACGATACTTTCTGCGTGCTGGTTGCAGCATGATTATTCTCCTGCTTTCTCAGCTGGTGCTGCTGCGGCGGCCGGTTTAGCGGCGGTACGCACACGTGCACCTGGTGCTGTGGATGGTTTCGCACCGGCACCGGCTGGACGTGGACGGCCGGCTGGCTTGCCATCGTCACGGCGTGGGCCGCGGCTTTTCTTCTCGTCAGCTGGAGTATCGATGACTGGTGCATCGCCGTTAGGCGCGCGG
>CAUSDR010000173.1:0-11048 GCA_963530105.1 uncultured Janthinobacterium sp.
GGCCTGCACGCCGCTGGCGATGAACAGGCGCACGACGGCGCTGGCGCGCGCGGGCGCCCGCGTGCGGTCCGCGCCATCGCCCGCGCCGCGCAAGGTTTTCATCAAGGATGGCGAGCGCTGCTGGTTTGTGGCGCTGGACGATATCCGCCTGCTGGAATCGGAAGGCAACTACACGCGCGTGCATTTCGCCGCGCAGCAGCCGCTGATGCTGCGCTCATTGAACCAGCTGGAAGAACGCCTTGATCCAGCGCAATTCTTCCGCGCCAACCGGCGCCAGATCGTCAACCTGGCGCAGGTGGACAGCGTCACGCCGAATGCCGCCGAAGGCCTCGACCTGCGCCTGCTGGACGGCGGCGTGGTGGAAGTGTCACGCCGCCGCGCGCAGCAGTTCAAGGCCGTCGCCGGCCTGTAGCGGCCTTACTTCAGCGCCGGTATCGCCTGTGGCTGGAAGGCGGGACGCGGCTGCTCCCTGAGTTTTTTCGCCAGCATGTCCAGCGCCACTTCCAGCTGGCGGTCGGCGCCCATGAAGGTGGCGTGCGGCGGATTTTCCACCTCCACGTCCGGCACTACGCCCACGCCTTCGATCAGCCATTGGCCGTCGATGCCGAACTGGCCGTTTTCCGCCACGCGCGCCATGCCATTGTCGGCCAGGCGCGTATTGTCGCTGAGCCAGACGCCGGCGCCGGCCGTGCGCTTGCCCACCAGCGGCGCCAGGCCCAGGGCCTTGATGCCGGCGGCGAAGGTCTCGCCATCCGAATACGTGAGTTCATCGACCAGCACCACCAGGTGGCCGCGGAAAGTGTTCTGCATGTTCGACGACGGCTGCACGCCGGGCGGCGCCCAGTAGGCCCAGGCCTTGCGCAGCAGTTTTTCGATGATCCAGCTGTCGATGTTGCCGCCGTTATTGCGCCGCACGTCGATGATCAAGCCTTCGCGGTTGATGTTGGCGTAAAAGTCGCGGGCGAACGAGGCGATGTCATTCGGCCCCATGGCGCGCAAATGCAGGTAGCCGATGCGCCCCTGCGAGGCGGCCGCCACCTGCTCGGCGCGGCTCAGTTCCCAGTCGCCATAGCGCAGCGCCGTCTGTTTCGCCATGTTGACGGGCTTGACGATGACGGCGCGCGGCGCGGCGTTGCCACGCTTGACCTGCAACAATACCTGCTTGTCGGCCTGGTTCAGCAGCAGGTCGCTGATGTCGCGCGCTGCCAGCACGTCCTTGCCATTGACGGCCGTGATGACGTCGCCCTCCTTGACGTCCACGTCGGGCCGCGACAGCGGCGCGCGCGCCGACGGCAGTTCCGCTTCGCTGCGGTAGACATGCTCGACCTTGTAGCCGCCGGCCGTGCGCGCCAGCACGGCGCCCAGGCCCGCAGGCGTGCCTTCCTGCTCCGTGCGGCGCAATTCGCCGGGACGGATCTGCGAATGCAGGGCGCCCACTTCGGCCACCATCATGCCCAGTACATCATTGAGTTCGGCGCGGTCCGTGACGCGCTCGACCAGCGGCGCATATTTGTCGCGCGCCGCCTTCCAGTCCACGCCGCGCATCTTCGCGTCGTACAGGAAATCGCGGTGCAGGCGCCAGGCGTCGTTGAACATCTGCTTCCATTCCAGGCGCGGATTGGAAACGAAGGTCCAGTCGTCGACCTTGACCTTGGCCTTGCTCAAGTCGGACGGCAGCTTGGCGCCCGCCTCGATCACCAGCATCTCGCCCGGGCCGTTTTCCGCCGCCGTGCGGTAGTACAAATGCTTTTTATCCTGGGCCAGGTCGAATTCGCGCACATTGGCCACCAGCAGTTCCGGTTTCGAGCCGGTATTGCCGATCGCCAAGGTCTTCAGGCTGGACTTGCGCTCGCCGCCTTCGCGCTCAAGGAAATACAGGCGCTTGTCATCGATGGCCAGCGCATCGTAGTTGCCCGGCGCCAGCGGCACTTCGTACAGGCGCTCGGCCAGGCCCTTGAGGACGATGTCCGGCAGGCTGGCCGGTGCTTTTTTCACGGCCGCCTTGCCGCCGGCTTTTTCCAGGGCTTTTTCAGCCGCCAGCTCGGCCGCCTTTTCATCGTCCGTTTCGGCCGGCTTGACGCCGGGGCGGCTCAGTTCATCGTCGGGCTGGAAGGGGAAACGGTTGCCCGGCTGCAGCGCCAGCGCATACACGCCGATGCGCTTGTCGAACACGGGACCCATGTTGCGGTCGCCCCACGGCGAACCGTTAGCCAGCTGGAAATTACGCGCCGACATGAAGTACAACCATCGCCCGTCGGGCGAAAACGCGGGCGAGCCGGACGTGTAGCGGTCGCTGGTGACGAACTGCAGCTGTTTCGCGGCCAGGTTGTAGACGCCGATCTGCTCGCGCTGCTCGTTGCTGGCCACGCGCACGATGGCCAGGTTGCGGCTGTCGGGCGACCATTGCACTTCGTCATGCTTGTCCACGCCCGCCTTGCCCGCGTCGTCGATCAATTGATTGCCCTTGGTGGCCAGGTCCAGCAGCCAGAAACGGCCTTTCTTGTCCGTGTGCGCCAGCCAGCGGCCATCCGGCGACGGATACAGCTTCCAGCGGTGGTTATTGCCCTGCGTCGTCAGCTGCTCGCCCTTGCCCGTGCCATCGGCGGCGAACTTCCAGATTTCATTTTCACCGCTCGTGTCGACGATGGCGAACACGGATTTTTCATCGCTGGAAAACACGGCGTCGCGCGCCCGCGCCCCTTCCGGAATGGCGATGTCGACGCGGCGCTGGCTGCCCGTGCCGGCGATGCTGACACGGCCCCGCGCCGTGAGTATGATGCGCTCATCCTTGCCGGACAGCTGGACATTGCTCAAGGTATCGAGCGGCGAACGGATCTGGCGCGTGCGCTGCTGGTCGAAATCGGACACCAGGCTGATGGCCAGCGGCTGCGAGGCCGCCGCCGCGGCCAGGTCCAGCACGTGCAAATCGGCCCCCAGCTGGTAGACGATCTTGCCATCGCCCAGCGCTGCATTGCGCACGTCCCACTGCGTGTGGGCCGTCAAGGCGCGGCGGTCGGAACCGTCGGGCAGCATGCTCCACAGATTGTCGCTGCCGCTTTCGTCGCTGATGTAATAGACGCGGCCCTGCCACCACATGGGACGCTTGTTGTTGCCGGCCAACACCGCGGCATCCTTGTGCATGGGGACGGCTTCCATCTTGCCGCCCAGGTCATAGCGCCACAGGGTCGCGTGCGCGCCGCCACGGTAGTTGCGCACGTTGTCATTCGTCACGGCCAGGCCGAAGCGCGTGAAATACAGGGTGCTCCCCGCATCGTCGAGCACGGCGTCATTGGCGTCGGCCACGGGAAACACGCGGCGCGTCTGCTGCACGGGGTCGATGGCGGCAACGACGCGGCGCGAAGCGGGACCGTCCGTATTCTGCGTGCTGACCAGCACTTCGCCCTGCGCCGTCCAGCCCAATACCAGCACGCCGCCATTGTCATACGAAATGCGGCGCGGCAAGCCACCAGCCAGCGGCATCACATACGCTTCCTGCGCGCCTTCGTACGAGGCGGAAAAGGCCAGCCACTGGCCATCGCGCGAAATCGCCGCGTTCGTTTCATAGCCAGGATGCGTGGTCAGGCGCTGCGCCGCGCCGCCGTGGAGACTGCTTTTCCACAAATCGCCTTCGGCCGTGAACACGACGGTATCGCCGCGCACGGCGGGAAAGCGGAAATAGCTGCTGGCGGCAGGTGCAGCAACAGCGGCGGCGACAGCGGCGCTGCCCAGCAGGCCGGCGGAACACAACAGGAGGGCAAGGGTACGGGAAATTTTCATGTGAGCAATCTGTCTTTAAAACAAGCTATGAATGGTCATGGAAACGGAACGACGTGGAGCGTGGCCGACATCGGGATCATGATTCTTGCATAGCTTACGCAAAAGCAATACCTATTTTTAAACAAGGTTATTTTCACAACAGTTTCATGCCGCACCGACGTAAAAAAACCCGCGCCACTTGCGTGGGCGGGTTTTTTTGTTCGCCGGTGGCGACGGGGTGGATTACTCCACTTCCACCGTTTCCGGTGCGGCCGTCGGCGCCGCGTCTGGCGGTTCCGGGAATTCCAGCAAGACCTGGTCCTTGTCGTCGAGGTCGACGGTGACCTTGCCGCCGGATACCAGGCGGCCGAACAGCAGTTCGTCGGCCAGCGCCTTGCGGATCATGTCCTGGATCAAACGCGCCATCGGACGCGCGCCCATCAGCGGATCGAAGCCTTTCTTGCCGAGGAAGGTGCGCAGCTTTTCCGTGAAGACAGCTTCGACCTTTTTCTCGTGCAACTGTTCTTCCAGCTGCATGAGGAACTTGTCGACCACGCGCAGGATGATTTCCTGGTCCAGCGCGCGGAAGCTGATGGTCGCGTCGATACGGTTGCGGAACTCCGGCGTGAACATGCGCTTGATGTCGGCCATCTCGTCGCCGGCCTGCTTCGAGTTGGTGAAGCCGATCGACGTCTTTTGCAGGCTTTCCGCGCCCGCATTGGTCGTCATGATGATGATCACGTTGCGGAAATCGGCTTTGCGGCCATTGTTGTCCGTCAAGGTGCCATGGTCCATCACTTGCAGCAGGATATTGAAAATGTCCGGATGGGCTTTTTCAATTTCATCGAGCAGCAAGACCGCATGCGGTTTCTTGGTGATCGCTTCCGTCAGCAGGCCGCCCTGGTCGAAACCGACGTAGCCCGGCGGCGCGCCGATGAGGCGGCTGACGGCATGGCGTTCCATGTATTCCGACATGTCGAAACGGATCAGCTCGATACCGAGGATGAAGGCCAGCTGTTTCGCCACCTCGGTCTTGCCCACGCCCGTCGGGCCGGAGAACAGGAAGGAGCCGATCGGCTTGTCCGTCTTGCCCAGGCCGGCACGCGCCATCTTGATGGCCGAGGCCAGCGCGTCGATGGCGGGATCTTGCCCGAACACCACGTTGCGCAAGTCGCGGTCGATGGTTTGCAGCTTGCTGCGGTCGTCCTGGTTGACCGTTTGTGGCGGAATGCGCGCGATCTTGGCAATGATGTCCTCGATCTCGGCCTTGCCGATGGTTTTCTTTTGCTTCGACTTCGGCAAGATGCGTTGCGCCGCGCCCGCTTCATCGATGACGTCGATCGCCTTGTCGGGCAGATGGCGGTCGTTGATGAAGCGCGCCGCCAGCTCGGCCGCCGTCGACAGGGCCGAAGCCGAGTATTTCACGCCATGGTGCTCTTCGAAGCGCGACTTGAGGCCGCGCAAGATTTGCACGGTTTGTTCGACGGTTGGCTCGTTGACGTCCACTTTCTGGAAGCGGCGCGAGAGCGCATGGTCTTTCTCGAACACGCCACGGAATTCCGTGTAGGTGGTCGCGCCGATGCATTTCAGCTGGCCGTTGGCCAGTGCCGGCTTCAGCAGGTTGGACGCGTCCAGCGTGCCGCCCGACGCCGAGCCCGCACCGATGATGGTGTGGATCTCGTCGATGAACAGGATGCCGTTCGGATTGTCCTTCAGCTGTTTCAGCACGGCTTTCAGGCGCTGCTCGAAGTCGCCGCGGTATTTGGTACCGGCCAGCAAGGCGCCCATGTCCAGCGAATACACGACGGCATTCTGCAGGATTTCCGGCACATCGCTTTGCGTGATACGGTAGGCCAGGCCTTCGGCGATGGCTGTCTTGCCCACGCCCGCCTCGCCGACCAGCAGCGGATTGTTCTTGCGGCGGCGGCACAGGATCTGGATCACGCGGTCGACTTCATCCTCGCGCCCGATCAGCGGGTCGATCTTGCCTTCGGCGGCGGCCTTGTTCAGGTTTTGCGTGAACTGGTCGAGCGGGCTTTCCTTCGGCTGGCCGTCGACCGGCGCTTCTTCCACGCCTTCGGACGCTTTCGCGCTTTCCGTCGACTGGTCCTTGCGCACGCCGTGCGAGATGAAGTTGACCACGTCCAGGCGCGTCACGCCCTGCTGGTGCAGGTAGTAGACCGCATGCGAATCCTTCTCGCCGAAGATGGCCACCAGCACATTGGCGCCGGTGACTTCCTTCTTGCCATTCGAGGCGGACTGGACATGCATGATGGCGCGCTGAATCACGCGCTGGAAACCAAGCGTCGGCTGGGTGTCGACTTCGCCCGTGCCAGGCACGGTCGGCGTGTTATCGCCGATGAAATTGGTGAGGGTCTTGCGCAGGTCTTCAATATTGACCGCGCAGGCACGCAATACCTCAGCTGCGGAGGGATTATCCAGCAGTGCCAGCAATAAATGCTCAACCGTGATGAATTCGTGCCGTGCCTGTCGAGCTTCGACAAACGCCATGTGCAAACTTACTTCTAATTCCTGCGCAATCATACTTCCTCCATCACGCACTGCAGGGGGTGCCCCGCCTTGCGCGCATGCGTTAAAACGAACTCCACTTTGGTACACGCTATATCTTTAGAGAACACGCCGCACACTCCTTTGCCGTAGCGATGAACACTGAGCATGATTTGCGTCGCCGTTTCACGGTCCTTGTTGAAATACTCCTGAATGATGGCCACCACAAATTCCATCGGGGTGTAGTCGTCATTGAGCAAGGCTACCTGGTAGAGCGGTGGCGGCTTCAGCACTTGCCGCTCCAGCAGGGTTTCTGTGTCGTGCTTGGTTGCCATACGCTTATTCTAATGCTTTCACAGTGGTTGTCATGCGCAATATCTGCGCCTTTCCAATTGTTTTCAATCTTACGCGTTTTCTTAATACTGCGCAGATGGCGACCTTGCTGCCAAAATCAAGAGTTGCTTTTTTGGTCCTCGTGAAGAATTTGTCAATATCGATGGAAAAGCGCTTGACTTCATTATTTATTCCGCCAACAATGCTGTATCGACTGTTGCAGTAATGTACAGCTTGATAAGAAGTGAGACGTCGAGGAGGGGGCAAGAAGCTTCTTGCTTTTATGGCTCGTGTGATTAGTTTTAATTTTGAAAGTTCTTTTTATGGCAACAGGTACAGTTAAGTGGTTCAATGATTCCAAAGGTTTTGGCTTCATCACTCCAGATGACGGCGGTGAAGATTTGTTTGCTCACTTCTCCGCAATCAACATGAACGGTTTCAAGACCCTCAAAGAAGGTCAAAAAGTTCAATTCGAAGTCACGCAAGGCCCTAAAGGCAAGCAAGCTTCCAACATCCAAGCAGCCTAAGCATCGCCGGCCCTCAGATGTGAAAAACCCCGTTTCCATGAAGCGGGGTTTTTTTTCGTCCGCAGGGCGCGCGGCGCCCTGCTCCCCCTATCACATGTGCTCGATCATCACGTCGCCGAAACCGGAGCACGACACTTGCGTGGCGCCTTCCATCAGGCGCGCGAAGTCGTAGGTGACGCGCTTCGAGGCGATCGACTTTTGCATCGACGAAATCACCAGGTCGGCCGCTTCCAGCCAGCCCATGTGGCGCAGCATCATTTCCGCCGACAAAATCAGCGAACCGGGATTGACGTAATCCTTGCCCGCGTATTTCGGCGCCGTGCCGTGCGTGGCTTCGAACATGGCGACGGAATCGGACAGGTTGGCGCCGGGCGCGATGCCGATGCCGCCCACCTGCGCCGCCAGCGCGTCGGAAATGTAGTCGCCGTTCAAGTTCAGGGTGGCGATGACGCTGTATTCGGCCGGCCGCAGCAGGATCTGTTGCAGGAACGCGTCAGCGATCGAATCCTTGATGAGGATATCGCGGCCCGTCTTCGGGTTCTTGAACTTGCACCACGGGCCGCCATCGATCAGTTCGGCGCCGAATTCCTTTTGCGCCAGCGCATACGCCCAGTCGCGGAAGCCGCCTTCCGTGTACTTCATGATATTGCCCTTGTGCACGATCGTCACGGATGGCTTGTCATTGTCGATCGCGTACTGGATGGCCTTGCGCACCAGGCGCTGCGTGCCTTCCACGGAGACGGGCTTGATGCCGATGCCGGACGTGTCCGGGAAGCGGATCTTGGTCACGCCCATTTCCTTGACGAGGAACTCGATCAGCTTTTTCGCCCCTTCGGAACCTTGCTGGTATTCGATGCCCGCGTAGATATCTTCCGAGTTTTCGCGGAAAATCACCATGTCCGTCTTTTCCGGCTCTTTCACCGGCGACGGCACGCCCGTGAAGTAGCGCACGGGGCGCAGGCAGACGTACAGGTCCAGCTGCTGGCGCAGGGCCACGTTGAGCGACCGGATGCCGCCGCCGACGGGCGTGGTCAGCGGGCCCTTGATGGAGACGACGTAGTCTTTCAGCACGTCCAGCGTTTCTTCCGGCAGCCACACATCGGGACCATACACAGTCGTCGATTTTTCGCCCGCATAGATTTCCATCCAGCTGATCTTGCGCGCGCCGCCGTAGGCCTTGGCCACGGCGGCGTCGATCACCTTGATCATGACCGGACTGATATCGATGCCCGTGCCATCGCCTTCGATGAAGGGAATGACGGGATTATCTGGTACATTCAGCGAAAAGTCGGCGTTGACGGTGATTTTTTGGCCGTCAGCAGGTACAGTGATATGTTGGTACATCGTGATCTCCGAAGTGGGACACACCGCAGGCGGGCGACACGGGCCTGCGGTGCGCTCTGCGGTTGCAGAGTTGACAAAAACAGGTGCGGACATGGCAGCAACAACGCACTGTAGCAGGGAAAGCAAGCCCGGGCCATGCGTATCGCCATGCCGGCCGCAGCATCAAAGAAGCTGATCGCCATGCCGCCTAGTCTTCTATAAGATATAAGACAGGCATGTCACATTATGCACCAGTATCCTACCGGGCGCCACGCTTTTGCGGCGCCGCCCAGGCGCCATTCGCCATTCACCATTTATTACTTGTTTCACTAACACTTCATCCGCATGCCACTCATTCTCTTTAATAAACCATTCCAGGTCCTGTGCCAGTTTTCGCCGCAGGAAGGCCGCGCCACCCTGGCCGACCATGTGACCATTCCCGGCATCTACCCGGCCGGCCGACTGGACGCCGACAGCGAAGGCTTGCTGCTGCTGACGGACGATGGCCGCCTGCAGCACGAGATCAGCCACCCCGACCGCAAGGAAGCGAAAACCTATCTGGTGCAAGTCGATGGCGTGCCCGACGCGGCCAGCCTGGCGCGCCTGCAGGCGCCGCTGGACTTGGGCGACTTCATCACGAAACCGTGCAAGGCCGTGCGCATCGCCGAGCCGGACTGGCTGTGGCCGCGCAATCCGCCCATCCGCGCGCGCGCCGACAAACCCACGGCGTGGCTGGCCATTACCCTGAAGGAAGGGAAAAACCGGCAAGTGCGGCGCATGACGGCGGCCGTCGGCCTGCCTACCCTGCGCCTGGTGCGCAGCGCCATCGGCCCGTTTTCGCTGGCCAGCCACCCTTTGCTGCCCGGCGAATGGTGCGAAGTGCCGGCCGACGGCATCGGCAAGGCTTGAGCGGGAACAAAAGAACGGCCATCCCTGCAAGCTTTTGCCAATAAGCATTATTTATTTTTAGATAATGCACTAAAATCATCACACCTTAACTTGATGAAAGAGGAACGATGATGACGAAAGCCATCCTGGCCCTGGCGGCCTCCCTGCTGGCCGGCGCCGCCTTCGCGCAGTCGGGCGCGCAGGTGCATGCATCGGCGGCCACCGATGCCAGCAAGCCCACGCCGCCGCCCGCGTCGGCAGCCAGCCACGCATCGGCCGCGACCGATGCGAGCAAGCCGGTGCCGGCGTCGGCCACTGTCGCGGCCTCCGCCGCCACGGATGCCGCGCGCTCGGCCGCATCAACCAAGGCATCGGCCGCCACCGATGCGCCGCAGCGCCTGATCCCGCAGGCGCGCAAGGCGAAACCGCCGGCAAGCGAACAAGCCAAGCCGGCCAAGTAAGCTCACCCCGGGGTTACGGCGCCGCTCTTGTTGCTGTAACCCCACGCTTTCCACGCCGCCAGGCCGCATGCTTGACCTGGCGCGCACCAGCATGGCTTAATCGCCGCTTCGATTGCCACTGTCCCGCCCCATGAAAAATGCCTTCAGCAGTCTCAGGATGTCAATCGCCGTGCTGGCCTGTGCCGGCCTGGGCCAGGCGCAAGCCCAGGCGCAGCCAGGCAAGAGCTTGCAGCTATCGGCGGGCGTGCATCTGATCCAGGTGGAAGTGGCCGCCACGGAAGAGCAGCGCGAACAAGGCTTGATGTACCGCGAAAAGATGCCGGTGAATGCGGGCATGCTGTTTGTCTTTGGCAGTCCGGCCACGCAATGCATGTGGATGAAGAACACGCCGCTGCCGCTGTCCGTGGCGTTTATCGATGCCGGCGGCAAGATCGTCAATATCGAGGACATGCAGCCGCACACGCTCGACAGCCACTGCTCGACCAGAACCGTGCCCGTGCGCTATGCGCTGGAAATGAACCTGGGCTGGTTCAGGCAGCGCAATATCAAGCCCGGCATGAATATCGGCAATTTGCCGGCGCCGCGTTAATTTGCCGCGCCTGGCTGGCCGCATGCGCCAGCCGCCCACGCGCATGCAAGCCGCGCAGAAACGCGAAAAAACCCGCCAGAATGAATCTGCGGGTTTTTGCTTTTCAACCAGTGCCAGCGTACTGGCACAGGCAAGACCACCGTGGTGGCTTGCCCGCTGGCGAATATTAAGCGGACAGTGCTTTCAAAGCAGCTGCCAGACGGCTCTTATGGCGAGCTGCCTTGTTTTTGTGGATGATCTTCTTGTCAGCGATACGGTCGATGGTCGACACGGATGCTTGGAAGATTGCAGCAGCAGCTGCCTTGTCGCCGCCCTGGATCGCTTTGCGAGCAGCTTTGATAGCCGTGCGCAAGGTCGAACGTTGGGACGAATTGTGTGCGTTTTGCTTAACTGCTTGACGAGCGCGTTTGCGCGCTTGTGCGGTATTTGCCATGGAATTTCCTAAAACAGGGTCAAAGTGCGTTTGCAAACATTAGTGTTTGCCAACCGGTGCGTTCTGTGCGTCTGCCGAACCATGTGTGCCAAACCAGTGCCTGTCAAACATTAGTGTCTGCGTAACAGAATTCTGTACAGCCTTCGATTATAGCGATATTTTCAAGCGGGGGCAAATCAAAAAACCGGGTATCGCGCCAAAAACACGTGAAAATGGGCTTACCAAGGGGC
>CAUSDR010000174.1:0-11032 GCA_963530105.1 uncultured Janthinobacterium sp.
TTGCATGTCAACACCACCATGCGGCGCGAAAACCCGGCCCTGTTCTGGCCACTGCGCTACCAGCAGTACAGCGCGCAGCTGGCCGCCATGCAGGCGATGCAGCACACGCTGGCGGCGGCGATGGCCGCGCCGCGCGACTGGAACGTGCGCTATGCGGGCGAAGCTGCCCGCACCGTCATCCTGGTGATCGGCGAAAGCACGAACCGCGCCTCGATGTCGCTGTACGGCTATGCGCGCGCGACCACGCCCCAGCTCGACGCCATGCGCGCCAGGCTGCTCGTCTTCAACGACGTGATCTCGCCCGCCTCAAGCACGGTGGAATCGATGATGTCCATGCTCACGCCGGCCGACCTGGGCAATCCCGATGCGTGGATGGCCAAGCCGAACCTGCTGATGCTGGCCGAGGCGGCCGGCTACAAGACGTTCTGGGTCTCGAACCAGACGCGCAACGATGGCTGGATCGGCATGCTGGCGGGCGAAGCGGATGAAAGCGACTTCATCAATTACGGCACGGGGCGCGGCGAAAACAATTTTGACGCCAACCTGTTCCAGCCCTTTGCGCATGCGCTGGCCGACGCCGCGCCGAAAAAACTCATTGTCGTGCACTTGCTGGGCGCGCATCCCAGCTACGACATGCGCTACCCCAGCCGCTTTGCGCATTTCGACAACCTGCACGACGCCGTCAGCGCGCAGATGGCCAGCCAGGGCCGCTCGGCGTGGATACGCAACCAGCGCGACGAGTACGACAACGCCATCCGCTATGGCGATTACGTGCTGGGCAACCTGATCGGCATGGCCGAGCAGGCCAAGTCGGGCCACGCCGCTGCGCTGCTGTTCGTTTCCGACCATGGACAGGAAGTGGGCTACAGCCGCAACCATGCGGGCCATTCCGCGTCCGACAAGAGCGGCTATGAAATTCCCATGCTGCTGTGGAACAACCAGCAAGCGCCGCAATCGGCGGCCGCGCGCAGCGCGCTGGAAAGCCGGCCCTACCAGACGGACAAGCTCGACGCCACCGTGCTGGGCCTGCTGAAGATCGAAACACGCTATTACGCGGCGCAGGACGATATTCTCAGCAGCGCGTTCACGCCTGTGCCGCGCTACATGAATGGCTTGCATTACCAGCGCGCCACGCCACTGGCACGTTGAGCCGGCAATGACAAGGGCCCGGCGCCGCCGCGAACAGCGGCGGGGCCGGGCCCCTGGAAGTGCAACGGAGTTGCTACCGATTACTTCTCGGCAAATGCGCGCTCGACAACGAAGTCGCCAGGCGTCGAGGTATTGCCTTCCTTGAAGCCGCGCGCTTCCAGCATTTCCTTCAGGTCGCGCAGCATTTCCGAGCTGCCGCAGATCATCACGCGGTCTTCGGCCGGGTTCAGCGGCGGCACGCCCAGGTCTTCGGCCAGCTTGCCGTTCTCGATCAGCTCCGTGATGCGGCCCATGTTGCGGAAATCTTCACGCGTCACGGTCGGGTAGTAGCGCAGCTTGTCGCTGACCATTTCGCCGAGGAATTCATGCTTGGGCAAGTGCTCTTCCAGCAAGTCGTGGTAAGCCAGTTCGTCGACCTGGCGCACGCCGTGCACGAGGATCAGCTGGTCGAAGCGCTCGTAGATGTCCGGATCGCGCACGATGCTGAGGAATGGCGCCAGGCCGGTGCCCGTCGACAGCATGTACAGGCGCTTGCCTGGCAACAGGTAATCGGATACCAGGGTGCCCGTCGGCTTGCGGCCGACGATGACGGTGTCGCCCACTTGCAAGTGCTGCAGGCGCGACGTCAATGGACCGCCCGGCACCTTGATGCTGAAAAATTCCAGGTGGTCTTCGTAATTGGCACTGGCGATACTGTAGGCGCGCAGCAATGGCTTGCCATCGACGCGCAGGCCGATCATCGTGAAGTGGCCATTCGAAAAACGCAGCGACGGGTCGCGCGTGGTGGTAAAGGAGAACAGGGTATCCGTCCAGTGGTGCACGCTTAATACGCGCTCTTCATTCATCGAACTCATAGTGTTTATTGGCTGGTCAAAAAAATGGTTAGTTGCTGGCAACTGCTGGCAAAAGGGAAACCCTGTGTAGGCCCAGACGCTATTGTACTGGCCTCTACACGAAATTGTTACCGTCTATCGCCGCCAATGCTGCCGCACGCGGTGCCGACATTATAGTGCGAATGGCAAGCCGGGGCTGAAATTGGCCATGAAACATGCGGGCGGCAGGCAGTCTCTTGACCTGGCTCACTTTTCCGCGCCGCCGCGCGCACGCCGCCGCAGGCGCGGCAAGGCGTGCCTTTGCTTCAATGGCAGGCGCGATGGCGTGCGGCCACGGGGCAGGCATACAGCCTGCCATTGCCGCGCGCGGGAAGGCTAGGTTTTCTTGCCGCAGCGCGCGCAGATGCAGGCCTTGCCCCGCAGCTGCGGCGGCACGCGGGCGCGCGCCTGGGCATCGATTCCCTGCGTCCGGCACCAGCAGGGCGTGGCAAAACTGCCCGATTGCGCCGGCGCGCAGCCGTTCGGGCCGCCGCACAGGGGGCATCGATGGGCGGGCAGGGGCAGGGTCTGGAAAGGCGCGGGCATGGCGCATTGTACGCGGGACGGCGCCGCAACCTGGCGCGGAACGCGCTCAAGTCAACACTTTGAAAGATGGCGGCGGCGCCAAACGCCAAACGGAGCGGGGCAGGCAAAGTCTTGCGTGTATGATATTGCCGAAGAGAATTGTTGGGCATCTGTCATCTTGCAGGTGCGGTTTTTCAATCGATCCAGCCCATGCAGGCGACGTGCGAACGTGTACTTGCCATGATGCCCGGCCCACAGTGAAAGGTATTGATATGTATAAGACAGTGCGCGATATGTTCCTGCATTTTAAGGAAGCCGTGCCATTCCGGCTCGTGCCGGCCCTGATTTGCACGGTCTTGCTGGTCAGCATGCTCCTGCTGCCCGCGCCGGAAGGCTTGACGCCCAAGGCCTGGGGCCTGGTGGCGATCTTCCTCACCACCATCCTGGCGATCATTTTAAAAGTCATGCCGATCGGCGTGATGGCCATGATGGCCATCGTCATCGTTTCGCTGTCGCAGGTGACGGCTACGTCATCGAAGGGCGCCATCACGGATGCGCTCAGCAGTTTCTCGAATCCGCTGATCTGGCTGATCGTCGTGGCGATCCTGATTTCGCGCGGCCTCAAGAAGACGGGCCTGGGCAGCCGCATCGGCCTGCTGTTCATCTCGCTGCTGGGCAAGCGCACCATGGGTATCGGCTATGGCCTGGCGATCTGCGAACTGGTGCTGGCGCCTTTTACGCCGAGTAACACGGCGCGCGGCGGCGGCATCGTCCACCCGATCATGAAATCCATCGCCAACGCCTTCGATTCGGACCCTGCCAAGGGCACGGAAAAGAAGGTCGGCACGTATTTGGCGCTCGTCAACTACCACGCCAACCCCATCACGTCGGCCATGTTCTTGACGGCCACGGCGCCCAATCCGCTGGTGGTCGATTTCGTGGCCAAGGCCAGCGGCCAGAGCTTTCACCTGAGCTGGACCACGTGGGCCCTGTGCATGCTGCTGCCGGGCCTCGTGTGCCTGCTGGTCATGCCGCTGATCATTTACTGGCTGTCGCCGCCGGAATTGAAGGCCACGCCGGACGCCGTCACCTACGCCAAAGCGGAATTGCACAGCATGGGGCCGCTGTCGCCTTCGGAAAAAGTCATGCTGGGCACCTTCGGCCTGCTGCTCGTGCTGTGGGCCAACGTGCCGGCCATGCTGTTCGGCCCCGCCTTTTCGCTCGATGCGACGGTGGTTGCCTTCGTCGGCTTGTTTATCCTGATCATCACCGGCACCATCGACTGGGATGACGTGCTGTCGGAAAAGAGCGCCTGGGACACCCTCGTATGGTTCGGCGCGCTGGTGATGATGGCCGAGCAGCTCAACAAGACGGGCGTGATCGCCTGGTTCTCGGCCGGCATGAAGGCGGCCATCGTCGCCAGCGGCATGGACTGGCTGCCCATCGCCGGCGTCCTCTTGCTGGTATTCGTCTTCTCGCACTATTTCTTCGCCAGCACCACGGCCCACATCAGCGCCATGCTGCTGGCCTTCCTGACCGTGGGCCTGCACCTGATCCCGGCCGAATACCATATTCCGTTCATGCTGATGATGACGGCGGGCTCGGCCATCATGATGACCCTGACCCACTATGCCACGGGCACGTCGCCCATCATCTTCGGCAGCGGCTTCGTCACCATGGGCAACTGGTGGCGGGTCGGTTTCATCATGTGCGTGGTGGAACTGCTGATCTTTGCCGTCGTCGGCACCACCTGGTGGAAGCTGCTCGGCTACTGGTAGAGCGGGGGCGTGCGCAGCCGGCTGGCCGGTTTCGGCTCAGCCGTGCATGCGCGGCAGCCACATGCCGACGATGGCAACCGCAATGCCCACGCTCATCGCCACGGTCATCAGCGACAGCACTGCCGCCATGGTCCAGCGCGCTGCCGCGCCTGCAGCGCCGTCGCGGCAGCGCAGATATCCCTCCAGCACGGCGAGCGGCAGCAGATACTGGGCAAAGGCCAGCAAGCTCAGGGCCGGTCCCGTGAACGTGTCGGGATCGAAACCCGCCGGGCCGCCATTCACGGCCAGCCAGAACATCAGTCCCACGCGAAAGAACCACACGCCGCTGACGGCCAGGAACAGGCGCAGCGCCCAGCGCCGGTGCGCCGCGATGTCGCCCTGCAGCACCTTCCGCAAGGCCAGGCCCGCGAACACCAGCACCAGCACGGCATTCAGGCTGGTCCCCACATGTTGCGTCATATCACCCACGGCGCCGCGCCACCACAGCATGATCAGGCCGGACAGTGCCGCCAGCACGGCACCCGCCAGGTAAACTCGTCCGTTCCAGCGGTGCAGGCGGGGCAGGTGGCGGCGCACCTGCGGCAGCAGCTGCAGCGCGCCGCCCAGCATGAGGATGGCCGCCAGCAGCAAGTGGAGGGCCGGCCGGGATTGCGGATTTTTCCGCAAAAAGAAGTCTAACCAATTGATTTATTTAGTAAATTCGACTTTGTAATTCATCGGGGCCACCTCGCGCTCAAGGTCCAGCATGTATTCGCCGAACCGGTTGATGTGCCCTTTACGATATGGCGCTAAGCCGCGAAGCACCTCCTCCGTTAGCACATATCCTTTGGCTTGTATTGCCTTGAGGAGCCGCGTCATCGCATGGACATTGTGCAGGATGACCATGTTCGCAACGAGCTGGTTGTACTTGATAACCTTGCGTTGTTCGTGCCGAACGTTTTCGGCAATGATGCCTTCGCCCCCAAAAAACAGCCATTTGATGAAGCCGTTGAATTCCTCGCTCTTGTTGGTTGCGGCATGTATGGTACGACGCAGTTCCGCGTCATTGATGTACTTGAGCAGGAACATGGTCCGATGTACCCTGCCGAGCTCGCGGAACGCGTAGTAGAGCTTGTTCTTGCGGCTAGCCGTGCCTAGGCGGCGCAGGATCGTCGATGGCGCGATCTTGCCCGCTTTAATGGAAATGACGACGCGCAGCATGTCCTTCAGATGGCGCGCGATCAGTTCCCAATCGATCGATCCACGGAACAAGCTGCCGATATTGTCATACTGGTCGGCCTTGTCCGCCTTGAAGAACACCAGATCTTTGATATTGCGGATGCGCGGCATCAGGTCGATACCCAGCAGCGAGGCCAGGCCAAACACAGGCGTGCTTTGGGCCTGCGTATCGCCGTGCAGCGTATCTGGCTGGATATCCGATTGGTTGTTAATCAGGCCATCAAGGATGTAAACCGCCTCATAGACGCCGCATGGAATAAAGTGGCTGAACAACGCGATGTACTTGTCGGACACATGGTAGTAGCCAATGCCCCCGTATCCACCGTAGCGGATATGGTATTCGGAAAGCAGGTTAGCCTCGTAAATATTCCATTTGGTACCGTCGGCCGACGCGCTCTTTCCCGACCCCCAATAACGTGGCAACGCGAAGCGGTTGTATGCATTGATCACCTTGACGATCGCCTTGTCCAGGCGCTGCTCGGTGACATGCTTGAGATTGAGCCAGGCCACCTGCTTGCGGCTCAAGCCCTTGATCGAGCGCGCGGTCTGCGTGGCGCCCAGGTTACAACCATAGCAAAACAACGTCGTGATGAAGCGCTTGCGCGGATCGTCTACTTTGGCCTCGAAGCCGGACAACGGACCAAAGAGTTTATGCAAGTCCAACCATTTTTCAGTCTCGGTCAATACATCAAGGATGCTCACCGGATCCATTTCATTGGTGACCATCTGCTCGATGGCGTTAAGTTCGGGCGGCGGCTTTGGACGCTCCATGCGACGGATCACAATGCCGCTCCCGTCGATATCGGCAAGGCTATTCTCCGGGAAGCGGCTGTCGACGTCGCGCGCCAGGTTGCCCAATTTTTCCCGCAACTGCGCGACAAAAGCCTGTGCCTCTACCGGCAGCCCTACTAGTTCGCCATAGGCTTTAACCTCGCGCTCGTATTCTTCCCATCCCACCAAATGGTTGCGATAATCATCGTAGTCGCCGCTGTGCTCGACGTACAGATCGCCCGACTTGAGTTCATCCATGACTTCCGTCATCACGGCGAGTTCGAAATACTTGCGATGCACACTCGCTGGGGCGTTGGCTGCGACTCGGCCAAAAACCAGCTTGCGCCACTTATCTGACATCCAGTCCAGTGCCAATTCAGGTAGCGCACCTTCTGCCGCTGGCAGTTGTTCCTTGTGGCTGGAGCGATGCTTTTGGATGATGGCGATCGCTGCCAGCAGGCTCTGATCCTGGGAGCTGGATTTCAGGCTGAGCGCTTCGAGGCACTTGAAGAGCAGGCTGCGCTTGCCAACATACCCGACCAGCATGAACGGATAATAGTTATTGCCAGCATACGCCATGTGCTCGTCGCATTCAGTAATCCATGCCGCCAGATCCCCGTCGAGGGATTGCTCGACCCGGGCGACGCGCTCCTCTTCGCTGGCCTCTTCGCTCAGGACGGTCAGCACTTCGCGGAACTGTCCGATCAAACGCTCAATCTGTTCGGCGTGCTGCAGGTGATATTGCCGCAACCGTTCCTCGGCGCCGTTATGCAAACTGCGGATGGTCTTGATGAAGATTTCGGCGATATCGTCCATTGCCTTCTGTAACTGGCTTTGAATCAGCAGCACGATGAGGGTGTGGCGCTTGAGAGGCTTGATCCGCCGCATTTCCGCCACATCCAGGGCACGCGCCTCCAAAACGAGTTGTTCACGCTTGGTTGCGGCGATGGCCTCAGTATTGGGCAGGTCCTGCGCCAGCGCGATCATGGTGTCAATGTGGGCCAAGAAATCCGTCACCGCACGCACATTGGGCTGCTTCGGCTCGCGTTTGAGGCTATCCCATATGCGCAGGTTCTCACCGGCAGAGAGCATGTGTTCAAAACGCTCGACCACGCATGTTGGCAATTCGCTAGCCACGGCCTTATAGATGCCGTCGTTGACGCTGGTGCGGGACTGGCGAGCCAGCCTGAACAAGTAGGTGAATCCAGGCAGTTCCAGGCGACGCTGGACCAACTCCTCAATCAGGACATTGATAATGTCGGGTAGCTCCTGCTTGGTATGGGCAGCCTGCAGGGCCTGATCTTCCAACCAGTATTCATCGGACGAGTCCATCACCCGGATCCCCACATACCCGCGCAGACGGCGCTGGTGTATTGTCTTGCTACCGGATTGATCATATTGTGCCAGTGCCCGTTTGGCCGGAACGCGCAGACCGCTATGTTCGCAGATATGCCGCACCACGATAGCCGGGACGCTCGACAAGGGGACGAAATATCCAAGCCTTTGCAGCAGCATAAGTTGGATCAGCAAAAAAGTACGATGCGATGCTTGGCGATACAGAGTGAAGATATGGTCAATTTGAGCGCGCGAAGGCGTGTAGATCGCCCCGAGCTCCTGCTCAGTGAACTCTTGTTTCAGGCGTGGATAAGCCGTTTCATGAATATTCGTCATTGAAATCAGTCGACACCGGTCCAGTGAAGGAATTGCCGGAAATGGTGCATCGATTGCAAGTTTTTTGTCAAGCAATTAAACGTAAAGCATTCCAATCCGGCGACATATGTCTTTGAGCTTCCCATTATGGTAATGCGTATAGTGATGATACCTGTCATTCGGATCCGTACTTGCTCACG
Source organism: uncultured Janthinobacterium sp. (assembly GCA_963530105.1). GTDB lineage: Bacteria > Pseudomonadota > Gammaproteobacteria > Burkholderiales > Burkholderiaceae_D > Janthinobacterium. Next base: position 8,164 of record CAUSDR010000174.1, read on the forward strand.
GTCAAGTGCAGCGCAGCAATACCTTGACAGTGGGTTTGATACAACCTAGGCTACGAATACCGTCCATATAGATAGTTTATGAAGACCTCCCGCACAGTGCGATTGTTCACGACTCTTGTCGCGATACTTAGCATGCTGTTCATGCAGCATGCGGTTGCTTCGTACCTGTGCCCTGGCGTACCGATGGGAGGCGGTGGCTCTGTTGTAGCCGCAGGTGTTGGGGCATCTGCGATGCCCGCGATGACAGATTGCGCTGGCATGGACACTGACCAGTCGACGTTGTGTCAAATTTATGCTGTGGGAGATGCATCCAGGCAGTCGCTGGACAAGACACCTGTCGCCGACCACCCATCTTTCGTCCCTGTTGTCCTGCTTTTGACGTTAGCTATTTATGACACTCCCGTAGTGTATTCAGCAAAACCTCCTTTGCTCATTACCTTGGCGAGACCGACGGCACCGCCTATCGCTATCCGCCATTGCTGTTTCCGTATTTGATACTCCAGACTGCCTAGATCGTCATCGCCTTGTCGGATTCGACAAGGCGTTGCTTCCCATCGCATTCTGGAGCTGCCATGTCATTCCCGTACACCGTGCATACGCATGCACGCGTCGTCCGCCTTCACCCATTCATGAAGACGGCGTTAACTCTCGCCCTTACTGTTCCGCTGCTTGCCTTCGTTCATGATGCGCGCGCGGCCCCCCAGCCGGTCACCTTCACCGAGGCGCTGCAGCAGGCTGTCGTCCGCTCGCGCCAACTTCATGCGCAGGACCAGGCCACTGTCGCTGCACATGAAATGGCGGTAGCGGTGGCGCAGCGCCCCGATCCCACTCTCAAGGTCGGCATCGATAATGTGCCCTTAAGTGGCAGCGATCGCTTTAGTTTGAGCGGAGATTTCATGACGATGCGTCGCATCGGCATTTCGCAGGAACTGACGCGCGCCGATAAATTGCGCTGGCGTTCCGCACGTCTTGAGCGCGAAGCCGACAAGGCGCAGGCGCAAAAAGATGTCGCACTCGCCGCGATTCAGCGCGACACGGCGATCTCCTGGCTCAACGTCTACTACATTCGGAAAATGTCAGTTGTTCTGACAGAACAAGTGGTCTTTTCCCGCCAGGAAATTGACGCCGCTACGGCCGCCTATCGGGGCGGGCGTGGCAGCCAGGCCGACGTGCTGGCTGCGCGATCTGCCTTGTTAACCATCGAAGATCGAACCAGCCAGGTCGAGCGCGACCTCAACACGGCAAAAAACATGCTGGTGCGTTGGACCGGCAGCAGCGGCGAACTTGCCGAGGCCAGCATGCCCGACCTGGGCACCATCCCTCTGGATCCGGCCTTGCTCGATACCGAACTGGCGCACCGCCCGCAGATCATGGTGTTGAATCGGCAGGAAGAAGCCGCCCAGGCCGACGTCAATCTGGCACAAGCGAACCGGCGCCCGGACTGGAGTATCGAGTTTGCATTCCAGCAGCGCGGCGCGGCCTATTCGAACATGGTCTCCGTTGGCCTGTCCCTGCCATTGCAGTGGGATCGCAAGAACCGGCAGGACCGCGAGCTAAGCTCCAAACTTGCCTTGGTCGAACAAGCGAGGAGCGAACGCGACGAACTTCTGCGAGAAGATGCCGCCAACATCCGTGCCTTGCTCATCGAATGGAGGAGCGGCCAAGAACGTAGCGAGCGCTACGCGCTCCAGCTGTTGCCCCTTGCCGACGAGCGAAGCCAGGCAGTCCTGGCCTCCTATCGTGGCGGAAAAGCCTCTTTGGCTGAGGTGCTCGCGGCCAGGCGTAACAGTGCGGACATGCACGTTCAGTTGCTGCAGTTGCAGATGAATACAGCCCAGTTCTGGGCACAGCTTCGCTTTCTCTTTCCCGACATCGCAATCACGCAGATTTCCGCAGTACATCGCCAGCAGGAATTCAAATGAACAATAAAAAATTACGCGTCCTGGTACTTGCGGGTGCCCTTGCAGCGGTCGCTTATGCCGGTTACCAGTTTGGCGTACGACAAGCACATGAAGCAGTATCTCCAGGTGACGTCAAGGCAGTATCCGGCAACGCAGCAGGCGCCGCGAGTGCTGCCAACAAGAAACCACTATATTGGCATGACCCCATGGTGCCGGGCCAGAAGTTTGACAAACCCGGCAAGTCACCGTTCATGGATATGCCGCTAGTGCCCGTCTATGCTGCGGGAGATGGTGAGGATAGTAATGTCACGATCAGCCCGCGGGTCCAGCAAAATCTGGGAGTGCGTACAGCACTTGTCACATCAGGAAAGATGTCCGGCGGCTTGGTTGCCGTCGGTAACGTCGCCTATGACGAGCGCGACGTGGCACTGGTGCAGGCGCGCAGCGGTGGATTTGTAGAGCGCTTGTATGCGCGTGCCCTGCTCGATCCGGTGAAAAAGGGGCAACCCTTGGCTGACTTGTATGTCCCTGACTGGATCGCGGCACAAGAAGACTATCTAGCGAGCCGTCGTATGCAAGGCAATGAAACAGCATCCCTGGTCGACGCTGCCCGCCAGCGCATGCGGCTAGTTGGTATGAGTGACGGGCAAATCCGGCTAGTCGAATCGAGTGGAAAGCTCCATCCACGCTTGACAGTCTCAGCACCCATCAACGGTGTGATCGCAGAACTTGGCGCCCGGGAAGGAATGACCGTCTCCGCCGGTGCGCCGCTGTTTCGCATCAATGGGCTCGCGACAGTGTGGGTCAACGCGGAAGTGCCCGAGAGCGTGGCGGCCAAGGTTCGCCCCGGGGACGCCGTCGAAGCGCGGGTACAAGCGCTAGCCGGAAGTATTTTCAAGGGCACGGTGAATGCCATTTTGCCGGAAGTTAATGCCGCGACGCGAACCCTGAAAGCCCGTGTGGAGCTG
>CAUSDR010000175.1:0-10925 GCA_963530105.1 uncultured Janthinobacterium sp.
GGACGATCAAGGCCAGCGAGGACGTGCTGGCCGGAACCATCAGCCTGGCCAAGCATCCGCACGGCGGCGTCAAGGCCGGCGGCGACAAGTCGGGCGGGCCGCTGTGATGCTGGGCATGCACGCCGCCACTGGCCGCCCCCTGTCCGGGCTGGCGCATATCCTCCAGTCCATCAGCGACATCTTGACCACGCCCATCGGCTCGCGCCTGATGCGCCGCCGCTATGGCTCGGAAGTGCCCGAACTGATCGACCAGCCCCTGAATAGCGCCACGGTGCTGCGCATCTATGCCGCCACCGCCTACGCCATCCGCCTGTGGGAACCGCGCCTCAACCTGACCGGCCTGCAGCTTGAGCCAGGCGAGGCCGGCGCGGCATCCCTGATCCTCGACGGCGTGGCCGATGGCCAATCTGTCCAGCTCGCGGTCGGCATCGGCCAGGAGCGCACGCCATGAGCACCATCGACCTGTCCCTGTTGCCGGCGCCCAGCATTGTGGAGGTGCTGAGCTTTGAGGCCATCTATGCGGAGCGCCAGGCCGCATTGATCAGCCATTTTCCGGCAAACCAGCAGGACGCCATTGCGCGCGCGCTGGAGATCGAGTCGGAGCCGATGGCAAAGCTCCTGCAGGAAAACGCATACCGCGAACTGGTGTGGCGCCAGCGCGTCAACGACGGCGCGCGCGCCCTGATGCTGGCCTTTGCCAGCGGCACCGATCTGGACCAGCTGGCCGCCAACGTCAATCTCACGCGCCTGGTCAAGGTGCAGCAGCTCGACGCGGAAACCACCGTTACCACAGTGGAAACGGACGCCCTGCTGCGCGAGCGCATCCAGCTGGCCTTTGAGGGCTTGTCGGTGGCCGGCCCGCGCAATGCCTATGTAAAGCACGCTAGGGATGCCGACGCGCGCGTGGCCGACATCAGCGCCATTTCCCCGGAACCGTGCGAGGTCGTCGTCACGGTGCTGTCCGCCATCGGTGACGGCACCGCCAGCGAAGACCTGCTGGACGTGGTGCATGCTGCCTTGAGCGACGAGGACGTGCGCCCCCTGGGCGACCGCCTGCGCGTGCAATCGGCCGACATCGTGCATTACGCGATCCGTGCCACCGTCTACCTCGATCCGCACCCGGAAGCCGAACCGATCCTGCAGGCGGCCGGCGAGCGCGCCGCCGCTTACGCCAACGAACGCCGCCGCCTGGGCCGTGACGTGAACCGTTCGGCCATCATCGCCGCCCTGCATGCCGAAGGCGTCAAGAAAGTGGTGCTGCACGAGCCTGCCGACGATATCGCCGTGGCCGATGTGCAAGCGGCGTTCTGCAACGCTATCGACGTGATCAACGGGGGCGCCCGTGGCTGATCTGTTGCCGCCCAACGCCACCCGCCTGGAGCGCAACCTCGCCCGCGCCGGCGCCCTGATCGAGCGCGTGCCCGTGCCGCTGCGCGACCTGGCCAACCCTGCCGCCTGTCCGGTATCGGCCCTGCCCTTCCTGGCCGCCTCGTTTTCGGTCGACCACTGGGAACCCACCTGGTCCGTCAGCACCAAGCGCGCCGTGATCCAGTCGGCGTTTGCCGTGCACAAGCAAAAGGGCACCATCAGCGCCCTGCGCCACGCGCTGGCCCCTATCAGCGCCGACATCCGCGTGCGCGAATGGTGGCAAACCACCCCACCCGGTCCGCGCGGCACCTTCCAGCTCGACTTCGATGTGCTCGACAGCGGCGTGACCAGCGGTATGCACCAGGAAATTGAACGGCTGGTGGACGAGGCCAAGCCGGTCACGCGGCATATGACCGGCCTGGCCATCAACCTGGGCGTGCGCGGCGCAGCGCAAGTGGGCGCCGTCGTGCACCAGGGCGACGAGCTGACGATCTACGCGCGCATGCCCATCGAGGTGCGCGCTGCCGGGCTATGTGGCACCAGCGGCATGGCGCATACCATCGACACCATGACCATTCGGGCGTACCAGCCGATTGAAATCCGCGTGCGCGGCGCGGCGCAGGTAGCGGCCGGCATCCACCAGTGCGATGCGCTGACCATCTATCCCGGGCCGCCCAAAGCAGCGCCGGCCTGACACGCAATACCACCCGCACCACCCTTTCATTCTTTTTTGAGGCTCGCATGTCACAGGAATCACCGGAATATTTCGCCATACTCACCGCCATCGGCGAGGCCAAGGACGCCGACGCCAAGGCCGGCGGCGTGCCGCTCAAGCTCACGCACATGGTCGTCGGCGATGGCGCCGGCGCCACGCCCAGCCCTGAACTGGCGCAAACGCAGCTGGTGCGAGAGGTCTACCGCGCCCCGCTCAACCAGTTGAGCCTCGACCCGATCAACACCAGCCAGGTGATCGCCGAATGCGTCATCCCGGAAAAAAGCGGCGGCTGGTGGATTCGTGAAGTCGGCTTGCTCGATGCCGATGGCGACCTGGTGGCCGTGGCCAACTGCCCGCCCAGCTACAAGCCGCAGATGCCCGAGGGTTCGGCCCGCACGCAGGTCATCCGCATGGTGCTGATCGTATCGAGCGCCGAAACGGTACAACTGTCGATTGATCCCGGCATCGTCATGGCCACGCGCCAGTATGCCGAAGACACGGTATTACAGAAATTTTCCGACCTGGCCGAACCATCGGGCGCCGCCATGACGGGCTACCAGCAGGCAGGCAACGGCGCGCGCGCACGCAAAAGCGAAGACAAGCTGCGCGAACTGGTCAGCATCACCGACTTCCGGGGCGCCGACCCAACCGGCTTGCACTCTTCTGGTCCGGCCGTCGAACTGGCGTGCGAAATGTCGCCCGTGGCCTATGTCCCAGGCGGAAAGTTCCGCGTCGATGACACCTTCCGCATCAATGGCCTGTGGGGTCCGGGGGAATTGTCGGTCAATGGCCACCGCGTGCGCCTGCCATCCCAGCCGCGCCGTGAAAGCCTGATTTCGGCCGTCACAGCCAAGCTGGCCGGCTCGTCCTGGACCTCCGGCACCATGCTGCTGGTGGCCGACAGCATCGGCGAGGGCTATGGCGCCTCCGGCGTCGAGCACACGTGGTTCGATATGCTGCAAAAAATGCTCAACGTGTACGTGGGCAATGGCAGCGACCCGGAAATCACCAACCTGAGCGACCCATGGCGCTATGGCCTGACCTATGCCGGCAATTACACCATCGGCGCAGCCGGACCGGTACAGCGTTCGCTGATCCTGCAGGACGGCGCCTCCGTCGCGTTCCATGGCGCCTATCAGTACGTGGACGTGCTGTACGAGCAGGCGCCCGGCCACGGCGTGCTGACGATGCGCCGCAACGGCGTGCCGTATCGCACGATCGATACCGCCGGCGCGGCGCAAAGCGATGTCTGCACCTTTCCGTCCGACCTGTCGGGCATCGGCCCTGCTACTGACCTGTACACGCTCACGGCGTCCGGCGGCCCGGTGGAACTGACGGGCATCTGGCGCCTGGTGAATACGGATCAACCGGCCGTGTTCGCCTCACGCTGCGCGCTGTCGGCACAATCGACGCAGCTTTTTTCGCAAGACAAGGTGATCGATTCCGTGGTGCGCCACTCGCGCGCACTGAACGGCAAAACTGGCAAACCCATCATCTTCGTGGCGATCTGCATCAACAACGCCAACGACAGCAAGCCCGACGCCGGCACCATGCCGGACGTGTACGAGGCCCAGCTGGGCAAAATGCTGGCGCGCTACCTCAACAGCGACGCGTATGTCATCGCCATCGGCGGCATCACCCCATCGGCGGATTGGGGAAGCGTACGCGCCAACTATCCAGCCATCGCCGCCGCGCAAAAGCGCGTCTGCGAGCAGTACGGTGTGCCGTTGATTGCCATGGACGCCTTTGACTGGGTGCGCGACGGCACCGTGCTGGCGGACGGCTTGCATCCGAACGACAAGGGACAAGTGCTGATGCTCGACCTGGTACTGGACTTCCTGGCCTCGCCCGCGTTCGATATCGCCGGCCGCACGCAGGGCAACTGCCTGCACCGCTACACGCCGCAGCTGATCTGGTACGGCTCAGGCAAGCCGGCGGCAAATGTCGGCGTGGCCAATGTGCGCTACTACCGACAGGGCCCCATGTGCCGCGTCATCGGCAACCTGTCCGGCATTACCCCGAGCGACAACGAACCGGCCGGCCCGCTGACCATCAGCCTGCCCCTGCCATCGAATACCACCGTGCGCAGCAGCGGCACCGTGGGCTACGCGCATGGCGTCAGCGTCGTGGGCAAGGCGTGGTCGCTGCAGACACTTGCCGACGGCCTGAATGTGGCCGTGCTGCGCACGATCAACCCGGAAACGGGTGGCTATGAGGACGTCAAAAAAATCGACCCTGACGCCATGCTCGACTTCGATATCACCTACATCGTCCAAGACTGAACCATCAAGAAAGGAATTCACTATGGCAACCGATTACCACCATGGCGTGCGCGTCATTGAAATCAACGAGGGTTCGCGCCCTATCCGCACCGTCTCCACCGCCGTGCTGGGCCTGATCGCCACGGCCGACGATGCCGACCCGGCGGCCTTCCCGCTCGACACGCCCGTGCTCGTCACCAACGTGCTGGCCGCCATGAGCAAGGCCGGCAAGACCGGCACCTTGTACCGCGCGCTTGAAGCGATTGCCGCGCAGACCAAGCCCTTGACGGTCGTGGTGCGCGTTGCCCAGGGCGAGACAGAAGCGGAAACCACCAGCAACGCCGTGGGCGGCGTGTCGCCCGATGGCAAGTACCTGGGCGCCCAGGCGCTGCTGGCCGCGCAAAGCAAGCTCGGCGTGAAACCGCGCATCCTGGGCGCGCCCGGCCTCGATACCCAGGCTGTCACCAATGCACTGGCCAGCGTGGCGCAGCGCCTGCGCGGCTTTGTGTATGCGTCGGCCTATGGCTGCGCCAATGTGGTAGCTGCCACCACCTATCGCGGCCAGTTCGGCCAGCGCGAGGTAATGATCATCTGGCCCGACTTCGTGAACTGGGATACCGCCATCGATGCCGAGGCCAGCATTTCCGCCGTGGCCTATGCCATGGGCCTGCGCGCCAAGATCGACGAGGAAACGGGCTGGCACAAGACGCTGTCGAACGTGGTCGTCAACGGCCCGACCGGCATCAGCAAGGACGTGTTTTTCGACCTGCAAGACCCGGCCACCGATGCCGGCGTGCTCAACGCCAAGGAGGTGACCACCCTGATTAACATGGGCGGTTACCGCTTCTGGGGTTCGCGCACCTGTGAGGCTCCGGGCGGCTTCTTCTATTTCGAAAGCTACACGCGCACGGCCCAGGTGCTGGCCGACACCATCGCCGAAGCGCATTTCGCCTTTGTCGACCTGCCCTTGCATCCGTCCCTGGTACGCGACCTGCTGGAAAGCATCAATGCCAAGTTCCGCGACTTGAAACTGCAGGGCTACATCATCGACGGCCATGCCTGGTACGACGAGCAGTTCAATGACAAGGACACGCTCAAGGCCGGCAAGCTGGCCATCGATTACGACTACACGCCCGTGCCGCCGCTGGAAAACCTGAAATTCCAGCAGCGTATTACCGACCGCTACCTGGCCGACTTCGCCTCGCGCATCGCGGCGTAATCGCCATCACCACCCTGCCCGCGCCAGCGCGGGCGCATTGAATAACTGGAGAACACCATGGGCCTGCCCCGCAAACTGAAAAATTTTAACTTGTTCCAGAACGGCGTGTCCTTCATGGGCATGGTGCCCGAAGTCACCTTGCCGAAACTCAGCCGCAAGATGGAAGAGTACCGCGCCGGCGGCATGAGCGGCCCCGTGTCCGTGGACTTCGGCAACGAGGCGCTGTCGCTGGAATGGAGCGGCGGCGGCCTGATCGCCGAAGCCCTGAAACAGTACGGCGCGCACTCGCACGGCGCCGTGCAACTGCGCTTTGCCGGCGCCTACCAGGAAGACGATGACGGCACGGTCGCTGCCGTGGAAGTGGTCGTGCGCGGCCGCTACAAGGAAATCGATATGGGCGGCGCCAAGATGGGCGACGACACCACGCACAAATACACGATGGCGTGCAGCTATTACAAGCTGATGATCGACGGCGCCACCGTCATCGAACTGGACTTCATGAGCGGCACCGAGAACTTCGGCGGCGGCGACAACAACGCGGCCATCCGCAAGGCCATCGGCCTGTAATCCCCTTTTTATTCACCACCACCCTACAAGGACAACACCATGCACAACGATTCCCAAAACAGCGCCCTCATCGAACTGGACGAGCCGATCAAACGCGGCGACAGCTTCATCACCGCGCTCACCGTGCGCAAGCCCAAGGCGGGCGCCCTGCGCGGCATTTCCCTGATCGAGCTGGCCAACCTGAGCGTGTCGGCCCTGCAGATCGTGCTGCCGCGCATCACCGAACCGACCCTGACCGCGCACGACATCGCCAACATGGACCCGGCCGACCTGCTGGCCGTGGGCGTCGAGGTTGCCGGTTTTTTGGCGAGCAAAGCCGATCGCCTTTCGGTATCCCCGGCGAAGTAGAAGACGCCATGGCCGACATTGCCGGCGTCTTTCACTGGACGCCGGCAGCGATGGACGGTTTTACGATTGATGAACTGATGGCCTGGCGCGAACGCGCCCGGCAGCGAAGCGGAGCGGAATAGATGGCTGGTCGGGATTTGAAGTTACAGGTAGTGTTTGCAGCGCTGGACAAAATCACCGGCCCGCTGAAAAAAATCATGGGCGGCTCCAGCGATACGGCCAAGGCGCTGAAGGCCACCAGTGACCGCTTGCGCGACTTGAACGCGCAGCAAAAGAACATCAGCAAATTCCGCGAGCTGCACGGTGGCCTGGACGCCACCCGCACCAAGCTGGAAGCGGCCCAGCAGAAGGTGGCCAGCCTGGCTGCCAAGATGAAACAGGCAGAGGCGCCCACGCGCGCCATGACGCGCGAGTTTAACGCCGCCGTCAAAGCGGCCGGCGCCTTGAAGACGGCCGGCCAAGAGCAGGCCCAGCAACTGCAGGTCATGCGCGAGCGCCTGGCGGGCGCCGGCATCGGCACCAAAGACCTGGCCAACCATGAACGCACCTTGCGCCGCGAGATCGAGGCGACAAATAAAACCATGACGCTGCAGCAGCAGAAGCTGGCCAACGCGGCGGCCAAGCAGCAGCGCGTCACCAACGCCACCCAGCATGCGGACAAGCTGCGCAGCAAGGCGGGCAGTATTGCCATGGCCGGCGCGGGCGCAACAGCGGCCGGCGCGGTCATGGCCATGCCTATCGCCAAGGGGCTACACGAGGCGAAGCATTACCAGCTGGAAAAAGCCCGCGTGAATGCGCTGGGCCTGGGGCCGGAAACCAGCCAGCAGGCGATCAAGTTCGCCAAGAACATGAAGACCTACGGCACCAGCCAGAACGAGAACCTGGAACTGGTGCGCGACGCAATGTCGATCTTTGGCGACCTGCACCACGCGGAAATGGTCGCGCCCACCCTGGCCAAGATGAAGTTTGCCAACAAGGCATTCTTCGGCGCCGAGTCGGGCGAAGAGAACGAGCGCATCTTCATGGACCTGCTGAAAGTCATCGAACAGCGCGGCGGCACGGCCAGTTCGGAGAAATTCCACGACCAGGCCAACATGATGCAAAAGGTCATCACGGCCACGGGCGGGCGCGTGGGTCCGACGGAATGGCTGAACTTCATCAAGACGGGCGGCATCGCCGCCAAGATCATGGATGACAAGCAGTTCTATTACCAGATGGAACCGTTGGTGCAGGAAGTCGGCGGCCACCGCGCCGGCACGGCCCTGATGTCCGGCTATTCGAACCTGTATCAGGGGCGCACTACCAAGCGCGCCGTGACCAATCTGGAAAACTTGGGACTGATCGGTGACCACAGTAAAGTGAAGCACGATAAAGTCGGTCAAGTCTCTACGCTTGGCCCTGGCGCCCTGCTTGGCAGTGACATTTTCCGGCGCAGCCAATTTGAGTGGCTGGAGCAAGTGCTGTTGCCACAACTGGAAAAGAAAGGCATCACGGATCCCAAGAAAATTGAGGACACCATCGGCAGCCTGTTTTCGACGCGCACGGCCGGCAATCAGTTTCTGGATATGTTTAAGCAACGCATCCAGATGCACAAGAACGCCAAGCTGAACGCAGGCGCGTATGACATCGAGCAGATTTATGACCTGGGCAAGCAGCAGGCCGGCGGCGCCGAACTGGAAGCGACGGCCAGGCTGGCCAACCTGAAACTGACCATGGGCGAAAAAATCCTGCCGCTGTACGCGCAGGGACTGGAAATGGCCATCAATGCCATTACACGCCTGAATGCCTTTATGGAACGCAACCCGACCGTGGCCAAGGTCATGATCGCCGGCTTTGCCGTGCTGGCGGGCCTGCTGCTGGTGCTCGGCCCGCTGATGCTGGGCATTGCCGCCCTGATCGGCCCGTATGCCATGCTGCACGTCATGTTCGCCAAGATGGGCGTGACGGGCGGCGTGCTCACGCCCATCTTGCGCAACCTGGGCGGCGCCTTCATGTGGGCGGGCCGCGCCGTGCTGTGGCTGGGGCGTGCCTTCATGCTCAACCCGATTGGCCTGGCCGTGACGGCCATTGCCGGCGCCGCTTACCTGATCTATAAAAACTGGGAGCCGATCAAGGCCTTTTTCGTGGATATCTGGTCGCAGGTCAAAGTCGCCTTTGCTGGTGGCTTGGTTGGCGTGCATAACCTCATCCTCAACTGGTCGCCGCTGGGCGTGTTTTACCAGGCATTCGCGGGCGTACTGGGCTGGTTCGGCATCGAACTGCCGGCCAAGTTCACCGACTTCGGCGCCAACATCCTGCGCGGCCTGGTCAATGGCATCACCGGGTCCATGGGCGCCGTCAAGGACGCCATCAGCAATGCCGGTTCCAGCACCATTGCCTGGTTCAAGGAAAAGCTGGGCATCCACAGCCCGAGCCGCGTGTTTGCCCAGCTGGGCGACTACACCATGCAAGGCCTGGCCGTGGGGCTGGACCGCAGCGAGGGCGCGCCGATTGCCAAGGTTTCCGGCCTGGCGCAGCGCCTGACGCAATTGGGCGCCGGCATTGCCATCGGCACGGCCACCGCCCTGCCCGCCAGCGCCTTCGATACACGCGCCCCGCTGTCACAAGGCGGGTTCGGCGCCGGCATGACGATTCAGGGCGACAAGATCGAAATCACGATCCAGGCGCAAGCCGGTTCCGATCCGCAGGCAATCGCCCGTGCCGTGTATGCGGCCATGGAACAACGCGACCGCGAAAAGGCGGCGCGCATCCGCTCGTCCCTGCGCGACCACGATTAAGAAAGAAACACCACCATGATGATGATTTTAGGAATGTTCGTGTTCAGCCTGCCGACCTTGGCCTATCACGAGCTGCAGCGGCAAACGGAATGGAAACACGCCAGCACGGCGCGCGTGGGCCTGCGCGATGCGCACCAATATGTGGGGCCCGGCGACGATACGATTACCCTGTCGGGCTGGGTGGCGCCGGAACTGACCGGCTCCCTGTATTCGCTCGATGCGCTACGCATGATGGCCGACACGGGCAAGTCGTGGATTCTGATCCTGGGCACGGGCCGCATCCTCGGCTCGTACCGTATCACCAGCATGACGGAAGGCCGCACCATCCTCGACGGCAGCGGCGGCGCGCGCCGCGTCGAGTTCTCGATTGCGCTCAAGCGCGACGACGACGGCGTGCTGGCCATGCTTGGCCTGGGCGACATCGGCGACCTGAAAAACATGCTCAGCATCGACGGCATGACCAGCAGCATTGCCGGCGCGGCCAGGAATGCCGTGGGCAGCGTCGTGGGCAATGTGGTCGGCGGCATCACCTCGAAATACGGCGGCGTGGTCAGCGAAATGAAAGACAAGATCGGCGGCAGCATCAGCGGCGCCATCGGCAGCGCGGCGGACAAGTTCAAATGAGCGAGCATATCCCCGCCTTCAAGGTCAGCATCGAGGACAAGGATTTGACGGCCATCGTCTCGCCGCGGCTGATCAATTTGACCTTGACCCTGTGCCGTGGCGACGAGAGCGACCAGCTCGATATCTCGCTTGATGACAGCGACGGCAAACTGGCCCTGCCGCCGCGCGGCGCGCAGATCGCCCTGGCGCTGGGCTGGCAAGCCACGGGCCTGGTGGAGATGGGCAAGTTCACCGTCGACGAGGTGGAGCACAGCGGCGCGCCCGACACCATCACCCTGCGCGCCAGGTCGGCCAACCTGATCGACACCTTCAAGCAGCAGCAGGAACACAGCTTTCACAAGACCACCCTGGGCGCCATCATCGAGGCGATCGCCTTTCGCAACGAGCTGGCGTCGGGCGTGTCGGCGCGCCTGCGCGACACGGCCATCGAGCACATCGACCAGACCCACGAGAGCGATGCGGCCTTCCTGCGCCGGCTCGGCAGGAAGTACGACGCGGTGGCCACCGTCAAAAACGACACCTTGCTCTTCATCCCCATCAACCAGAGCCGCACCGCAAGCGGCAAGGCGCTGCCCGTCATCCCCATCACGCGCGCCCTGGGCGACGGCCACCGCTACCACAGCGCCGAAAGCGACGCCTACACGGGCGTGCGCGCCTTCTGGCACGACGAGCGCTACGCGCGCCGCCGCAGCGTGGTGGCCGGCGTGCCCGGCAACAGCAAGCGCCTGCGCACCACCTTCGCCAACGAAACCGACGCGCGCGCGGCGGCCGTGGCCGAATGGCAGCGCATCCTGCGCGGCCTGGCCACCTTTGAAATGAGCCTCGCCCTGGGCAACCCGGCCGTGTTCCCGCAATCGCCCGTCACCGTGACAGGCTTCAAGCCCGAGATCGACGCCACCGACTGGCTATCGGTCAAGGTCACGCACAGCCTGGGCGGCAGCGGCTTTACCACGCGCGTGGAGTTTGAAACGAAGACGGAAGCGGTCGAAGCGTAAGCGTAAATCCAGCACCGTCTTGAGCCCGGCAATGAATTAGAAGATGATGGC
>CAUSDR010000176.1:0-10907 GCA_963530105.1 uncultured Janthinobacterium sp.
CATCCATCACGCGTGCCATCTGGCCGGCGATGAACTGGGCCACCAACTGGCGCTGCTGCTCGTCGAGCGCGTCGTTGACGCTGAGCCACCATTCGCGCACCTGCTTTTCTTCGGCCAGGATTTGCGCCCCTTCATTGTCCAGCCCGGCCACCAGGTCGCGCAATTCCAGCCCGGGCGCTTGCAAGCCCTGCGTCACGGCCGCCTGCAGGCGCTCGCGCCGCGCCTTGCGCTCGCGCAAGAGCTGGCGCGTTTTCCCTTCCACCTGCTGCCACAAGATGGTTTGATTGGCATTGAGTTTCAGTTCCGTCTTGAAATCGGGCGCCATCGGCAGCAAGTCTTCCAGGCGCATCTCGGCGATCGGTACGGCCGAGGCTGTCAAAGTGGTAGTGCCCAGCAGGAAAGCCAGGCCGAGGCGGCGCAAGGCGGGGGGAAAGGTCAGCGATGTCATGGAGGCTCCGGCGAAAAAAAAGCCTGCGTCCGGAGACGCAGGCAAAACCACTTCGGGTCGAGAATGCGAATCCACTATAGGGCCGCCGCACACGCTTTTTTTCGACTCTTACAAATGCTTACTCCCCTCAAGAGTAACTATACATCGCATACAAAGCCGCAACACTTGGCAAGCTGGCCGCGCCCTTTTCGCGCCTAGACTGTGCTGTGGCGCCCTTTTTCCATGCCCGCCCCACGCCGGCAGAGATTCAGGTCTATACTTTCAGCAAGCGCCGCTCCACGGGGACTGGCGCTGATGCAAGACATTACCGCGGTAAAGGTGCAAAGATGGGCAAACTCAAAAATACCGGCTTGATCGGCCTGGGCGTGGTGGCCGGCGTCGCCGTGTCGCTGCAATTTTCGGCGATGGCGCAAAAAACCGTCGAACCGCCCCTGCCGCTGGAAGAGTTGCGCCAGCTGGCCGACGTGTTTGGCCTGATCAAGTCCGATTACGTCGAGCCGGTGGAAGATAAAAAATTGCTGGAAGAAGCCATTGCCGGCATGGTCGCCTCGCTCGACCCCCATTCCGCCTACCTGGACAAGAAAGCCTACGCCGAGCTACGCGAAGGCTCCGAAGGCAAGTTCGTCGGCCTGGGCATTGAAATAGGCCTCAGCGAGGACGGCTACATCAAGATCGTCTCGCCCATCGAGGATTCGCCCGCCTACCGCGCCGGCATCAAGGCCGGCGACCTGATTACCCGCCTCGATGGCCAGCCCGTCAAGGGCGTCAACCTCGACGACAACGTCAAGCGCATGCGCGGCGAACCAGGCACCAAGGTGTCGCTGACGATCGCCCGCAAGGACGAGCCGCAACCGTTGTCGTTCGTCATCACGCGCGAAGAGATCCACCAAAAGAGCGTGAAGTCCAAAATGGTCGAGCCCGGCTACGCCTGGCTGCGCGTGTCGCAATTCCAGGAACCGACCGTCGACGACATGGCCGCGCAGATCACGGCGCTGTACCAGCAGGATCCGCATATCAAGGGCATGGTGCTGGACCTGCGCAACGATCCGGGCGGCGTGCTGCAAGGCGCCATCGGCGTCTCGGCCGCGTTCCTGCCGAAAGACGCGGCCATCGTCTCGACCAATGGCCAGCTGCCCGACTCGAAGCAGGTGTTCTACGGCCGCGCCGAATACTATACTTTCCGCTCAGAAGGCGATGCCCTGGCGAAATTGCCGGCGGCCATCAAGAAAGTGCCGCTGGTGGTGCTGGTCAACACGGGGTCGGCCTCGGCGTCGGAAATCGTCGCCGGCGCCCTGCAGGACTACAAGCGCGCCACCATCATCGGCACGCAAACCTTCGGCAAGGGGTCCGTGCAAACCATCCGCCAGCTGACGGCGGACACGGCCGTGAAACTGACGACGGCGCGCTACTACACGCCGAACGGCCGCTCGATCCAGGCCAAGGGCATCGTGCCCGACCTGCTGGTCGATGAAAATGCGGACGGCGATGGCTTGAACGGCCTGCGCATCCGCGAAGCCGATCTCACCAAGCACCTGAGCAACGACCGCGACCAAGAAAGTGCCAAAGCCGCGCCCGTCAATGACGAGATGGAAGAGCAGCTGCGCATCATCGCCCTGGAAAAAACCCGCAAGCCGCTGGAATTTGGCAGCAAGGACGATTTTCAGTTGCACCAGGCGCTGAACCACCTGAAGGGCTTGCCCGTGCAGCTGGCGAAGGCCGAACCCGTGGTGGTGCAGGCCGACGTGAAAAAAGAAACACAGAAGTAACCGTTCACTCGCGACCATCGGCAGGGGAGTGCGTTGCGCCGGCACGCCTCCCCGTGCGCCCGATATAAATCAATCTTCCGCAACACATCGCTGCCCCCGCAACACGAAACTCTCTACAGTCGAGCCTGTTTGTGTAAAATTTGCTTCACTTATCGGCGCCACGTCGATTGCCAAATTTGAAAGTTTAACCATGAAACAAGTCGTCATCAGCGGTACCGGACTGTACACGCCGCCATTTTCGATCTCCAACGAAGAACTGGTCACCTGCTTCAATGCCTACGCGGAAAAATTCAATGCCGATAACGCCGACGCGATTGCCGCGGGCGAGGTGACGGCGCTGGACCTGTCGAGCGTGGCCTTCATTGAAAAGGCGTCCGGCATCAAGTCGCGCTATGTGATGGAAAAGGCAGGCATCCTCGATCCGGCGCGCATGGTCTCGCGCATACCCGAACGGGGCGATGACGAATTGTCGCTGCAGGCTGAAATGGCCGTGGCCGCCGCCCGCGATGCACTGGCGCGCGCCGGCCGCACGCCGGCCGATATCGACATGGTGCTGGTAGCCTGCAGCAACATGCAGCGCGCCTACCCGGCCATGGCCGTGGAAGTGCAGGATGCGCTGGGCATCGACGGTTATGGTTTTGATATGAACGTGGCGTGCTCGTCGGCCACCTTCGGCATCCAGCAAGCCGTCGCCGCCGTGCAAAGCGGCCAGGCGCGCGCCGTGTTGGTGCTGAACCCGGAAATCACCAGCGGCCACCTGAACTGGCGCGACCGCGACAGCCATTTTATTTTCGGTGACGCCTGCACCGCCATCATCGTCGAAGCCAAGGACACGGCCGTGTCCCAGCATCAATTCGAGATCATCGGCACGGAACTCAAGACGCGCTTCTCGAACGCCATCCGCAACAATTTCGGCTTCCTCAACCGTTTTGACGAATCCGGCGTCGGCAAGGCCGACAAGCTGTTCCGCCAGCAAGGCCGCAAGGTCTTCAAGGAAGTCTGTCCGATGGCGGCCGAAATGATCAAGGCGACCCTGGCCAAGGCCGGCGTGGAAGTGGCGCAAGTGAGCCGCTACTGGCTGCACCAGGCTAACCTGAACATGAACTTGCTGATCGCGCGCCTGATCCTGGGCCGCGATGCCGAGGCCAACGAAGCGCCCGTGATCCTCGACACCTACGCCAACACCTCGTCAGCCGGCTCCATCATCGCCTTCCATAAATATCAGGATGACATGGCGGCGGGCGCCACGGGCGTCATCTGCTCGTTCGGCGCCGGCTATTCCATCGGCTGCGTGATCGTGCGCAAGGTCTGAACGTCTCGGCGTAGAAGCGCCTGATTCCTTGAATTAGGCGCCGTTCAGGGTGGATTGCGGTGCGTTCGCAGCCACCTGCACGAAGATGTGGCACAAGTTTTTTACAAAAAAAGCGGCAGGATTATTCCAGCCGCAGCTTTGTTGCGTTTATACTTAGCCCCTGAGCAACACCTCTTTCTACCCGCACGCCGCCATAAGGAACCCACCCCGCATGCCCCATGACATCAGTCTGATTACCACCATTGCCGCCGCCCTCGGGTTCGGCCTCATCTTCGGCTTTATCGCCGCACGCCTGAAATTGCCGGCCCTGGTCGGCTATCTGGCTGCCGGCATCATCATCGGACCGGCCACGCCCGGTTTTGTAGCGGATGCGGAAATAGCCGGGCAATTGGCGGAAATCGGGGTGATGCTGATGATGTTCGGCGTCGGTCTGCACTTTTCCATCGAGGATTTATGGGATGTGCGCAAGATCGCGCTGCCTGGCGCCATCTTGCAGATCGCCGTCGCCACGGCGATGGGCATGGGCCTGGCCCACTGGTGGGGCTGGAGCCTCGGTGGCGGGCTGATCTTCGGCCTGGCGCTGTCCGTGGCCAGTACCGTGGTGCTGCTGCGCGCGCTGGAAGAGCGGGGCATCCTAGACTCGCTCAATGGGCGCATCGCCGTCGGCTGGCTGGTGGTGGAAGACCTCGTCACCGTGCTGGTGCTGGTATTGCTGCCGGCGTTTGCCGGCGCGCTGGGCGGCAAGGTCGCTCCCGGCGGCGAAGAAGTCAGCCTGTGGCATACCCTGGCCATTACCTTGGGACAAGTCGCCGGCTTCATCGTCTTCATGCTGGTGGTGGGCCGCAAGCTGTTCCCATGGATTTTGTGGCAAGTGGCGCGCACCGGTTCGCGCGAACTGTTTACCTTGTGCGTGATCGCCGCCGCCGTCGGCATCGCCTATGCGTCGACCAAGCTGTTCGGCGTGTCGTTCGCGCTGGGCGCCTTCTTCGCCGGCATGGTGCTGCGCGAGTCCGAGCTGAGCCACCGCGCCGCGGAAGAGTCCCTGCCCCTGCGCGACGCTTTCGCCGTGCTGTTCTTCGTCTCCGTCGGCATGCTGTTCGAGCCGAACATCCTCGTCGAAAAGCCGCTGCAAGTGCTGGCCGTGTGCGCCATCATTATCTTCGGCAAGTCGATCGCCGCCTTCTTGCTGGTGATGGCCCTGCGCTACCCGCCGAAAACGGCCATCATCGTCTCGGCCAGCCTGGCGCAGATCGGTGAATTCTCGTTCATCCTGGCCGCGCTGGGCCTGTCGCTGGGCCTGATGCCGCAGGAAGGCCAGAGCCTGATCCTGGCCGGCGCCATCCTGTCGATCGCCCTGAACCCGCTGGTGTTCAGCATGGCCAAGCCGCTGCTGCGCGTGATCGGCAACAGCGATTTCGCCCGCAAGTTCGAGCGCACCACCGATCCATTGGCAGAGCTGCCGATGACGGTGCCGCAGGAAAAACTCTCGGGCCAGATCGTGCTGGTGGGCTATGGCCGCGTGGGCCGGCGCATCGCCGCCGCCCTGATGGAACGGGGCATCCACTTCGTCGTGGCCGAGGAAAACCGCGAAATCGTCGACCAGCTGCGCAAGCAGGGCATTCCCGCCGTGGCCGGCAACGCGGGCGAACCGGCCGTACTGATCCAGGCGCACATCACGCACGCCACCATGCTCGTCATCGCCACGCCCGACACCTTCCACGTGCGCGCCATGATCGAGACGGCGCGCGCGCTGAACCCGAACATCATGACGGTGGTGCGCACGCACAGCGAGGAAGAGGCGGAATTGCTGCGCGCGGAAAACGCCGGCAAGGTCTTTATTGGCGAGCACGAACTGGCCAATGGCATGGCCGAGCATGTGCTGCAGAGTTTTGATGCGGCCAAGAAGGGGCATGGCCATTAAGGTTCTTTGATGCCGAACCTCTAGCCCATGCAAATGCCGGGGTCGGTCCCTGCTGGATCGGGATGTGCCCCACTGGGGCGCATCCCCCCGCCGGGTCTGACCCCAGCCCTCAATTTACAAACTGGCGGCCAGCTCCGCCCCTTCGCGTATGGCCCGCTTGGCGTCGAGTTCCGCCGCCAGCGCGGCGCCGCCGATTTTATGGAAGCGCGGGCCACCCGGCAGCAAAGGCTTGCCATCCTTGCCGACAGGCGGCATGAGTTCCGTCAGGCTGTCCTGCCCGGCGCAAATGACGACGTTGTCCACCGCCAGCAGGCGCTGCTCGCCGCCCACCGTGATGTGCAGCCCCTGGTCATCGATCTTGTCATAGGTCACGCCGGCCAGCATGGCCACGCCATTTCTCGCCAGCGCCGCGCGGTGCACCCAGCCCGAAGTCTTGCCCAGCCCGGCGCCCACCTTCGACGTCTTGCGCTGCAGCAAAAAGATCTGCCGCACGGGCGCGGGCGCCACGGGCGGCACCAGGCCGCCGCCCGTGGCCGCATTCAAGTCCACGCCCCACTCGCCCGCCCACGCCGCCACGGGCTGCGGCAGCGGATGCGCGGGATCGTGCAGCAAGTATTCCCCCACGTCGAAACCGATGCCGCCGGCGCCGATGATGGCCACGCGCGCGCCCACGGCTTTCTTGCTTTGCAGTACGTCAAGGTAGGACAGCACGGTCGGATGGTCGATGCCGGGGATGGCCGGCAGGCGCACCTTGATGCCGGTGGCGACGATGACGTCGTCGTAACCGCCGGCCAGCAATTGCTCGCGCGTCACGCGCTGGCCCAGGCGCAGCTTGACGTCCAGCAGCGCCAGCCGGCGCGCAAAGTAGCGGATGGTTTCCGTGAATTCTTCCTTGCCCGGTATCTGCATGGCCACCTTGAACTGGCCGCCCACGCTGTCGCTGCTGTCGAACAGGGTCACGTGGTGGCCGCATTCGGCCGCCACGCAGGCGGCGGATAATCCCGCAGGCCCGGCGCCGACGACGGCCACGCGGCGCGGCACGGCCTTTTTCGCGTACACGAGTTCCGTTTCATGGCAGGCGCGCGGGTTGACGAGGCAGCTGGCGCGCTTGTTGGCGAACGTGTGGTCCAGGCATGCCTGGTTGCAGCCGATGCAGGTGTTGATTTCATCCGTGCGGCCGGACGCGGCCTTGGCGACAAAATACGGGTCGGCCAGGAAGGGCCGCGCCATCGACACCAGGTCGCAGTCGCCCCGTTCCAGGATGGCGTTGGCTTCCTGCGGCATGTTGATGCGGTTCGAGGCCACCACGGGTATGCCCACTTCGCGGCGCAGCCGGCCCGCCACGCTGGCAAAGGCGGCGCGCGGCACCGAGGTGACGATGGTGGGCACGCGCGCCTCATGCCAGCCGAAGCCGGTGTTGAGAATGGTCACGCCGGCCTGCTCCAGCGCCTTGGCCACCGCCACCACGTCGTCCCAGGTATTGCCGCCCTCGACCAGGTCGAGCAGCGAGTGGCGGTACATGATGATGAAGTTCGGGCCGACGGCGGCGCGGATGCGGCGCACGATGTCCACGGGCAGGCGCATGCGGTTCTCGATGCTGCCGCCCCAGCGGTCCTGGCGCAGATTCGTGCGCGCGCACAGGAACTGGTTCAGCAAATAGCCTTCGCTGCCCATCACTTCGATGCCGTCATAGCCCGCTTTTTGCGCCAGGCGCGCGCAGCGCACGTAGTCGCAGATGGTGCGCTCGATGCCCCGTTCGCTCAGGGGACGGGGACGGAACGGCGAAATCGGCGATTTCTTCGCCGACGCCGAGACGACGAAGGGCTGATAGCCATAGCGGCCCGCATGCAGGATCTGCATGACGATCTTGCCGCCCTCCTCGTGCACGGCGCGCGTCACCTTGCGGTGGTTCGGCACGTCGCCGAGGAAATTCAGGGTGCCGCCGAACGGCAGCAGCCAGCCCTGGCGGTTCGGCGAAATGCCGCCCGTGACGATCAGCCCCACGCCGCCGCGTGCCCGCTCGCGGTAAAACGCGGCCAGCTTGCCATAATGATAAAAACGGTCTTCCAGTCCCGTATGCATGGAGCCCATGATGACGCGGTTGCGCAAAGTGGTAAAACCCAGGTCGAGCGGGGCCAGCACGTGGGGATAGGCAGTCATGGTCGGTCCGATAGAAGGTGGTATGCAGGCCGTACGGTAACAAGCATTGCCGGCCGCCGCAGCGTATTTCTCTAGACCGGGAGTTCTAAATCGGCGCGCGCACGGGCATTGCTGGCGCGCGCAGCTTGTGCCGGGCGCAACTTTCCCGTAGGCTAAGTGGCATGACGCGACTCTTACTCTGCCTGCTGATGCTGTGTGCCGTCCCCGCGACCGCGCTGGCACAGGCGCAGGCGCCACGCGCGGACAAGCTGAAGGTGGACGTCAAGCGCATCGAAGTCGATGGCCAGCGCATGTATGAAGTCGATGCCAGCGGCAGCGTGCTGGCGCCGCCCGCGTCCGTGTGGAAGACCCTGACGACCTATGAGCGCATGAGTGAATTCGTGCCCGACCTCACGTCCTGCCGCGTGCTGTCGCGCAACGGCAATGAAGTCATCATCGAGCAGCAGGGCATGGCGCGCTTCCTGTTCATGAACCACCCGATCCACCTGGTGGTGCGGGCGCTGGAAACGCCGCCGACGGCGATTGACATCGCCCTCATTTCCGGCGACATGCGCCATTACGAATCGCGCTGGAACCTGTATCCGGTGCCCGAGACGGGCGGCACGCGCATCGTCTTTTCCAGCCGGCTGATGCCGGGCTTCTATGTGCCCGGCATGCTGGGCACGACCATGATACGCGGCGATATCGAGCGCATGATGGCGGCCGTGCTGGCGCGCATCGACAGCCAGCATGCGGACAAGGCCGGATAGCGCCGGCGGCGATTTACGCCAGATACGTATCGCGGTCGCGGATCTCGGCGAAGTTTTCCAGGTTGCCCAGTTTCACGGTGACGGGATTGAGGCTGGCCTGCGGCTGCATCGAGCGCCAGGCGAACAACCATTCCTGTTCCGCCGCCTCGGCGCGCGTCTTGGTGAAGGCGGCGCCCAGGGCGGCGCGTTGGCCATACTCGACGATGCCATCGATGCCGGCCCAGCTGGGCAAGGTGCGCTGCACGGCGCGGTGCAGGCGTTCGCCGAATTCTTCCGTATTGTGGATGATCAGGCAAGCGTCGGCCGGGGCGAACAGGTCGAACAGTTGCTTGTCCCACACCTGGGAAAAACTCAGGGTCAGGCAGTTGCCCGCCGGCGTCAGGCGGAACTGGCCCAGGCTCAGCGCCAGTTCGAGTTCGCTGCGCTGGCCGTAGCGGTGCAGGGTGGGGGGACGTTGGTAATCGTGCATGCTGGACTCGTTCTTCAATAGTAGGGTAAACGGCACCGCCGCCTAGCGTGGCGGGCGGATATGGCGCCGGATGCGCTGGGCCGTCGCGGCCAGGTAAATTTCGCGCAATAAATAAATAAAACAGCCGATCAGGCAAATCACGGCCAGCACAAAGAAGGCGGCGATGTATTTGTCCAGGGTCAGGTTCAGAATATCGCCCAAAAACAGCATGGCGATGATGACGCAGACGAAGAAACCGCACGCCGTGCTGAGCGAAATCGAATAATTGATCAGATGGGTGCGCCGGTACAGTGTATCGAGCTCATCCATGTAGAAATCGTTGTAACCGATGTCGAGCCGGTCTTCCAGCACGCGCGTGCGGTCGATGATGCGGCCCAGGCGGTTGGTCAATACCACCAGCATGGTGCCGATGCCGGTCAACAGGAAAACCGGCGCGATCGCCAGCTGGATGATATGGCCGATGTCGCCGATCTGTATGTTCATGGATAAAAAGTCGTGGGTTCACACCGGCGCCCGACCGTGGCGCCAGCACAGGCCATAGTGTAGCAGGTGGCGCATGCCGGCTGGCGACTTTGCCGCCAAGCATGTTTCACCGTCATGCGAAGCCGCGCCCCGGTACGAAACGCTCGGTGGCGCGCACCAGCGCCGAAGCGATGCCGTGTTCCAGCGCGCCGTGGCCCGCGTCGGGAATCATTTCCAGCTGCGCGCCGGGCCAGGCTTGCTGCAGGCGGTAGGCCGACAGCGGCGGGCAGATGGCGTCGTAGCGGCCCTGCACGATGACGGCCGGCAAATGCGCGATGCGTCCCATGTCGCGGATCAGCTGGTCTTCATCCATGAAGCCCAGGTTGGCCATGTAATGCGATTCGAGCCGGCCCACGCCCAGGTCGAGTGCGTCGTTCGGCGCGTCTTCCGGCTGCGGCATCAGGTACACGCGGCGCCCTTCGAAGCGGCTCCAGGCGCGCGCCGCCGGCCAGTACACGGCGGGGTCGCTGCTGAGGATGCGTTTCACGTAGGCGGCCAGCAGGTCGCCCCGCTCCTCGGCCGGAATGGGCGCGGCGAATTCCTCGTACAGTTCCGGATAGAACCAGCGCACGCCTTCGATGAACCAGTCGATTTCCGCCTGCGTGCACAGGAAGATGCCGCGCAGCACGAAACCGAGGCAAGCTGCCGGGTGCGCCTGGCCGTAGGCCAGCGCCAGGGTCGAGCCCCACGAGCCGCCAAACACCAGCCACTGATCGATGCCGAACTGGGCCCGCAATTGCTCGATATCGGCGATCAGCAGCTGCGTCGTGTTGTTGCGCCACTCGCCCAGTGGCGTGGACTTGCCGGCGCCGCGCTGGTCGAACAGGATCACGCGGTAGCGCTGCGGGTCGAAAAAGCGCCGGTGCTGCGGCGACAGGCCCGCACCGGGACCGCCGTGCAGGAACAGCACGGGAATGCCGTCGGGATTACCGCACTCTTCCCAATAAATGGTGTGCAGGTCATCGACCGCCAGCATGCCGTGCCGGTTCGGCGACAGGGCGGGAAACAGGGGCGACAGGGAATCGGGCATGGCGGTCCTTGTAAACAGTCAGGGGGCCAGGCACCACGTGCCGGGCAACTGTTTCAATTATAGTGCGGCGCCGACGCCTCAGGCCAGCAGCAAGGGCAGGCGGTTCGACGACTTGATTTCGCGCATCGACAGGCTGGACTGGATTTCCGCCACGCCAGGCAGGCGGCGCAGCACGGTCGAGACGAATTCGCCATACGCTTCCAGGTCGCGCGCCACCACTTGCAGGAAATAGTCGGCTTCGCCCGCCACGTTGTGGCAGGACAGGATCTCGGGAATCGTGGCGATGGCTTGCTCGAACTGCGATGGCTGCTCGCCGCCATGGTTGGCAAACACCACGCGCACGAACGCCACCAGGCCGATGCCCAGCTTCTTGCGGTTCAGCAAAGCCTGGTAACCGGTAATGAAGCCCTCCTCTTCCAGGCGGCGCAAGCGGCGCCAGACGGGGGTTTCACTGAGCTTCAAGCGCTCGGCCAGGCGCGCGTTGGACAGCCGTCCTTCATCCTGCAACAGCCGCAGAATCTGCAAATCGG
>CAUSDR010000177.1:0-10891 GCA_963530105.1 uncultured Janthinobacterium sp.
CCGGCGCCCAGGGTGGCGCTGGCGCGCCAGGACGCGCCGGGCGGCGGCGCGGCAGCCACGTCCGGGCCGCTTGCCAGCATGGCGATCAAGTCATCGGTTTTCATGGTGCAATCCCTTCAGTGCTAGTCCTGATGTTGGCCGCCAGCGCCTTCAGGCCGCGATGCACGGCCACTTTGACGCTGGCTTCTGAAATATGCATGGCGGCCGCCGTGTCGCGCACGGACCAGCCGTCGAGCTTGGTATGCACGATGGCCTCGCGCTGCTGCGCCGGCAAGGTCTGCAGCAATTGCGAAAGGTCGCGGCTGGCCTCGGCCGCCTCGGCGTCGGCGCTGGAAAACAGTTCCTGCGCGCCATCGTCTTCGTCGTACGGCAAGTGCTGCGCCTCGCGCCGCGCATGCCGGCGCAGCCAGTCGATCAGTTTATAGCGCGCGATCGCATGGATCCATGACGTCAGCGGCACGCCCGTGTCATACGTCAGGCGCTGGTTGTGGATGGCCAGCAGGCACTCCTGCACCAGGTCTTCCACCTCGTCCGGCCAGCGCTGCAGGCGGCGCCGCAGGAAGGCGCGCAAATGCGCGCTGGTCGCTTGCAGGAAGCTGCGGTAAGCCAGTGCATCGCCGTCGAGCCCGCGCAGCATCAGCCCGTGCAGCCGCAATTCCGTGCCATGCAGGTGTTCGCTTACGGGTATTCGTTGCATGCGGGCCTTTGGTGACAGGCGTTGATAAAAATAAATTTCACCTTAATTGACGGCGGCTGTAACCAATCGGGCCAGCGTGGCGAATTGACGGGCAGGACAGCTTTTTCTTCACGCTTTTTCACTATACCGGCTAATCACCATGCACATCAAGCACCGACTTGCAACTCTTGTTCTCCCCCTGCTGGGCCTGGCAATGGCAGCGCCGGCCATGGCGCAAACGGCTGCCGGCCAGCGCTGCACGGTGAACAGCGGGCCGCGCACGGCGGCCCTGGTGGAACTGTACAGCAGCGAAGGCTGCTCCAGCTGCCCGCCCGCCGACCGGCGCCTGAACGCCCTGCGCCAGGAGGCGGGCGCGGACAGCCTGATCGTGCCGCTGGCCCTGCACGTCACCTACTGGGACCAGATCGGCTGGAAGGATGCGCTGGCGCAGCCGCCATTCGACGCGCGCCAGGCCGCGCTGCTGCGCCACCAGCCCCGCCACGTGGCCTACACGCCACAGTTTTTCGTCGGCGGCATGGAATTGCGCGGCTGGGATGCGCAGCTGCCGGACGCCATCCGCCGCATCAACGCGACTCCCGCCGCCGTGAATATCCGCCTGTCCGCCACGCCGGGGCCGGACGGCACCTTGCTGCTGGAAGCACAGGCGGCGGCGCCCGATGCGCAGACCAGCGGCGACCTGTATGTGGCCGTCACTGAAAGCGGCATCGTGTCGACC
This sequence comes from uncultured Janthinobacterium sp., assembly GCA_963530105.1. Taxonomy (GTDB): domain Bacteria; phylum Pseudomonadota; class Gammaproteobacteria; order Burkholderiales; family Burkholderiaceae_D; genus Janthinobacterium. Next base: position 1,413 of record CAUSDR010000177.1, read on the forward strand.
GTGCTGCGCGGCGAGAACCGGGGCGCCACCCTGCGCCACGACGCCGCCGTGCGCCTGTGGCTGGGGCCCGTGGCGCTGGCGCAAGGACAAGCCCGGCTGCGCCGCGCAGTGAAGCTGCCCGCCAGCTGGCGCGCGGAGCACCTGCAGGTGGCGGCCTTCGTGCAGCGCACCGGCGGCAGCGCCATCCTGCAAGCCGTCAGTACGGCGCCATGCGCCAGGGGAGGTGCGTGATGCGTGCGCCCGCGCTGCCCAGCGCCACCATCCACCCCGCCTGGCTGCGCCTGACGCACTGGCTCAACGCCGTGGCCGTCGTGCTGCTGGCCAGCAGCGGCTGGCGCATCTACAACGCGGCGCCATTTTTTCCGTTCGAACTGCCGCGCGCCCTGACCCTGGGCGGCTGGCTGGGCGGCGCCCTGCAATGGCATTTCGCCGCCATGTGGCTGCTGGTGGTCAACGGCCTGCTGTATCTGGTCATTAATATTGTTTCGGGCAGGCTGCGGCGCCAGTTCTTTCCCCTGTCGCCGCGCTTGCTGCTGGCCGATGTCGCCACCGCCCTGCAAGGCAAGCTGGCGCATGCCGACCCGCGCCGCTACAACATGGTGCAGCGCGCCGCCTACCTGTTCGTCATGCTTGACTGCATCGTGCTGGTGCTGTCCGGGCTGGTGCTGTGGAAGTCCGTGCAATTTCCCATCCTGCGCGAGCTGATGGGCGGCTACGAGGGCGCGCGCAGAGTTCACTTCATCGCCATGGCGCTGCTGACGGGCTTTGTCGGCGTGCACCTGGTGATGGTGGCGCTGGTGCCGCGCACCTTGCTGGCCATGCTGCGGGGCCGCTAAAGGAGATGAGCATGAAAAAAACCATCATCGTGCAAGAGCAGGGCCAGGCCATGCTGGCCGACGCCTTGCGCCAGATCAAGCAGCCGTCGCGCCGTTTGTTCCTGCAGCGCAGCCTGAGCCTGGGCGGCCTGGCCCTGCTGACGGGCTGCAATGCCAGCGATCCGTCCAGCATCGAGACGGCCCTGGCGGCCGTGTCGCGCATGAACGACGGGGTGCAGGCCTGGCTCTTCGATCCGAACAGACTGGCGCCGACCTACCCGGACTCCATGATCACGCGGCCGTTCCCCTTCAACGCGTATTACGGCGAGGAAGAAGTGGAAGAGGTCGACGGCGACGCCTGGCGCCTGGAATTGAGCGGCTTGATTGCCGACAGGCAGCCGTGGAGCCTGCCGCAGCTGCGCGCCTTGCCGCAGGAAACGCAGGTGACGCGCCACATCTGCGTGGAAGGCTGGAGCGCCATCGGCAAGTGGGGCGGCGTGCCGTTTGCCCACTTCCTCAAGCGCATCGGCGCCGACACGACGGCGAAATACGTGGGCTTCCAGTGCGCCGACGATTACTTCACCAGCATCGACATGGCCACGGCCCTGCATCCGCAAACCATCATGGCCCTGAGCTACGACGGCCAGGCATTGCCGCCCAAGTATGGCTACCCCATGAAACTGCGCATGCCGACCAAGCTGGGCTACAAGAACCCCAAGCACATCCAGGCCATCTTCGTCACGAATACTTACCCGGGAGGGTATTGGGAGAACCAGGGCTACAACTGGTTTGGCGGTTCCTAGGAAGACGGCAAAGGCGGCCATGTTGCATGGCCTTGCCGTACCGAGCGTACTGCCTGCGGCAATGCGCCTGGCCCTGGCCACCTCCCGGCCTAGCTGTTATTAGGCAGATTTGGCAGCAAGCAGCACCGCGTAGCACGGCAACAGTTTTACCACCGGGCAATCTTGCCCATCCAACACTGAGACAAGGACATATCATGAAAACCACCATCACCACCTTCGCCGCCATCCTCGCTTCCGCCATCCTCGTGTCCGGCGCCGCGTTCGCCCAGGATGCCATGCAGAAAGACCCGATGGCCAAGGATGCCTCGGCCGACGCCATGCACAAGGATGCCATGGGCAAGGATGCCATGCACAAGCCGATGGCGAAGAAACACATGAAGAAGGACCACATGGCCAAGGATGGCATGGCGAAAGATGCCATGGGTAAAGACGGCATGAAGAAGGATGCAATGAAAAAGGATGAGATGAAAAAGGATGCAATGAAAAAGGATGCGATGGGCAAGGACGGGATGGGAAAATAGGCAGCTTGCTTGGCGCCGCTGCCGGCGTCGATTGACGCTGCCAGCGGTGCCGCATTAGCTTCGCGTTGCGTTTGCACGCGCAAGCTTTGTTGTCAAATCAAGACGATCCGCAGCGATTGGTGTAAGCTGGTCGCCTCCTGATTTCCCGCATGCGCTGTCATGACCGAACCGTCCGCCACCACGCTGTCCGCCACCTCGTCTCCCTCCGATAAATCGATCCGCCGCCGCTCGCTGTTCGCTGCCTGCGGCGCGCATGCCGTGCACGACGGCTTGACGGATGTCATCTACGTGCTGCTGCCCATCTGGCAGGCGCAATTTGCCATCAGCTACGCCATGGTGGGGCTGCTGCGCGGTTCGTATTCGGGCATGATGGCCGGCTTCCAGCTGCTGGCCAGCCGCCTGGCGCGACGCTGGGGGCGCGAACGCATGCTGGTGGGCGGCACGGCGCTGGCCGGCGTCGCCTACCTGGTCGCGGGGCAGGCGGGCGGCCTGGCCGTGCTGCTCATCGCTTTGCTGCTGGGCGGCCTGGGCGCCAGCACCCAGCATCCGCTGGCGTCGTCCATCGTCACCGACACGCACGAGGCGGGCGGCGGCGTGAAGGAAGCGCTGTCGCACTACAACTTCGCGGGCGACATCGGCAAGACCCTGATCCCGGCGCTCGTGGGCTTGCTGTTATTGGTGTGCAGCTGGCAAGCCAGCGTCTCCCTGCTGGGATTGCTGGGCCTGGCGGCGGCCGGCATGCTGTGGTGGCTGCTGCCGAAACCGGGCGAACTGCCGGGTGGCACGAAGAAGGCGGGCAAGACCATCGCCGGCAGCGGCTCGAAGGCAAGCTTCCGTGCCTTGCTGGCCACGGGCACCCTGGACAGCGCCGTGCGTATGGGTTTTCTCACCTTTTTGCCATTCTTGCTGAAAAGCAAGGGCGCGGGCACGGCCGGCATCGGCGTGGCGCTATCGCTGCTGTTCGTGGGCGGCGCCTTCGGCAAGTTGCTGTGCGGCTACCTGGGCGCGCGCATCGGCATGATGAAGACCGTGTGGCTGACGGAATCGATGACCTCGCTGCTGATCGTGCTGGCCCTGTGGCTGCCGCTGGCCGGCGTCATGGCCATGCTGCCCCTGCTGGGACTGGCGCTCAATGGCACTTCGTCCGTGCTGTATGGCGTGGTGCCGGAATTGGCCGATCCCGGCAAGCGCGAGCATGCATTCGCCCTGTTCTATACGGGCAGCATCGGCGGCGGGGCGCTGTCGCCCGTGCTGTTCGGCGCGCTGGGCGACCATACGAGCGTGCCCACGGCCTTGCTGGCGCTGGCGGCCGTATTGCTGCTGACCTTGCCGCTGGCGTGGAAGGTGCAGCGGGGCCTGGCCACATGAGGCAGGGCAGGAAGCCGGCCAGGGCGGGGGAAGACTGGTTTGCGCGGGAACAGCTGCACCGCGCCGCGCAGGAGGGAAACTTGAAGGAAATGCGGCGCCTGCTGGACGCTGGCTGTGCGCCGCAGCTATTCGATGAGCTGAGCTATACGCCCCTGCATCATGCGGTCGCGGGCGAACACTACCGCGCCGTCGCATTGCTGCTCGCTGCCGGCGTGCCCGTCGACCTCCATGAAGCAGACAAGATAGGCGAAACGCCATTGAGCCTGGCCGTGCAGGGCGACTATGCGGAAATGGTCGAGCTGCTGCTGCGCCATGGCGCCGACCCCGATATTCCCGGCTGGGCGGGTTGGACGGCGCGGCTGCGCGCGCGCAAGCGCAAGGACGACACTGGCAAACACATTGCCGCCTTGCTGCAGCGCCATGCGCCCGCTCCCGTGACGTGATGCCTGGCGCGCAGGCTTGCCCGCCAGTACCCCATCGTCTACACTCGCCGCATGAAAAATTTTGAAAAGCGGCGCGACCGCTATGACTTGTTCCGCAAGTTCGATAATCCCCTCGTCAACATCAACTTCCAGCTCGACGTGCCGGATTTCCGGCCCTGGTGCAAGGAACGGAAAATTCCCGTGTTTCACTTCTTCCTGTTCTGCCTACTGAACACGGTGAAGGAGATCGATAATTTCATGTACCGCATCCACCAGGGCGACGTGATCAAGATCGACGATTTTCCCGCTTCCTACACCGTCATCAATGGCGATGACAACCTGAACTACACGCGCTTCACCATGACGGACCAGCTTGACCTGTTCATCGAACGCAGCCTGGCGGCGAAGCGCTACGCCGAAGCCAGCGCCGCGCTGATCAACACGGGCGACGGCGAGAGCGCGCGCGAGCAGCGCAACAATATCTTCATTACCTGCCTGCCATGGCTGGAGCTGGCGGCCATCGAGCATCCCGTCTGCCATCACCGCGACGCCGACATTCCCACATTTACCTGGGGCAAGTTCGGCCCCGCGCAGGAAGACGGCCGCATGCGCATCCCGTTTTCCGCGCAGGCCCATCATGGTTTCGTCGATGGCTACCACGTGCAGAAACTGGCGCAGGCGCTGGCGCGGCGCATCGCCGCCATCCTTGCCTAAGCCAGGTAGCCGCTGGGCGCCTGGCCCAGCACCCGGCGAAACGCGGCCGTGAAGGCGCTGGGGCTGGCATAGCCCAGGTCCAGCGCGACTGTCGTGACGGCCTGGCCCTCGGCCAGCCGCGTGATGGCGGCCAGCAGGCAGGCTTGCTGGCGCCACTGGGCAAAGCCCAGGCCCGTCTGCTCGCGGAAATGCCGGGTGAAGGTGCGCCGGCTCATGCCGGCCTGCGCCGCCACCGCGTCCAGGCCCGTGTTCAGGCTGGGCTGCTGCAGCAATGCCATGCACAGGCGCGCCAGCCGGGCATCCTGCGGCAAGGGCGCGCTCAGGGGCAGGGGCGCCATGGCGGCGATTTCATCGAGCAGCAAGGCCATCAATCGTCCGCCGCGCGTATCCTCGGCGTACAGCGTATCGACGCGCACGGCGTCCAGCAGCAGCTGGCGCAGCAGGGGCGACGCGTCGAGCACCTGGCAGTGGCGTGGCAAGCCGGCCATGCCGGCGGCCAGGTCGTCAATGAACACATTGTGCATGGTCACGCCGCCATGCATGCGCATGCCGTGGGCGAGCCGGGCGGGCAGCCAGCACGCGCGCTGCGGCGGCACCAGCCAGTTGCCCTGCGGCGTGTGCACGCTGATGGCGCCCCTTGCCGCAAACGCAAATTGCCCGCGCGCATGGCTGTGGCTGGGAAAGATGGCGCCGGCGGGGTAATCGCGCGCCGTGGCGATCAGCGGGCGCGGCACTTCCGTATAAAAATCATCCATGGCCCGTACTCTACAGTATTTGACCTGTTGTCGAAGGCGGGCCGCTTGACGGGCGCTTACCATCCTCTCTTTTCAGGAGGGTGCATGCACAATACTTATCACCGCGTGGGCGCGGGTCCCCATGCCGTCATCGTCCTGCATGGCTGGTTTGGCGACGCGCACGCGTTTGCGCCCATGGAAGCGGGTCTCGACGGCGGCGCCTTCAGCTATATTTTCATGGATAACCGCGGCTATGGCGGCATGCGCGGCGCGGCGGGAGAATATTCGATGGCGGAAGTGGCCCGCGATGCGCTGGCATTGGCCGATGCGCTGGATCTTGCCACCTTCAGCGTGGCGGGCCACTCCATGGGCGGCATGGCGATGGAGCAGCTGGCCTTGCTGGCGCCATTGCGCTTGCGCAAGCTGGTGGCCGTGGCGCCCGTGCCCAGCTGCGGCGTGGCCTTCGATGCGGCGGCGCGGCAGATGTTTCTCGACGCCAGCGCCAGCGTGGCGGGGCGGCGCGCCATCATCGACCGCAGCACGGGCGGACGCTTGCCCACGGCCTGGCCGGACTGGAAGGCGCAATACTCATGGGAAAGTTCAGACCCGGCCGCGTTCGCCCGCTATTTCCTGGCGTGGAGCGAAACGGATTTCAGCGGGGAAGTCATGCGGACGGCCTCGCCATTGCCCTTGCTGGCGCTGGTGGGGGAGCATGACCCGCGTTTTGACGCGGCCCTGATGCGCCGCACGTATCTGGCGTGGTACCCGCAGGCCAGCTTGCAGGTGCTGGCCAACGCGGGACACTATCCGATGAATGAAACGCCGCTGGCCCTGGCGGCCAGCATCGAGGCCTTCCTGTCGGAATAAGGCTAGTTATGCCGTCTTGGCGCGCAGGCGCAGCAGGCTCAGGCCCAGCAGCACGAAGGCGCCGCCGCAGATGCGGTTGAACAGCCTGGCGCGGCCCGGCGTGGCCAGCTGGGTTTTCAGCAGGCGCGCCAGGTTGGCGTAAAACAAATGGGCCAGCATGGCGCAGGCGACGAACGAGGTCGTCAGCACGGTGAACTGGATGGCCACCGGTTCGCCCGGCGTGATGAATTGCGGGAACAGGGCCGAAAAGAACAGGATGGCCTTTGGATTCGTCAGCGCCACCGTCAAGCCCTGGCGGAACAGTTTCCAGAACGAATTGGGATTCGCCGCGCCTTGCACCACGGGCGCCGCGGCCACGATGCTGGCCTTGCTGCGCCATTGCTTGATGCCCAGGTACACCAGGTACAGGGCGCCGGCCAGTTTCAGCAGCATGAAGGCGGTGGCCGAGGTGGCCAGCACGACGCCCATGCCGGCCATGGCCACGCCGGAAATGATGAACAGGCCGAAGCCATTGCCCATGCTGCTGATCATCGCGCGGCGCGGGCCGACGGCGATGGCATTCGAGATGGCCAGCAGGACGGCCGGGCCGGGAGAAAACGTGACGAGCAGGGCAACGCTGCAGAAAAGCAGCCAGTTCGAGAGATGCATGGAGATTCCTGGGTGGGGCCGGGGCCGGTTCGAGAGTCAAAACACGCATATTGTACGAAGTTTTCGCTTCCCGCGCCGGCCGCCCCGCGGCGGCCCCACCCAGCGGGGCGTGGCCGCGCCACGCGTCGGTGCCGGGCAAGGCCGGCGTGGTCAGGCAAACAGCCCTGTCACCACATGGTTGATGGCGGCGCCGCCGGCGATCAGCCAGCAGAACAGCAGGCCCGCCAGCAGCAGGGGCTTGATGCCGGCGCGGCGGATGGCCGACATGTGCGTCGTCAAGCCCAGGGCCGCCATGGCCATGGCCAGCAGGGCCGTGTCGATATCGGTGATGGTAGCCACCACGCCGCCCGACAGCCAGCCCAGCGAATTGAAGGCGACGACGGCGATGAAGATGAAGGCGAACCAGGGGATGGCCAGCTTGGCCGCCTTGCCATCGCCGCCGCCGGCTTTGGCCTTGCCGCGCGCCAGCACGGCCGACAGGATGACGAGGAAGGGCGCCAGCATCATCACGCGCACCATCTTGGCGATCACGGCCGCATTCGCCGTTTCCTGGCCGATCGACTTGCCGGCCGCCACCACCTGTGCCACTTCATGCACGGTCGAGCCGATGTACACGCCAAACGCGGATGGCGTGGCGGCCAGCACATGCCAGCCCAGGTTCAGCTGGTACAGCAGCGGGTACAGGAAGATGGCGAGGGTGCCGAACACCACGACGGTGGAGACGGCCACGGTGACATCCTCGCTGCGGCCCTTGACGACGGGTTCCGTCGCCATCACGGCCGCCGCGCCGCAGATGGAGCTGCCGGCGCCGATCAGGATGGCGCTGTTGCGTTCCAGCTTGAAGACCCTGGTGCCGAGGAACATGGCCAGGCCGAAGGTCGACGCCAGCACCAGCGCGTCGATGGCGATGCCGGCCAGGCCCACTTGGCCGATGTCCTGGAAGGTCAGGCGGAAGCCATACAAAATAATGCCCAAGCGCAATAACGTCTGCTTGGAAAACGCCACGCCCGCGCCGCACGTGGGCGCCAGGCGCGCATACACGCTGTTGCCGAGCACGATGCCGAGGATGATGGCCAGGGTCAGCGCGCTCATGCCGTGGTTTTGCATCCATGGCAGCTTGCCCAGCTGGATGGCGCCCCAGGCGATCATGCCGCTCAGCAGCAGGCCCGGCAGCAAACGGCCGTAGCGGTCGCTGACACTGTGTGTAGTTGTTGTGGATAAGGATGACATGCCGTACTCCATGGTTCTTGGTTCGTATGGCATGACTGTACAGTTTGCCTATTAAATGGTAAAACGGATTGTTTTTGTATGTTTAAGCTAGAAAATAGGTAAATGAAGGAGCGTGGCACATGGCATTGACCTTGCGGCAATTGCAAATTTTCCTCGCCGTGGCGGACACGGGCAGCACCAGCGCAGCCGCCGGGCAGATCGCGCTGTCGCAATCGGCCACCAGCGCGGCGCTGAATGAACTGGAAACCTTGCTGGGCGCGCAGCTGTTCGACCGCGTCGGCAAGCGCCTCGTGCTCAACGATAATGGCCGATTGCTGCTGCCGCAGGCGCGGCAGATGCGCGATGCCGCAGCCAGCATCGAGCGCCAGTTCGCGGGCGCCGACCCGTCCGTGCCCGTCAGCCTGCAGATCGGCGCCAGCACGACGATTGGCATCTATCTGCTGCCGCAGATCCTGGCGCAGGCGGCGCAGCAGTACGGGCGCAGCATTCCGCAAGTGACCATCGCCAACACGGCCGATATCGCCGCCGCCGTGGCGGAATTCCGCGTCGATATCGGCTTGATCGAAGGGCCGTGCCACGAGGCGGGCTTGCTGGTGGAGCCGTGGCTGGCGGACCAGATGCTGATCGTTGCCGCGCCCACCCACCCGCTGGCGCAAGTGCGCCACCTGCTCAGCTTTGCGGAGCTGAACCAGGCGGGCTGGCTGCTGCGCGAGGCGGGTTCGGGCACGCGGGAAGCCGTCGAGCAGGCGCTGGTGCCGTACTTGCACTACCTGCGCGCCGCAGGCGAGTTCAGCAATTCTGAAGCCATCAAATATGGCGCGGCGGCGGGGCTGGGCGTCGCCTGCCTGTCGCGCGTGGTCGTGGCCGATCTGCTGTCCAGCGGGCAACTGGTGGAACTGGAGACCATGCTGCCGCCATTGACGCGCAACTTTTATCTGATCCGCCAGTCTAAAAAGATCCTCTCGCCCCGCTTGACGGGTTTCCTGGAACTGTGCCGCCACGCCTCGCGCATGGCGGGGTAGCGGTTTGCGCGGTGAATTGCGCATGTCGCGCGTTGCCGCTGTCTCTTCATGTGCAGAGGGGAGCAGGGCGCAGAGTGGGAAAAGGGCGCCTGGCGGCAAGCCGTCAAGTCATCATGCGACTGGCAAGCAGGTCACGCGGCAGTCAGGCGGCAAGGCAGCCAGACAGCCGACAGTCAGGTGGGACAGGCCGTCAGTCAGGCCGTCAGTCAGTCAGTCAGGCAGGCAGTCAGGCAGTCAGGCAGGCAGGCGACAGTCAGGCAGGCAGTCAGGCAGGCGACAGTCAGGTGAGAAAGGTGAGACAGGCAGGCAGGTAGGCAGGCAGCAAGGCAGCCGAC
>CAUSDR010000178.1:0-10876 GCA_963530105.1 uncultured Janthinobacterium sp.
CCTTGATGTGGCCCGCGCTCTGGCGGATGAAGCCGTACGCCATCGACAGCCCCAGGCCCGTGCCCTCGCCCTCGCGCTTGGTGGTGAAGAACGGCTCGAAGATCTGGTCGATCACTTCGCGTTCCATGCCGTGGCCCGTGTCCGTGATGGTCAGCAGCACATACTGGCCGGCCAGCACGTCGGCATGCAGGCTGGCGTAGGCGGCATCGAGCGTGACATTGCTCAGGGTGAACGTCAGGCGCCCGCCTTTTTGCATGGCGTCGCGCGCATTGATGGCCATGTTCAGCAGCACGTTTTCCATCTGGTTCGGGTCGACCAGGGTGTGCCACAGGCCGTCGCTGATGAAAGTTTCCTCAAATACATCTTCACCGAGGGCGCGGCGGATCAGCTCGTGCATGCGGCGCAGCAAGTGGCCGAGGTCCGTCACCAGCGGCTTTAACGGCTGGCGCCGCGCAAAGGCCAGCAGTTGCGACGACAGCTTGGCGCCCCGTTCCACGGCCGAGGCAGCCGAATCGAGGCGGCTGGCCGCCTGCGGGTTGTCGGCCACCGTCAGTTTCAGCAATTGCAGATTGCCCGAGATAATTTGCAGCACGTTATTGAAGTCATGCGCCACGCCGCCCGTCAGCTTGCCGATCGATTCCAGCTTTTGCGCCTGCAGCAAGGCTTGCTCGCTGCGCACCAGCGCCAGCCGCGCATCCTTTTCATCCGTCACGTCGCGGCCGATGGCGTGGATCAGCTTTTGCGCCGGCACGGCCGTCCAGGAAATCCAGCGGTAGCCCCCATCGCGGCGCCGGTAGCGGTTTTCCATGCGCAGAGTCGCCGCGCCATGGGCCAGGCGCGACAAATCCTGCAGCGCCGCCATGCGGTCGTCGGGATGCACGAGGCTGATGAAATCCATGCCCAGCGATTCGATTTCGGGCCGGTCGAGGATGCCCGTCCAGGAGGGATTGACGGCGATGATCATGCCGCGCATGTCGGCCACCAGCATGATGTCGGTCGACAGGCGCCACATGCGGTCGCGGTCGGCCGTGCGGTTGGCCATTTCCACTTCCAGCGAGGAATTCAGGTAAGCCATCTTTTCCAGCACGTTCTTCTGTTCCTGCACGTCCGTGTTCGTGCCGACCCAGCGCAGCACCTTGCCCGCCTCGTCGAACAGGGGCAAGGCGCGCGCCAGGAACCAGCGGTACAGGCCGTCGCTGACGCCGCGCATGCGAAATTCGTACTCGTAGGCGCAGGAATTGGCCAGCGCCTGGTGCCAGCTTTGCTGCGTCGCCATCTGGTCGTCGGGATGCACGCAGTGGCGAAAGCCGCCTTCCACCAGCGATTGCAGGGTCTGGCCCGTGTAGTCGCAGACCTGGGCATTGACCCAGTAGGTGGCGCCGTTGGCGTCCGCCAGCCAGGCCTGGTTGGGCATGGTGGAGGCCAGCGAACGGAACTGCGCTTCGCTGTCGAGCAAGGCATTGCGCGCCTGCCAGTGCTCGTCGATGTCTTCGCACGAGCCATACCATTTCACGGTCTTGCCGGACTCGTCCTGCCGGCAGTAGGCGCGCGAATGCACCCAGCGGTACTGGCCATTCTGCCGCCGCACGCGCATTTCCGCGTCGAACGGCTGGCCGCTGCCCACCGATTCGCTCCACGCGGCCAGCGCATGGCCGATATCGTCCGGATGGATGGCTTCCAGCCAGTTGGTGCCCAGGCCGCTGCAGCCCGTCCATTCGCGCCAGCGCTGCGCCACGTAGTCGAGTTTGCCGTCGATCCCGGCCGTCCACAGCACCTGGGTATTGAGTTCGATGGCGTAATGAAAATGTTCGCGGCTGTCGCGCAGGCTTTTTTCCAGCTGCCCCCGCTCGATGACGTGGGCGGCGACGCGCGCGGCCAGCGCCAGCAGGTCGATCTCGGGCTGGGTGGGATGGCATGGCGCCTGGAACAGCAAGCCCAGCACGCCCAGGATGTGGCCGCTGGCGCCAAACACGGGTGCCACCCAGCATGCCCGGTAGCCGTGCAGCATGGCTTCCATGCGGCCCGCGCTCCATTGCAGGTCGCGCGTGATGTCGCCGCAATACACGGGCGCGCCGGCAAAGGCGGCCGCGCTGAACGGGGATGGCTGTTCGCCGCCATGGCGCAGGGCCAGGCAGAGGTCTTGCGGCAGGCTCGGCGCGGACAAGCCGCAGAAGCGGTCGGCCTCGTCGATCAGGACGAGGCAGGCATGCATCGCCGCATCGGACTGCGCTTCCAGCGCCAGCAATAAATGCTCGATGGCGTGCGCCAGGTCCGCCCCGGCCGCGATGCTTCCCAGCGCACTATGCTCGGCGTCCAGCAATGAAAGAATGTTGTTTGCGTGCACCGTGTCGATATGGGGATAACTGATGCCCGGAATATACCATGTGGCAACGCTTTCTGAGGGGCGGATGGAACGGTGTTTTATATTCTTGCGCCCGGCAGCCGCCCCCTGTTGCGGAACCACGCGCCTATGCTAGAGTGTTGCCACTCTCTCAAGCGCAAGATCCCATGACCATCGCCCCTTCCCTGATCGCCACCGCCCTGCTCGCCTCTGTCCACGGCGCCGTCGCCGCCCCCATGAGCCTGGATGCCTACCTGATCCTGCACGGCCCCGCTCCCACGGCACAGGTCGCCTATGGCGCGGCGCCGTCGCAATACGCGCAGCTGTTCCGTCCGGGCGGCGCGGGACCGTTCCCCGTCGTGGTGCTCGTGCATGGCGGCTGCTGGACGGTGGAGTTCGGCGGCATCACGCAGATGCGCAACGTGGCCGGCGCCCTCGCCGCGCAGGGCATCGCCGTGTGGAACGTGGAGTACCGCCGGGTGGACGAGCCGGGCGGCGGCTATCCGGGCACCTACCAGGACATGCACGCGGCGCTCGACAGCCTGCAGCAGCACGCCAGCCAGTACCAGCTCGACACGAGCCGCATTCTGGCCATGGGCCATTCGGCCGGCGGTCAACTGGTGCAATGGCTCGCCGGCCGCGGCAAGCTGCCAAGGACCAGTCCCCTGTACCGCGATACCTTCCTGCCAGTAGACAATATCCTCAGTCTGGGCGGCCTGGCCGACCTGCGCCATGAGCGGGACTTGATCAAGACCAGCTGCGAGCGCGACATCGCGCAGCTGGCAGGCAGCGCCAGCGCGCAGCGTCCCGACATCTACAGCGATACCAGCGCGGCCGAGCTGATGCCCAACGGCAGCCGCACCGTGCTGGCCACGGGCGAGCTCGACACCATCTCCCCGCCCCGGGTGGCGCACGACTACGCGGCCCGGGCCCAGCTGGCCGGCGACCATGCGGAAGTGCTGATCCTGCCCGGCGCCAGCCACTACGACGAGATCGCGGCCACCTCGAACGCGTGGAAGATGATCTTGCCGGTGATCCGGCAGATGCTGGGCATGGAGGCGCCATGAAACGCTCCGTCGCCTTGACCCTGCTTGCCGCAGCTTCCGCCCTGGCCTTCGCCGCCGCTGCCGCGCCGCTTGACAGCGGCTTGCAGCACGCCATGCAGCTCAAGAAAGGCAGCAGCGAACGCACGGGCACGTCCGGCAAGGCCATCCAGGCCTACATGCAGGCGGGATTGATTGACAGGAAACCCAACCAGCGCGCCGACTACACCGACTACTACCTGCTCAAGCAGCCGTCGCCCTTCCTGGGCCACGAACTGGTGCTGATCGAAGAGGAATACATCACGCAATACATCGGCTGCTGCGTCAGCCCCGGCGTGGGCGTGACGGTGAAGGTGCAAGGCAGCACGCAAAACCTGGCCCGGTTCGCCCAGGCCAACCGCTGCACGTTCACCGACAATGTCGATCTGGCGCAGCAACTGCGCGAAGTGGCGATACGCAACAAGGTGCCCAAGGGCCACTATGCGTCCCTGAGCTGCCGCGAACGGGATGCGCAGCGGGATGAGTCGTGACCCATCCCCGCCTGATCGGGCCAAGTGGCAGGGTTTGACCTGGAGCGCAAGCACATTCAGGTCTGTCACGGGCCGCAAGAACACGTTCAGATTCCTCTACCGCGCGCTCCATCGCGAACAATCAAGCAGTATTCATGGCTACATTCAGTCCCGACAATGAGTATTAATATTTCAGCTTTCCTTGGCAAAAACACCGATGACCTGGATGCGCGTTTCATCAAGGCATTCTCGAATCTTGGCTTTGATGTGCAACTGCATCCGGACCTTACGTTGACCAAGTCTTCGGCGGAGGGTGTCCTTTATCTACGTATTACCAAGACGCCGCCAGAATTCCTGCGCCTGGAGCCAACAGCGCCCTTGCTGATCGGCTTTGAATTTGATGTGCAAAAAAGAGAAAAGAAAGCGCCCCGCAGCTGGGCAGGCCCGCCAAGAGGCGTCGGGAAATATACATATGCTTTGAGCAGCAGAACGGCTGCAGGAAGAAACGACTCCGCTGCGACCATACAAATACTCTCGATGGCAATACTGGCGAATGAAAGCAACGGCTATTTCTATGCAGACGGAGAGGAAGCTGCATCCTCTGGCGAGGCTGCCCTCAATCAAGCTGTTCAGGAAAAGGATCGATTTAGCAGAATAAACTTTGACGCTTACGCTTACCGTTTTGAATCTTGGCCGCCTGTCGATGGGATAGGCTCGTTTGTATGGCCACAGAAAATCATTCCACCAGAAGCGCCAACGCAAAAAATACCACGACGACGTTTTCGCTTTAACTATAAATTTTCATGGTTCCATCTTCCGGGCACCCTGTTGATTATTTATTTCACTCTGGCTACATTTCTATATTCATAACGACCAGGATATTGCTTCATCACCAGTCGTCTAAATTCGACTGCCATTAGCCAGAACAGAGTGAGCTTCGCGGCATGGCGACTCCCCGTCTATTTTTATAATGCGATCCAAACCAACGCGAATCCAAAAAACTTGCGTTCAACGCGTGGGTTCATCATCTCTTCGAGGCAGTGATGGGGATTTGAAACGCATGGTGCCTGTATCTGGAAGGAATGCGCTTTTGGGGCGAGCGCCCAGCTTCCTTAGCCGCGAACGGGCAAACAGCAAAGAGCAAACAGCAAACAGCAAACGGTAACGGTAAACGACAGCATCAACCCGCCCACGCACCTGACGAAGGCTCCCCGGGCCCAGCGGGCCTGAAAAATGCCCGGGGCAGGGCGCGGGGGGTACCACCGGCCGCATTCAGGGCGAGCCAACCCCACGCCGCCGTGGGATTTTTCTCGGCCCCGCGACTCAGGCCCGCCGTTTTTAAACAAGCAGCTCCGCCAAAAAAAACTACTGCACACGGGCCAGATACTGCGCCAACTGGCCAAAAGTGGCCCTGAACCCCTCCTTCATCGATTCAAATCCCTGCTTGAAGGTCTCATGCTGCTCATCCGTCGCCTTGTGCGGCGTGGAGCGCAAGGTCATCGTCGTCTTGCCGTTTTCTTCCGTCAAGGTCATGGTATTGAACGACTCCAGCGGCCAGGTGGCGCTGACGGGGTGCTGCACGGCGTTGCCTTGCTTATCGGCGAAGGACAGGATGGAAACGATTTTTTCCGGCGCGTCGATCTCCTGGTAAGTGAACTTGCCCCACATTTCGTAGCCATTGTCGGCGCGCATGCCGTAGTGGAAGACGCCGCCCGGCTGCAAGTCCAGCGCCAGCACGCTCAATTCAAAGCCGACCGGTCCCCACCATTGGGCCAGGCGTTCCGGTTCGACCCACGATTGAAACACCAGTTCGCGCGGCGCGTCGAAGGTTTGCGTGATGACAAAGTCGCTGCTATCGCGGTGCTGTCCTGCCTGCTTCTGTTCTGCGCTGCTCATGCTGCCTCCTGAAGATGATGGACTGGCTGTCAATGTACCAGCCGGGCCGGAAATGGGAAAGCCCCGCACGTCGCAGCGGGCAGCATGCTAGAATATTAGTTCGATACCTAACTATTAGATGACTTACCTTATGATCTCTATCGAAGAGCGCTTTTCCGCCGCGCTCCACAAGACGGCGCGCGGCTGGCGCCATGCCATCGACCGGCGCCTCAAAGAGCTGGACCTGGGACAAGCCAGCTGGATGGCCATCGCCATGATCGCCAAGTCGCCCCAGCCGCCTTCGCAAAGCGAGCTGGCACACCAGCTGGGCGTGGAAAACCCCACCATGGTGTCGATGCTGGACCGGCTCGTGAAATCGGGCTTCGTGCAGCGCCAGCCGTCGGCAACGGACCGCCGCGTCAAGCTGGTGGTGCTCACCGAGGCGGGCATGCAAGTGTATGACACGGTGCGCAAGGAAGCGGACGGCTTCCGCAAGGAGCTGCTGCAAGGCATTGATCCAGAACAATTACGCATCGCCACCGAACTGCTGGAAGCACTGCAGGCGGCCACGGAGAAATCCGCATGAGTTCGGCCACAGCCAGCGCCACGCCGGCGCTGCCCGCTTCACAGGACCCCACCCTGAACCGGCGCATGATCACCATTTCGATCATGCTCGCCACCATCATCCAGGCGCTCGACGGCACCATCGCCAACGTCGCCCTGCCCCACATGCAAGGCAGCCTGTCCGCCTCGCAAGACCAGATCACCTGGGTACTGACTTCCTTCATCGTCGCCGCCGCCATCGCCACGCCGCTGACGGGCTGGCTGTGCGACCGCTACGGCCAGAAGAACACCTTCCTCGTTTCCGTGGCCGGCTTTACCATCGCTTCCGTGCTGTGCGGCCTGTCGGGCACCTTGTCCGAGATCGTTGCCGCCCGTTTGCTGCAGGGCGTGTTCGGCGCGGCGCTGGTGCCGCTGTCGCAGGCGGTGCTGCTCGACATCAACCCGCGTGAAAAACATGGCTCGGCCATGGCCATCTGGGGCATGGGCGTGATGATCGGCCCCATCCTGGGACCGACGCTGGGCGGCTGGCTGACGGACAGCTACAGCTGGCGCTGGGTCTTCTTCATCAACATCCCCATCGGCGCCATGGCCTTCTATGGCATCTGGCGCTATATCCGCAAGGATGCCCCCAAGGGCCGCATGACGTTCGACATGTTCGGCTTCGCCACTTTGAGCCTGTCCATCGGCGCGCTGCAGATGCTGCTGGACCGTGGCGAGCAGAACGACTGGTTTTCTTCGACGGAAACGTGGATCGAAGCCATTGTGCTGGCCATGAGCCTGTGCTACTTCATCGCGCACACGGCGCTGCGCCCGGCCGGCAAGTCCTTCCTCGACTACCGGCTATTGAAGAACTCGAACTATGTGAGCGGCCTGCTGTTCATCTTCATCGTCGGCCTGGTGCTGTTCGCGACCCGCGCGCTGACGCCATCGATGCTGCAAGGCTTGATGAACTACCCGGCGGCGATCGCCGGCCTGGTGACGGCGCCCAGCGGCCTGGGCACGATGATGGCCATGCTGATCGTCGGCAAGCTGACGGGCAGGATCGACACGCGCATCCTGCTGGGCGTGGGCTTTTCCATTACCGCGTTCTCGCTGTGGCAAATGGCCAATTTCACCCTCGACCTGGTGCCGAAGACCGTGGTGTGGAACGGCATCATCCAGGGCATCGGCCTGGGCCTCGTCTTCGTGCCCCTGAGCGCGGCCACGTTCGCCACCCTGTCGCCGCAGATGCGGGCGGAAGGCACGGCCATCTACAGCCTGGTGCGCAATATCGGCAGCAGCATCGGCATCGCCCTCGTGCAGACCTTGTTGGTGCGCAATACGCAAATCGCCCATGCCTCCTTGACGGAGCACATCACCATCGCCAATCCGGCCCTGCATGACCCCGCCATTGCCAGCGTCTACAACCTGGGAACGGGCACGGGCATGGCGGCGCTGAATGGCGAAATCACGCGGCAAGCGTCGATGATCGCCTACCTCGATGATTTCTGGCTGATGATGTGGCTGACCATCCTCGTGCTGCCCCTCTTGCTCCTGATCAAACCTCCGAAAAAGAATGCGCCCGTCGTCGTCGACCACGCGGCGATGGAATAACCACCATGCGAACCACAATGAAACTTTCCCTTACCGCACTGGCCTTGCAGCTGGCCCTGGCCGGCTGCGCCAGCATTCCGCCCGACACGCAAGTACTGCCGCAGCAAGACCTGGCCAAGGTGCAACTGGCGGCCGACATCCACCTGGCCAGCGAAGGCTGGCCCGCCGCCCGCTGGTGGCGCCAGTTCCAGGACGCTCAGCTGGACCAGCTGATCGAGGGCGCCCTGGCCGCCAGCCCCAGCCTGGACGTGGCCAACGCCCGCATCGGCACGGCCCTGGCCGCATTCGACGCACAGCATGCGCAGCGCGGCCCCAGCGTCGATCTCGGTGCGGATGCCAGCCGCCAGCGCTATTCCGCCAATGGCCTGATGCCCGCCCCCATCGGCGGCAATTACTACAATGAGGTAACCGTGGGCGTGCAAGCCCATTACGACCTGGACTGGTGGGGCAAGCACAAGGCGCAGATCGCCGCCAGCCTGGGCGAAGTCAACGCGCGTCGCGCCGAGTATGCGATGGCGCAACAGATGCTGGCGGCCGAGATCGCCAAGCATTACTTCAGCATGCAAAGCGGCTGGGCCCGCATGGATAACCTGCATGCGCTGGTGAATCTGCAGCGCCAGCTGGTGGCGGACAAGGAAAAGCGCATCGCCAACGGCCTGGGCGTCAGCGACGACCATCTGTCCGCGCAAACACGCTTGAGCCTGCTGCAACAGCAGATCGCCCTGCTGGAAACGCTGGTCGTCACGGAACGCGAAGCCTTGCGCTCGCTGTTGGGAACATCCCTGGGTGCGGATGGCACGGACTTGGCCAGCTTGCAGCCAGCACAGGCGCAAGCGCTGCCGCACGCCCTGCCAGGCAAGCTGGGCATGGAATTGCTGGCGCGCCGGCCCGACTTGCAGGCGGCGCGCTGGCGGGTGCAGGCGTCGCTGAGCAATATCGAGGCGGCGCAGGCATCGTTCTATCCCGACATCGACCTGGGGGCGTCGTTCGGCCTCGATGCCATCAAACTGGGCAAGCTGCTGGAATCGGGCAGCCGCACCCTGTTCATCGGTCCCGCTCTGTCGCTGCCCCTGTTCGACAGCGGCCGCCTGCAGGCGCAGCTGGGCGGCGCGCGCAGCGAACGCAATGCGCTGATCGCCGACTACAACCAGAGCGTGTTCAACGTCGTGCGCGACGTGGCGCAGGCGGGCGCCAGGGTGCAGGGCGTGGAAAACCAGCTGCGCCTGCAGGAAGACAACCTGCGCGCCAGCGAGGCGCAGCTGCGCAACGCCCATGCCCGCCTGGCGCAGGGACTGGCCGACCGCGCCACCGAGCTCAATGCGGAAATGACCGTGCGGGGCCAGGTGGACCTGGGCATGCAGCTGCAAAACCAGCGCCAGAACGCGGAAATCAACCTGACCGTGGCGCTGGGCGGCGGCTACCGCGGCAGCAGCGATGTCACGGCCAGCGCCAGCGGCATCGACAGCACCAGCGGCACCGACAGCAAACAATAACACTGACTACGGAACACATCATGAGCAGCGACAACACCTCTACCTCCCCTTCAACCGAACAGCCGGGCAAGCGCAAGACCGTGCTCATCGCCATCACGGCCGCCTTCCTCGTGGCGGGCGTGGCTTGGGGCGCCTATTACCAGCTGGTGCTGGCCAAGGAAGAAGTCACGGACAACGCCTACGTGGGCGGCAACCTGGTCACGCTGTCCGCGCAAGTGACGGGCAATGTCGATGAAATCCGCGCCGACGAGACGCAGATGGTGCAAGCGGGCGCGCCCCTGATCACCCTGAACGGCATCGATGCGGACCTGGCCCTGAGCCAGGCGGAAGCACGGCTGGGCAACGTCGTGCGCCAGGAGCGCGAGCGCTATGCCAGCGTGGCGCAGTACGACGCCGTCATCGAGCAGCGCCGCCTAGCCCTGGCCACGGCGCAAGGCAACCTGGCGCGCCGCGCGCCGCTGGCGCTTGACCACACGATTTCCGGCGAAGACCTGGCCCACGCGAAGCAGGCCGTCGACGATGCGAAAGCGGCCTTGGCCGTGGCCCAGCGGCAGGCGGAATCGGCCAGGTCGGGCGTGGCTGGCGTGCACCTGGCCAGCCACCCGGCTGTCTTGTCCGCCAGGGGCGACGTGGTGCAGGCGTGGCTGGCCGTGCGCCGCAACGCCGTTGTCGCGCCCGTGTCCGGCTATGTGGCCAAGCGCAGCGTGCAGCTGGGTTCGCACGTGACGCCAGGCACGCCCTTGATGTCCATCGTGCCGCTGGACCAGTTGTGGGTCGACGCCAACTTCAAGGAATCGGAATTGCGCAACATCCGCGTGGGCCAGGCGGCCAGCATCGAGACGGACCTGTATGGCAGCAAGGTGGTGTACCACGGCAAGGTGCTGGGCATGTCGGCCGGCACGGGCAGCGCGTTTTCGCTGCTGCCGGCGCAAAACGCCACGGGCAACTGGATCAAGGTGGTGCAGCGCGTGCCCGTGCGCATCACCCTGGACCCGAAGGAGCTGGCCGCCCACCCGCTGCGCATCGGCCTGTCGACCACCGTGACGGTCGACACCAGCCATGGCGAAGGAGCAACGCTGGACCAGCCGATGGTGGCCTCGGCCTTGTATACCACCAAGGCCTTGACGCAGCCGGTGGGCGATGCGGAAAAGCTTGCGGATACGATTATTGCGCAGAATCTGGCGCATTGACTCAATGTAGCAGCGTCGATACCGTAGGTCGGATCAGGCCGAAGGCCGTCATCCGACAACCCCGCAGGCGCCAACAAAGTCGTCGGATGACGGCCCGATGGGCCTGATCCGACCTACCTGGCTTGTATACCACCAAGGCGCTGAGCCAACCCGTGGATGAGGCGGAGAAGATGGCTGACGCCATCGTTGCGCAAAATTTGTAAGACTAACCCTAACCCCCAGCAACATCCGGGGTCGTACCCTGCAGGGTACGACCCCGGCCTTGAGC
>CAUSDR010000179.1:0-10853 GCA_963530105.1 uncultured Janthinobacterium sp.
GGTCAGCACCCAGCCCATGCTGCCGTCGATGGCGGCGACGGCTTCTTCCAGGCGCACCACCTGCGGCAGGGGCAGTTCGGCGCCGCCCGCGCTGCGCGGCGCCAGCATCGTCAGCCAGCCGCGCCGGTGCAGCAGCGCCTGCTGGGCGGGATGCAGGAAACGGGCGGCGTCGGCGGCCGCCGCATGGCGCGCGATGCGCCACGCATCGCGTGCGCAGAGGGGGGCAATGAGGGTATCAACGGCAGTGTGCAGCATGGGCAAGATCCGGCAATGGCGAAGGCGGGCATTTTCGCACACGGCGGGGCCTTGCGGGCGCAAGCCGCAGGCGTCGGCTGGCAGGAACGGGCAGGGCATGCGTTACAGGCCCGTCCATGCGCAACCGGTGGAAGCCACGGCGGGCGTGGCCCGCAGCGCCAGCCTGGTGTCGCCAGCGCAAAATTTCCAATATGCAAGGTTGATAGGTAGAATATTTATTTTGCCAATGGCGGCACCTTGCCCATGCTCCCGCGCAGTGGCCTGCAATTGTCAATAATGCACGTCCAGTGCGATGGCGGACAGCGGCGGAGAGGGCCACAACATCATATGATTTTTGATCCGTTGCGAATGAAGACAAACGGTTTTAATGCGGAAATGCTGGGCTATATGCTGGCGCGCAGCTACGATCCCGGGCGTCCTATGGGGAATGTTGCCCAGGGAGATCTTTCTGCTGTGGTACTTGCGTCGTTGCTGGGCTTGCATGAAACGGTTGCGCCCGTTATTCCCGCGCCTTGGCGTGGATAGACGCGGCCATCGCGAAAGACGAAGACTTCGGCGTCGACCCGAATGCCCACCGTGCCACCTTGCACCGGGCCAAGGCCATTGGCGGATGGTTGCTCGACGGCCGCAACGATGATAGCGCATGGCATAGCGCCCGCGTGTATGAGGAAGCCAAGTGGCGCAATGACACGCATCCGTGGCCCGTGCGCGAAGTGGTGCGGTGCGGAATGGACGATTACATGGCGTTTGCCTTTCTGAGCGGCGGGCACGGCGAGGGTTTGGGCTTCGCTGCTGGCATCGATGGCTATGAGTACTGGACAGGCAAGCGCGCTCCCATCTCGCTGAGAAAATTGCTGACGCCGCGCGAGTTCGCTTATGCGCTATGCCTGCACCGCACGGCAAGCCAGCGGTTTGACGAGGAAGAATTGTTTGCGGCGGGACGCAGGATGCTGAGGGCCAGGCTCGAAAGCGAATGGCTGGGCAGCGGCCAGATCCTGCGGGCTGCGACCTGGTTGAAAATCGTGTACGGGCATCGCGATGCAGCCATGGCTCCCTTGCAGGTCCTGCTGGCTGCGTATGAGAACATGCCGAAGGTGCGTCGCCCGGATTGCGTGTCAGTGCCGCGCTGACCCCGCTGTTCGCAGGAAGCGGGCGACAGGGTAAAGTAGTATCCAGCGCGTTTTATCTTGATCCCTTGAGAAAGCATCCCCATGACCCGTCTTCCTGATCCGCACTTCGCCGACAGAGTCCGCGCCAGTTTCGACCTGCAGCACGCCATGGCCCTGATCCAGGCCAGCCTGCCCGTGGTGGAGCATGGCAGCACGGAAATCCACGTGCCGCACTGGCGCGGCATCGAACAGCAGCACGGCTTCGTGCATGGCGGCGTGGTGGGCATGATCGCCGATTCGGCCGCCGGCTACGCGGCCATGACGGTGGTGCCCGAGGGCGCGTCCGTGCTGACGGTGGAGTACAAGATGAATCTGCTGGCGCCCGCCGATGGCGAGAAACTGGTCGCGCGCGGCAAGGTGGTGCGTGCGGGCCGCACCCTGGTCGTCACGCAGTGCGAAGTGTTTGCCGTCAAGCAAGGCCAGGAAACCCTGTGCGCGCTGATGCAGCAAACCATCATGGTGATGCACGGCAAATCGGAAAAGACGTGAGCCGTGCACCATTGCCCGGCGTTCAGGCGGCCTTGCCCGCTTCTTCCGCCGCCAGCGCCGCCTTGACGCTGTCGCGCCGGGCGATTCTGTCCAGGAAGGCTTGCACGTTCGCCAGCGGCGACAGGTCCACGCCCAGGTTCGGCGCCCAGCCCGTGATGACGAACAGGTAGGCGTCCGCGATGGTAAACGTGTCCCCCGTCAGGTAGGCCTGGCCTTCCAGGCGGCTGTTGATCCACGCGTATTTCTTGCCCAGCTGCTGCACGAACAGGGCCTTGGTGGCGGCGTCGATGCGCGGGTCGAACAGAGGGCTGAACGACTTGTGCAGCTCGGACGTGATGTAGTTCTGCCATTCCAGCACCTTGTAGCGGGCCAGGCTGCCCGCCGCCGGCAACAGGTCTTGCCGGCCCGCCTGTTCCGCGATGTACTGGGCGATGACGGGGCCTTCGCTCAGGGTGGTGCCATCGTCCAGCGCCAGCAGCGGCACCTGGCCCTTCGGGTTGAGTTCATAGTAATTGCCGCCTTCCTGCGTGCGGTGCTGGCCTAGGTCGACCTTTGCCAGGGTGAACGGCGTGCCCGTTTCACGCAGGAGGATGTGCGGCGCCAGCGAGCACGCGCCCGGCGAGTAGAAGAGTTTCATGGCGGTCCTTGAACAGGTGGGAAAGCGATCACTATAGTCCTGCGCCGCCGCGCGGTAAACGCGTGTTCGCTTGATTCACCGTGCACGCCCGGTTAACAATTGCGCAGGCTCAAACGCGCGGCGCCGGTGCCGGTGGTGGCGGGAAATCCATGCGTGCGCTGGCGCGGGCGGGCATCATGCTAATGTGCGCCAAGGCAACTTAATTTTTGGAAACTTCCAGTCCGGCGCCAGGCGCGGGGCGTGGAACCATCCCTGGGGGAATACGCATGCCATCCCGTCGACACTTCCTGGCCGCCAGCGCCGGTACCCTGATGACCTTGGGCGTGCCCGCCAGGGGGCAGGGCGACCCGGCGCCCATGCGCTCAGTCACGGCCATCACGCAGGTGTTCGGCGACGGCATCCGCCTGACGGCCGCCGCCATCGAATACGCGGTCGCCATCGACGGCAAGACACTGCAAGGTTCGGCATTCGAGGTGGCGGGGCGCCGCATCACGGACGCCTATGCCAGCGCGGCGGCCGATCCGGCGCAGCGGGCGCAGGCGGGGCGCTTTGTCATCCTGGCGCTGTCGCCCGACGATGCGGACGCCATCCTCGCCCAGCACGTCCAGCCGCAGCGCGGCGCGGACTCCCAGGCGGCGGACGCCGGCGGTCCGGGGCCGCTTGGCGGTCCGCCCGTCGGCGGCTCGGACACGGTGTACCGCAGCGCCAGCGTGCAGGTGGCCCAGGTCGCCCCCATTCTGGCCAGCGATGGCAGCACCATCTTGCCGGATGGCAAAACGCTGAGCAGCAGCGCCGTCATCAACCTGGTGGTGGACGACTTCAAACAGCTTGCATTCCATGACCCCGCCACCGGCGACACGCTGCGCTACAACCTGTTCATCCCTCGCGCTTACCAAGCGGGCAAGGCCTATCCGCTGGTGCTGTTCATGCACGACGCGGGCGCGACGAGCGAAATCACGCGCACCACCTTGCTGCAGGGGCGCGGCGCCGTCGTCTGGGCCAGCCCGGAAGAGCAGGAAAAATGCCCCTGCTTCGTGCTGGCGCCGCAGTATGCGACCCTGATCGCGAACGACAATTCCGAGACCACCAGCCTGCTCGACACCACCGTGCACCTGGTGCAGGCCCTGTGCCGGGAATACGGGCTGGACACTCGGCGGCTGTACGCGACGGGCCAGTCGGGCGGCTGCATGCAGGCCATCGCCATGAATATCCAGTATCCGGACCTGTTTGCCGCTTCCTACCTGGTCGCCGGCCAGTGGGATGCGGCGCTGGTCAAGCCGCTGGCGCGCAAGAAGCTGTGGATACTGGTGTCGCAGGACGATGCCAAGGCGTATCCGGGACAGAATGCCATCACGGCCGTGCTGGAGCGGGAGGGGGCGCGCATCGGCCGCGCCGTCTGGGATGGCACGTGGACGCAGGCGCAGTTCCGCGCCGCCTATGACCGCCTGCACGCGGACGCCAACCAGATCAATTACGTGGCGCTGCGCCAGGGCACGGTGATTCCTCCGGGCCAGTCGGCGGCGGGCGCCAGCGGCCACCGCAACACGTGGCGCATCGCCTATGACATCACGCCCATCCGCGAATGGCTTTTCAAACAGGTCGCGTAACGGGGGTGTTTTCGGGGCCATTTTCCAGCCGCGCCCGCGCCGGGTAGCGCAGCGCGTCGAGCAGCACGGTAAACGCGGGCGACGGGTGGCGCCGGCTCGGGTAGTACAGCTGGTAGCCCGCATAGCGCGGGCACCAGTCGTCCAGCACGCGCAACAGGCGGCCGTCGGCCACATGGGGCAGCGCCACATCCTCGGGTAGGCAGGCCAGGCCCAGGCCGTCGAGCGCGCAATGCAGGCGCAGGGCCAGGTTGTTGACGATTAACTGTCCTTCCACCCGCACCTTCAGTTCCTGCCCATCCTTGGCAAATTCCCACGCAAACAGGCCGCCCAGGGTGGGGAGGCGCATGTTGATGCAGTTGTGCGCCATCAATTCCTGCGGGATGGCAGGGGGCGCGTGGCGGGCGAAGTAGGCGGGCGCGGCGACGATGGCCATGCGGAAATCCGGGCCGATGGGCATGGCGATCATGTCCTTGGCCACTTGCTCGCCCAGGCGCACGCCGGCGTCGCAGCGCGCGGCGACAATGTCCGTCATGCCATTGTCGACGACGACTTCGACGTGGATGTCCGGGTAGGCGGGCAGCAAACGGGCGATGGCCGGCTGCAGCACGGTGAGCGCCGAATGCTCGCCCGCGCTGATGCGGATGTTGCCGGCCGGCTTGTCGCGCCGCTCGCTGAGCAGGGCCAGCTCCGTCTCGATTTCGTCGAAGCGGGGCGCCACCGTGCGCAGCAGCTGCTCTCCCGCTTCCGTGGCCGAGACGCTGCGCGTGGTGCGCACCAGCAGGCGCAGGCCGAGCCGCTCTTCCAGCGCCCGCACGGTCTGGCTCAGCGCCGACTGCGACACGCCCAGCCTGGCCGCCGCCCGCGTAAAGCTGCCTTCGCGGGCCACGGCCACGAAAGCGAGCAAGTCATTGAAATTCGTGTGCGCCATGCGGGCCTGCCTTTCTCATTCATTAGTTTGGCTAATAAGTTCATGCGGACTTTAGCATCTATTCATGGTAATGCGGAAGCATTACAGTGTCAGCATGCATACTCCTCCTGCCACCGGGGCCGCGCCGCACAAGGCGGCCATCCTCGCCATCATCCTCGCCAGCTACGTGATGATCGTGCTCGACACCTCCATCGTGCTGACGGGCTTGCCCAAAATCCACCAGGAACTGGGCTTCACGGACACGGGCCTGGCCTGGGTGCAAAGCGCCTACACGCTGACCTTTGGCGGCTTGCTGCTGCTGGCCGCGCGCGCCGGCGATACCTATGGACGGCGCCGCCTGCTGCAGTGGGGCCTGGCGCTGTTCACCCTGGCGTCGCTGGCCATCGGCCTGGCGCGGTCGCCGGCCACGCTGCTCGCCGCGCGCGCCATCCAGGGCGCGGGCGCGGCCATCCTGGCGCCCTCGACCCTGGCCTTGCTGCAAACCACGTTCACGGACGCACGCGAACGCACGTGCGCCATCGCCCTGTACAGCGCCACGGCCGGCATCGCCGCCAGCGTGGGGCTGGTGCTGGGCGGCGTGCTGGCCGAATGGCTGTCGTGGCGCGTGGGCTTCTTCATCAACCTGCCCATCGGCCTGGCCATGCTGCTGGCCGCGCGCCGTTTCATCGCCGAAAGCCCGCGCAGCCAGGGCCGCTTCGACGTGGCGGGCGCGGCCGCGTCCACCATCGGCATGTCGGCCCTCGTGTATGGCTTGATCCGCTCCGCCGGCGCCGGCTGGGGCGATGCCGTCACGCAAGGCGCGCTGGCGGCGGGCGTGCTGCTGCTGGCCGCCTTCATTCTCATCGAGCGGGGCGCCGCGCAGCCCGTCATGCCGCTGCGCCTGTTTGCCGACGGGCAGCGCAATGCCGCGTATGCGGCCAGGGTCCTGTTCCTGGGGGCCATGATCGGCTTTTTCTTTTTCACCACGCAATTTTTGCAAGTGGTGCTGCACTATCCGCCATCGCTGACGGGCCTGGCTTTCCTGCCCATGACCCTGGTCAACTTCGGCGTGGCCCTGTGCGTGCCCCGCCTGACGCGCCGTTTTGGCAATGCGCGCCTGCTGGCCTTCGGCCTGGGCACCACCTTGCTGGGCATGGCATGGCTGAGCCGGGTCGATAGCGGCACGGCCTACTGGCTGGGCGTGGCCCTGCCCATGCTGCTGATCGGCGCGGGGCAGGGCATGACGCTGAGTCCGCTGACGGCGGCCGGCATCGCCGGCGTGCCGGCGCAGGACGCGGGCGCCGCCTCGGGCATCGTCAACGTGGCGCACCAGCTGGGCAATTCGCTGGGCCTGGCGATCCTGGTGGCGCTTGCCGCCTTCGGCGCGCGCCAGCTGGACGGCGCGGCGCTGCTGGCGCACCGGGTCACGGTCGCGCTGGATGGCGCGGCCGCCATGCTGGCGCTGGCCTTGCTGCTGGTGCTGGCGGCCAGGAAGGGGCGGCGCCAGCCGCTTGCATGAGCGCGTGCCGCGGCCAGGGGCATAGTGTGTCCCTCGGCTATAATCGTGGCTCGTTGGCAAGTGTTGCGCAACGTCATCACGGAGCCGCCCATGCACAAACTGATTTCTGAACTGAACCGCCTGTACCTGTTCGAGGAACAGCAGCATTACGTCGATGCGGATGGCGGCGCGCAGCCGCTGACGCCGGCCGTGCTGGCCCATCACCTGGCGGGCGAGCAGACGGTGGCCGTGCGCCTCGTGAATGCGCAGGGCCTGGCGCGCGCGCTGGTGCTGGAGTTTGGCGGCAAGGGCGGCGGCGAGGCGCACTGGAGCGCGCTGTGCACGATCGCCAATGCCGTGCAGCACGAGCTGGACTTGCCCGCGCCCGCCGTCAGCATCTCGGGCACGGCGTTCCAGCTGTGGCTGTCGCTGGCCACGCCCGTGCCCGCCGCCCAGGCGCGCCAGTTCGTGCAGCTGCTGCGCGCGACCTTTCTGCCCGCTTCGACCGACATCCTGGCCGTGGCGCCGCCCGCTTACGTGGAACAGGTGGCATTGCCGCCTTGTTTGCAGCCGTCGGGCAAGTGGGCCGCCTTCATCCAGCCCAGCATGGGCGCCGCCTTCGTCGACGAGCCGGGCCTGGACATGCCGCCGCCACCGGCCGCCCAGCTGGGCTTCCTGGACAGCTTGCGCAGCATCAATCCGGCCCAGTTCGCGCAGGCGCTGGCCAAGCTGCAGGGGCATGCGGGGCTGGCTGATGCGGCGCCAGAACCTGTCACGGCCGCGCTCGCGCCCGCACCCGTACTCGCGCCTGCACCAGCACCGTCGGCCAGTCCGTCAGGCCTGCTGCTGCAGGATGCCACCCTGGAAGACATCGTGCGCTGGCTGCATGCGCGCAATATCGAGCCGACGTTCCGGCACCGGCTGCCGTAGCGGCGGGATAGCTTAGCTGGCGTGAAGAAACAATAAAGCCGGATGCTGTCATGTCGGCGGATAGTCTTTCGGGAGCGCCTGCAATCGACCAGGAATGGACGGCCGTGCGAATCGCAGGGTGTCGCGCATGACAGCCATTCATCAGCTGAGCAGGCCTGGCAATGCAAGAAGAATCAAAAAAAAGAAGTTCGCCGGATACTGCAGGGTGCCTGTGCCAGCCTGACTCTCCATGGCGCGCTTCCATCAAGGGCGTTTTACGCCAGACCAGGCGTTGTTGGGCGTCCAGACGTATGCATGCTGATCTATGGCGACTGCATGGATTTCTCTTGTGCAGAAAATTTTTCACCGGTATTTCTCATCGCTGAAGTTTTTGCAGCACTTCAGCCTGCTGAAATGCCATGTCAAGCGACCGATGCAATATTAAAGTAACTGCATGGACTTACGGAATACAGACTAGTTGGCTCGCTGGAAACGTTCGGGCGCGCGTAAAGTCGTGGGAACGCTCCTTTATTGGGTAGCAACAATCCGCAGGCGAACGCGGATAGTCGCACAGGCTATGAGCCTGCTTGCAGGCTGACTTTTTGTTCGTCCACCCCCGATTATTGAATCAAGGAAATGCACGCGATGAAGAATCTTGTACTTGCCCTTGCGCTGTGCCTGGCCAGCTGCGTGCCGCCAGCGGCGCTTGCCGCCGACGCCGCGCCCATCGTCACCATCGAGAGCGCCTTTTCGCCCGACGGCGGGGCGGAAGCGCTGGTGCTCAAGGTCATCGATGGCGCGGCGTCGAGCATCCGCCTGGCCGCCTATTCCTTCAGCTCGCCCCATGTCGTGGCGGCCTTGCTGCGGGCGCGGCAGCGGGGCGTGGACGTCCGGGTGCTGGCCGATACGCGGCGCAATGCGCGCAGGAACAGCCGCGCCGCGCTGGACCGGCTCGTTGCTGCGGGCATCCCCACGCGCCTGATCGCCCGCTATGCGCTGCATCACGACAAGTACATCGTGGCCGATGGCGTGACCGTGCAGAACGGCAGCTTCAATTACACGGCCGATGCGGCCACGGCCAACAGTGAAAACGTGCTTGTCGTGTGGAATAGCGCGGCTTTGGCGCAATCGTACCTGGCGCACTGGGAGAATCGCTGGGCCAGCGGCGTCGACTATGCGCGCACGCCGCTGGCGGCGCCGGCAACGCCGCCTTGATCACTGCTCCCCGGCCGCAGCCTCGGCAGCGCCCTGCGCGCGCAGCCAGTCAAATACCTGCCCGACGATGGGCGAACGGGGCTGCCCGGCGACGCCCGACAGCCACCAGGTGGCGCCGGGCACGCGGGGATAATCTGGCAGCAGGTGCAGCTGGCCGCGCGCCAGGCTGGCGTCCGCCAGCACGCGCGGCAGGCAGGCGATGCCGCGGCCATCGAGCGTAGCGTCCAGCAGCAGGCGCGCATCGTCATAGATGGCGCGCTTGCGAAAGCGCGCCAGCGGGCCGAGAAACAATGGCGCCGTGGCGTCGCCCGTCAGGCTTTCTTCCAGGCACACCAGATCCGCGTGCAAATGCTGCTGCTCCTGCGGCACGCCGTCCAGCCGCGCCGCCAGCTCGCTGTTGGCCACCATCACCCATGCATCGTGCAGCAGGGGTGTTTCCTGTAAATCCGGCTGCAGCAAGGGGCGGCTGCCGATGGCGATATCGACGTCGATCTCGTCGACGAAGCGGGCGCTCTCGTCGACCGACAGCAGCAAACACAATTCGGGCAGCTGCGCTTCGAGCGCGCGCAGCCGCGGCTGCAGCCAGCCGTGCAGCAGGGGTGCGGGGCATACCAGCACCACCAGGCCCGGATCGAGATACGTGGCGATGCGCCCCAGGCCGCTGCGCAGCACCGTCATCGAGCGCTGCACGCTGCGCAGCAGCACTTCGCCCGCCACCGTCAGTTCCACGCCCCGTCCCGCACGGCGGAACAGCGGCTGCTTGACTTGTTCTTCCAGCAACTGCACCTGGTGGCTGATGGCCGACTGCGTCACGTGCAGCTCGTCGGCCGCGCGCGAGAAATTGCCGTGGCGGGCGGCCGCTTCAAAGCCCATTAATAACTTCAGCGAGGGAATGCGATGTTCTGACATATGAGAAAACCTAATGAATTAGGGTAAATCATATCATTTGTTTTCATGTCTTGACCGTTCCACAATGCCGTCCATGCCAGCGCATCGATACACGGTGCGCGGTAAACTGACTAATGAAGAGGGAGTGAACATGAATACACGCCGATATTTCTTGCGCCACTGCATGCTGGGCGGCAGCGCGCTGGCCATGGGCGGCATGCTGGCCGGCTGCGGCGGTGGCGGCGCGGAAACCGCCGCCGTTGCGCCATTGCCGCCGATCCATGGCGGCGGTGGCGTGCAACAGGCCGGCGGCTGGCGCATGCCCGACGAGGCGGAGGCCCACAAGGCGACGTGGATGGCGTTTGGGGCCTCCAGCGCCGTCTGGACGCGGGCGCAGGTGCCGCAGGTGCAGCTGGCGCTGGCGCGCATCGCCAATGCGATCGCCGCACATGAACCCGTCAACATGCTGGTGCGCCCGTCCGAGCTGGCCGGCGCGCGGCAGTTGCTGGACGCCCGCGTGAATCTGATTGCCGCCGAGATGGACGATCTGTGGATGCGCGACACGGGGCCCGTCTTCGTGCGCCAGGCGGATGGCGGGCGGGCCGGCGTGCAGTTCAACTTCAATGGCTGGGGCAACAAACAGCAGTCCGGCAAGGATGGCCAGGTGGCCGGCTTCGTTGCCGCCCAGGCTGGCGTGCCGCTGCTGGCCACGCGCCTGGTGCTGGAAGGGGGCGCGCTGGAAGTCGATGGCAAGGGCACGGCCATCATCACGGAAAGCTGCGTGCTCAACCCCAACCGCAACCCGGGCTGGAGCAAGGCCGACTGCGAAGCGGAACTGCTGCGCCTGCTGGGCATCCGCAAGGTGATCTGGCTGCCCGGCATCAGGGACAAGGACATCACGGACGCCCACACGGACTTCTATGCCCGTTTCGTGCGCCCCGGCGTGGTGGCGGCGCACCGCGAGATGGACCCGGCATCGTACGACCATGCGCTGACCCGGCGCCACCTGGAGATCCTGCGCGGCGCCACCGATGCGGATCAGCAGCCGCTGCAGGTCGTCGTCATCGATGGTCCCAGCCAGATTCGGCCAGGAAACAATCCGCATAGCTTCGCCGCCGGCTACATCAATTACTATGCCACCAGCAGCGCCATTTTCATTCCCGAATTCGGCGATGCGCAAGCGGACGCCAGCGCCAGGGCGCAGTATGCGCAACTGTATCCGGGCCGCGCCGTGATCCAGATCAATATCGACGCCATCGCGGCCGGTGGCGGCGGCATC
>CAUSDR010000180.1:0-10833 GCA_963530105.1 uncultured Janthinobacterium sp.
GCGCCACGCCGGCGCGCACGGCAACCACCGGCACGGGCGGCATGTCGGGCAAGGGTTCGCCCGGGGCGCGCTGCATGTCCAGGCTGTACATGTAATGGGGCAGCAAGGCATCGCAGACGCGGCCGAACCATTCCGTATGGTCGTCGTCGCGCCCCAGCGCCTGGGCCAGCCCCTGCGGGTCGAAACGCGCCAGCGCGTCGATCAGCTCGCCCGTGGAGGCGCCCGGCGTGTCGCCCCAGCCCATCACGGGATTGACGTTGTAATCGGCGCCCGAGCCATACCAGCCTTCGCGCCACGGCCGCTGCATCCAGTCGCGCGGCCCCGTAAACAAATGCCAGCGCCAGTGCAGGCCGGACGGTTTCGGCCAGGAATACAGATACAGTTTTTGATAGCCGGCCTGGTGCAGTTCGCGCACCATGGCCATCAGGCGCGCATGCGGCATGCGGTCGGGCGGCGCGCGGCGGAACAGGATCGCTTCGCCATCGGCAAACTGCACATCGTCGGTCGACAGGTTCAGGTCCAGGGTGCGCGCCTCGCTGCCGAAACGCGCGGCGATCCAGCCCGTCAGCAGATTGACGGACGTGATCACGCCATAACCGCGGTGGCGGTGAAAAATGACGGTGCCGGGAGCGAGCGCTTTCATACGGGAGTCGGGCCGGTGGGCAGGCAAAGAAACAAGTGTACTCACAGATGGCCGAATTTTCCAGACGCGATATGCATGTGCCCGCTTCGGGGCCGCCAGTCACGCCAGGTACGCAATCCACCCAATCCACGATATCATGCCCGTCATTCTCCACTGACATCGTGACCACATCATGACTTTGCGCATACTCGCCACCGGCGGCACCTTCGACAAACACTACAACGAATTGAACGGCACCCTGGGCTTTTCCGACAGTCATTTGCCGGCCGCCATCGCCCGCGCACGCATGACGGCGCCCGTGGCGCTGGAACAATTGCCGCTGCTCGATTCGCTCGACATGCAGGATGCGGACCGCCAGCGCGTGCTGGCCTCGTGCCGCGCGGCGCAGGAAAAAGCCATCGTCATCATCCACGGCACCGATACCATGCGCGAAACGGCGCAGGTACTGGGCGCGGCGAACCTGCAGCAAACGGTGATCCTGACGGGCGCCATGATTCCCTACGAAATCGACAACTCCGACGCCCTGTTCAACCTGGGCTTTGCCTGCGGCGTGGCGCAAACCTTGCCAGCCGGCGTGTATGTGGCCATGAACGGCCAGATCTTCGCCTGGGACAATGTGCAAAAGAACCGCGCTGCCGGCGTCTTCCAGCCTCTTTAAGGTGATTGCGCTGCGGCAACGTCGCAGCGCAGCAACAAAAAACAGCTGCAACATTTACAGAACCATCAAGAATATTGGCATTAATTCCCACAGGGAAATAAAGAAAGTAAAAAAACAATATATTTGTTCATTATTGCAATTTTTTCCTGAGCATCAATGCTATATTCGGGTCATCGACTAACCCCTTTTTTGGGAATCCATCATGACCAAGCGCAAATCGGCTACACAATTGTTCCAACTAGGCGCCATTGCGGCCGCGTTTGCGCTGAGCGGTGCCGCCCAGGCGACGACCAACCTCACCAATGAATACACGGTGACGGCATCGGCCACGGCCGCCGGCGCGAATACCTGGACTTTCGATTACAGCGTCCTGAACAATAACCAGGGCATCGGCGGCCAGACCGGCCTCGACGGCTTCACGATTTTCGTCCCGCTTGCCGCCACCCTGGTCGGTTCCAGCGCTCCAGCGCCGTTCAACGGCGCGCCCGGCTTCTGGTCGGAAGGCGCCAGCAGCGGGCTGAACCTGGGCGGCGACGGTTCGCAAAATCTGCTGGCACCAGCCGGTTACGCCGCTTACACGTGGTGGGGCCAAAACACGGAATCGGTGTACACGCCAGGCTCGACCGCCAACTTCAGCATTACCTTGAGTAATGTTGCCGTCGGCAGCAACACCGTTGGCGTCAGCACCTACTTTGGCTACGGCGCCGCCACCGCACAATCTGCCAGCAACCAGTATGGCAATTACTCTACCTTTACCGGTACTTTCGCTTCGCCGGTGGCCGCAGTGCCTGAACCGGAAACATACGCCATGATGCTGGCCGGCCTCGGCCTCGTCGGTTTCATGGCACGCCGCAGAAAATCAGGCAAGCCAGCCGCCTGATTTCCACTCTGCAGCACCTCGACAAGCCCGCGTCCAGCGGGCTTTTTTTCGTCCAGAGCAATATCACACGGCAATACATGCAAGAAAATTATTGTCGGTGAATCACCAAATTGCCAATAGAATAATCATGTGTTGTAAAAAAACACCATTAATGATTTTTAAAAACAACGCTATTTACAAATATAAACATAAATTTACCTGTTTTTATTAAACATTCTTCAGTATCTCCAAATTCTTGCCAAATTCAACACGGCGAAAGACCATTTTTTCTTGCTGAGACGACATAATGTTCGCCTCGACAAGCAAAGAGTGCATTTATAACAATATTGCACGCAGTAGTCTTCCATGTCCGTCCGGACCCAGGGCCAACTACCGTACCCGCCATCGCCGGCCATCTATCCGATGGCCATGCCGGTGCTCGGGTAACGCTTGTCGTTATTAAAACTACTACGGAGTAATTGTTACAATGGCATTAAAAGAAAAAATTGGCGCGCGCAGCGTGCGCCTGGCCCTGACCGTACTGGCAGGTAGCGTTTTGTTCTCCGGCCAATCCATGGCAGACGAAACGATTCAAAAAGTTGAAATTACCGGTTCGAGCATCAAGCGTATCGCCGTCGAGGGCGCACTGCCCGTGCAGCGCCTGTCGCTGGAAGCGATTGCCAAGACCGGCGCCACCACGATTGCCGACCTGGTACAAAATCTGCCCGCCATGCAAGGTTTCCAGATCGGCGCCACGGCAGCCGGCTCCGATTCCGGTGGCCGCACCAGCGCCTCGATCCATGACATCGGCGAAAGCTACACCCTGGTACTGCTGAACGGCCGCCGCATTGCACCGCAAGGCGCCGACAATACCGTCAACCTGAACGCCATTCCGATGAGCGCGGTTGAACGCGTCGAAATCCTGACCGACGGCGCTTCGGCCCTGTACGGCTCGGACGCCATCGCCGGCGTGATCAACTTCATCCTGAAGAAGAATCTGCAAGGCGGCAACATCGAAGCCACTTACACGGCGCCGGAACACAGCGGCGGCGGCAATAGCTGGAATACCAACGTCACCTACGGTTTCGGCGACCTGGACGAAGACCGCTACAACGTGCTGGTCAGCTATCGCCACGACGAGCAAGAAAAAGTGCGCGCCACCGACCGTACGTTCGCCCGCAGCGGCTACATTCCGTTCAGCCGCAACGGCAAGAACTACATCTACAACAACACCAGCACGTCGACCGCGCCTGCCAACGTCGCGCTGTCCTTCAAGGACAACAAGCCGACCAAGGGCTATACCTACAATCCGTACCTGCAGGCCAACGGCGATTGCGCGCCGCAAAGCTATGTCTTGCAGACCAATAGCAATGCCTGCGGTTTCGACGGCGCCTCGATGGTGGAAATCGTGCCGCAATCGAAACGCGACAGCCTGTTTACCCGTGCTACCTACAAGGTGTCGGACGACATGACGGCATTTGCCGAAGTGGCGCTGTCGCACTATGACTTGACGGCGCGTATCGCCGCCAATCCGGTGCCGCTGACGCTGTTCAACCGCGATCCAGATACCGGCAAGATCACACAATTGCCAGCTTTCAACAAATACATCGAGTCTGGCCTCACGACAGACCAGTTGAACGGCCTGTCGTCGGCCATCGCCAACTACCGCCTCGTCGACTGGGGCCCGCGTGCCAGCCAGTCGATTACCGATACCAAGCATCTGGTGGTGGGCGTCGAAGGCGAGTTCGCCGGCTGGAACTACAGCAGCGGCCTGACCTGGTCGAAGAATTCGATCAACGAGCGCTACGTCGGCGGCTATGCCAAACGCGAAAACTTCACCGCCTTGATCAACGATCAGGCGTTCAACCCGTTCGCGCTGCCAGGCCAGCAAACGGCCGCGATCCAGCAGATGATCAACGACTCGCAATTCAACGGTTCCGTGCGCACCGCATCGACCACCCTGCGCGGCGTCGATGCGCATGGTTCGCGTGAAGTGTTCAGCCTGCCAGGCGGCATGGCCAACATCGGTATCGGCGGCGACTACCGCGAATACAGCTACGAGCAAACGCCAGATGCCGGCGCCAACCAGAACACCATCTATGGCTTTGAAAGCAAGAAAGCGTATGACCTGAGCCGCAAGACGTATGGCGTTTTCGCCGAATTGCTGGCCCCCGTCACCAAGACCGTGGAAGTGACCATCGGCGCGCGTTTGGACAATGTGTCGGCAGTCGACAATGGCCTGACCCACACCACCACCGGCAAGAGCGAAAGCGCGTCGACCTACAAGGTGTCGGCACGCTGGCAGCCAGTGCAGTCCCTGCTGATCCGCGGCTCGTATGGCACGGGCTTCAAGGCGCCAAGCATGCTGGACCTGGGTCAGCCGCTGGTCAGCTCCGGCTTCACCGCCAGCTCGTATGACTGCCCGTTCCCGGGTACCGCAGGCTGCCAGGACAGCAAAAAGCAGTACAACCGCCTGTCCGGCGGCAATCCTGACCTGAAATCGGAAACGTCGAAGCAATTCACGGCCGGTTTCCGCGTCGAGCCTAACTCGAGCTTCTCGTTCGGCGCCGACCTGTGGGACGTGAAAATCTTTGACGCCGTATCGTCGGTGGCCGAATCGCTGGCCTTCTCGAA
Source organism: uncultured Janthinobacterium sp. (assembly GCA_963530105.1). Lineage (GTDB taxonomy): Bacteria > Pseudomonadota > Gammaproteobacteria > Burkholderiales > Burkholderiaceae_D > Janthinobacterium. Next base: position 4,795 of record CAUSDR010000180.1, read on the forward strand.
TCCGGAAAAATACAAGGATTACTTCATGATGTTCACGCCGGCGGACAGCCCGAAAGCATTCTATGCCTTCAAGTCACTGGCCATGAACATCGGTCAAATGCATAACCGCGGTATCGACTGGGACATGACGGCGCGCAAGAAGCTGGACTTCGGCAACCTGACCGTGAACCTGAACGGTACCCACATGCTCAAGGCGGACTACACCGTGCCAGGCACGCGTAACGACTGGACCACCAGCCTGAACATCTACGGCATCAACCAGGCCGTGACGTTCCGCGACCTGATCAAGCTGACCGCCACCCTGGACACCGGCAAGCTGAGCAACACGGTAGTGATGAACTATCGCAATGGCTACACCGATGCCCTGACCGAGGTATACAACGTCGACACCAAAGGCATGGAAAAAATCCGCCTGGACGTGCCGTCGCACATTACCTTCGATTGGCAAGGCCGCTACGCGATCAACAACAAGACATCGGTCCGCGCCGGCATCAAGAACTTGTTCGACCGCAATCCCCCGCTGTCGCTGCGTGCTTCGTCCGGCCACCAGGTTGGCTTCGATCCGCGCTACGCCGATCCGATGCTGCGCACGTTCTACATCACCGGTTCGTACAAGTTCTAATATAGACACTTGAACTGACCGCTCGCAAGCGCCTTGCACGTCAACGTGCAAGGCGCTTTTTTTATGCGCCAGCCATTTGTACCGGCGAAAAAAAAGGAGCCTCAGCTCCTTTTTTGTACCGCATGACCGCGCTTACGCCGTCGCTTCGCCGCCCAGGGCTTCGACGACGTCGGCCATCAGCTTGCTCAGCTCGCCCGTCATCAGCATCACGTCGCCGTCGAAACGCTCTTCGTCGTTCTTCGTGCTCGATTCCGTTTCCTTGATCACGTCGAGCGGCTTGATGCTCTTGATGGCCAAGGACTCCGTCAGCACGAAGGAGATTTTGTCGTTCCACGTCATGGCCAGGCGCGTGCACTGCTTGCCGGCCGCGATGTGGCGGCGCACATCGTCCGCTTCCAGCGTGTGGCGCACGTAGCGCACGGTAGCCTTGCTCTCGCCCGTGGCGCGCAATTCCGTATCCATGTCGACCGTGAAGCCGGCGGGCGCATCGTCCGCCTGCAGCCATTCCGTCATCACCGCCACGGGCGAGCGCTGCACGCGCAGGCTTTCCAGCGGCAATTTGTCCACGGCTTTCAACAGCAGCTTGATGACTTCATCGGCTTTCGCCGGGCTGGCCGCATCGACCACCAGCCAGCCATTGACGGGATCGATCCACGTCCAGACGTTGCTGCGGATGCTGAAGGCACGCGGCAGCAGTTCGTCGGCGACGCGTTCCTTCAATTCCTTCATGGCTTTCTTGCCAGGCGCAAAACCTTGCGCTTCTTCCATCTCGGCGGCGCGGGCCTTGGCCACCTGGTTGATGACGGTGGCGGGCAGCAATTTCTTTTCCGTGCCCAGCAAAATCAACATTTGCTTGTTGACCACGTGGACCAGGCCGCCGTTCGGGCGTGGCGTATCCCAGCCCTGGCGCATCAGATCCATGCTGGTCGCCGGCGTGAATTTGTTCGAGGACAAGGCCTCTTCCAGTTGTTCTGGCGTGTAAGCCCATGGTGCGGGCAGGCGGTAAATCTGAAGATTCTTGAACCACATAGTTTTTGTCTTCCGTTTGTTTCAGTAGTGCCAGGGGAACGCCATTCTACACTTTCGACATGCAAATGCCGTCAACAGCGCGGTCTGACGCGGGATGTATCTTGCAGGAAACGCCGCTACAGCGAGGGAAACAGCTCGGCCTGGGCAGGAATCTGCCGCGTCATGACGGCCGGGTCGCACAGGGTCGAGATGCGCACGCCCAGCAGGCGGATTTTTTTCTCGAACGGCACGCGCCGCAGGCAATCGCGGCTGGCGCGCAGGATGGCGGCGGCATCCGCCGTGGCGCTGGGCAGGGTGATGTCGCGCGTCACCGTGCTGAAATCCTCGAAGCGCAGCTTGACGCCCACCGTGCGCCCCGCCAGCGACTGCTTGTCCAGGTCGCCCGCCACGCGCGTGCACAGGCTTTCCAGCTTTTCCGACAGGGTGGCGCGGTCGCGCACCACCTGCAGATCGCGCTCGAAGGTGGTTTCACGGCTGACGGACTTGGTTTCCCGGCTCGTCTGCACGGGCCGCTCGTCGATGCCCAGCGCCGCCTGCTGCAGCCAGCCCGTGTACAGGTCGCCGAATTGCGTGCGCAGCATGGCCGCATCGGCCCGCGCCAGCTCGCCGATGGTATTGACGCCCAGCGCTTCCAGCTTGGCCGTCGCCTTCGGCCCGATGCCGTTGATCTTTTTTGCCGGCAAGGGCCACACGCGCGTGGCGATATCCTCGGGCGCCAGGATGGTCAAGCCGTCCGGTTTTTCCAGGTCGGAACAGATTTTCGCCAGCAATTTGTTCGGCGCCAGGCCGATCGAGCACGACAGGCCCGTCGCCTCGGACACGGCCGCCTTCAGGCGCGCCGCCATGGCCGGCGCCTGCTCGCCATATGCCGTCAGGTCGACATAGATTTCATCGATGCCCACGTTCTGGATGATGGGGCACAGGTGGGCCACGGCTTGCTTGAAGCGCGCCGAATACTCGCGGTAAGCCTCGAAATCGGCTGGCAGCAGGATGCTGTCGGGCGCCAGCTTGGCCGCCTTCATGATGCCCATGGCGGAAAACACGCCGAACGCGCGCGCCGCATACGTGGACGTGGTGACGACGCCGCGCCCCACGTAGTCGCGCATGCGGGCAAACTGCCGCGTGCCGTCGGCCTGCAGCACCGGCTGCTGCAAGCGCCCGCCGCCGATGACGACGGCTTCGCCGCGCAATTCCGGATATTTCAACAGTTCCACGGAGGCAAAGAAGGCATCCATGTCCAGGTGGGCGATCCAGCGGCGGGGTTCAGTGTGTGGTTGGGCAGATGACATCAAGAACACCTCGCGGCGGGTCGGCTTGCCGGAATCGGGCAAGATCATTAGGCAAGATCATTAAGCAAGATCGTTGCACAAGACACTGTGCATGCATACAGTATTACCGGAAATGGGCGCGGATGCAAGTGAAACGACGCGGACACACGGGCGGCGCCCGGCGGTTGCTTTTCTCAATGGCAAGATTACAATCCTGACACAACTATTCAAAGGAGTTGCCTTGTCTACCGCACATCACGCCTTGCGCCGCCTTGCCGTCTTCTCATCCATGCTGCCGGCCCTGCTGCTGTCCACGCTGTCGCCATCCGCGCTGGCCGCCGACGCTACCGCTGCTGCCACCAGCCTCGCCGCCCCCGTCGCCGCTAGGACGGCCTGGCAGGAAACCCGCCACGGCACGGTCGTCACGGACGACTACCGCTGGTTGCAAAAGAAGACCGATCCCGCCGTCATCGCCTACCTGAACGCGGAAAATGCCTACACGGCCGCCGTCACGGCGCCCATCCAGCCGCTGGCCGACAAGATCTACGCCGAGGTCAAGGGCCGCATGCAGGACGTGGACCTGTCCGTGCCTGCGCGCATCGGCAATTTCTACTATTACACGCGCACGGAGGCGGGCAAGCAATATCCGCTCAACTGCCGCCGCCCCGTGGGCGCGCATGGCGCCTACGATGCCGGCGCCGCCGAGGAAATCCTGCTGGACCAGAACCAGCTGGCCGACGGCCACACCTTCTTTGCCGTGCGCGCGTTTGCCGTCAGCCCCAATGAACAGTTGCTGGCCTATACCACCGACACGACGGGTTTCCGCCAGTATGATCTGCATGTGAAGGATTTGAAGACGGGCAAGCTGCTCACGGACGCCATGCCGCGCGTTACCTCGCTGGCCTGGGCCGCGGACAACGCCACCCTGATGCTGGCGCAGGAAGACGCCACCACCAAGCGCTCGGACCGTTTGTTCCGCCTGGCCCTGGGCGGCGCGCCGCAGCAGGTGTACCACGAACCCGTGGAACAGTTCGCCATCCACGTGGACCGCACGCGCGACCGGCGCTACTTCGTGCTGACGTCGGGCAGCACGGATACCAGTGAAGTGCTGCTGTTGCCGACCGACGCGCCGCAGGGCCATTTCCAGTCCGTGCTGAAACGCGAAAAGGGCCACCGCTACGGCGTCGAGCACCGCGACGGCCAGCTGTACATTCTCACCAACAAGGACGCGAAGAATTTCCGCGTCGTCAGCGCGCCATTCTCGGACCCGCAGCCGAAGCACTGGAAGACGCTGGTGCCGCACAACAAGGATGCCGTCATCCAGTCCATCGACGCCTTCCAGGGCTACCTGGTGGTAATGGAAAAGGCACGCGCCCTGAACCGCGCGCGCATCTTTGATTTTGCGCAAAAGAACTGGAAAACCGTGCAGTTCGACGACCCCGTCTACCTGGCGACGGCGACCGGCACGCCAGAATTTACCGCCACGCAATTTCGCATGTCTTACCAGTCGCCCGTCACGCCGCCCACCGTCATCGACGTGGCCATGCAAGATGGCAAGCGCACGGTGCTGAAACAGCAGGAAATCGTAGGCGGCTTCGATCCGGCGCGTTACACCACGCGGCGCCTGTGGGTCACGGCCCGCGACGGCGTGCAAGTGCCGCTGTGGCTCGTCTACAAGAAAGGCGTCAAGCTCGACGGTTCCGCGCCGCTGCTGCTGTACTCGTACGGCTCGTACGGCATTTCCACGGAAGCCACCTTCGGCCTCGCCCGCCTCAGCCTGCTGGACCGCGGCGTCATCTATGCCCAGGCGCACATCCGCGGCGGCACCGACATGGGCGAGGCGTGGCATGAAGACGGCATGCTGATGAAAAAGAAAAACACTTTCAATGACTTCATCGACAGCGCCGACTACCTGGTGCGCGAAAAATGGACCAGCCCGAGCCGCCTCATCATCCAGGGCGGCAGCGCGGGCGGCTTGCTGATGGGCGCCGTCGTCAACCAGCGTCCCGAACTGTTCCACGCCGTGCACGCGGCCGTGCCGTTTGTCGACGTGATGAACACCATGATGGACGCCAGCCTGCCGCTGACCACGGGCGAATACCTGGAATGGGGCGACCCGAACCAGAAGGCGGCCTACGACTACATGCTCAGCTACTCGCCCTACGACAACATTGCGCGCAAGAATTATCCCGCCATGCTGGTGACGACGGGCCTCAACGACAGCCAGGTCATGTACTGGGAACCGGCGAAATATGTGGCCAAGCTGCGCGCATATAAAACGGACGGCAATCCCCTGCTGCTGAAAACCAACATGGGCGCCGGCCACGGCGGCGCCTCGGGCCGCTACAACGCCATCGCCGAAAACGCCTTCAACATGGCGTGGATGCTGTCGCAGTGGGACATCAGCGAATAATTTCAAAAAGCGCTTGCAGAAGGATTTTAGCCGTCCTATAATAGCGCCTCTTCCAGACGTGGTGACAAACGTCGGGATGGTTTTCTGAGACAAGCAACGGGTGCTTAGCTCAGTTGGTAGAGCGGCGCCCTTACAAGGCGTAGGTCGGGAGTTCGAGCCTCTCAGCACCCACCAAATCAGAAAACTGTCCAGTGCTTCATGGATCAGCAATACAGATCATACGAGCTTGGAGTGGTAGTTCAGTTGGTTAGAATACCGGCCTGTCACGTCGGGGGTCGCGGGTTCGAGTCCCGTCCGCTCCGCCAATAAAAGAAAAGCCCTTTGGTTCTCTGAACCGAAGGGCTTTTCCCATTTCAGCGGCAGAAAAAGCATCCACTTTCCCCGGTTTGACGATTTTTGCGCTTTTGCGCAAAAAAACTGCTTTTATCCCATAAGAATAGTTGCACAAGCTGCATAGCGCCCCCTATAATAGTGCCTCTTCCAGACGTGGTGACAAACGTCGGGATAGTTTTCTGGGTATGCGGGTGCTTAGCTCAGTTGGTAGAGCGGCGCCCTTACAAGGCGTAGGTCGGGAGTTCGAGCCTCTCAGCACCCACCAAATCAGAAAACTGTCCAGTGCTTCATGGATCAGCAATACAGATCATACGAGCTTGGAGTGGTAGTTCAGTTGGTTAGAATACCGGCCTGTCACGTCGGGGGTCGCGGGT
>CAUSDR010000181.1:0-10758 GCA_963530105.1 uncultured Janthinobacterium sp.
GCATGCCGCCCACTGGGAGGCATGCCCCCTGCAAGGTCCGACCCCGGCATTTGCGACGTTGGGGTGATTTTGCGTCATCGGACCCCGCACTGTGACGAAATTCTCACACATTGTCACTTCAGCATCGCTATTTCAATAAAGAATACAAAGCGTCCCGGTATTTGGATTATTTGATTTGACAAGCACCCGCATTCAGCTTAAATTCAATAAAAATACTAAAAAACGGAACGAAAAGTACCAAATTCGACTCACGGAGACAAAAATGAACACACGCGTACCTACCGATGCTGTTACCACCGACTTCCTGCAAGCGTTCGGCGATGCCTGGAACAGCCACGATATCGAGGCCCTGATGGCCGCCATGGCGGACGACTGCGAATTCCACGCCGTCGCCGGTCCTGACTTGCTGGGCAAGAGCTTCATCGGCCGCGATGCCGTGCGCGCCGGCTTCGAGCTGGCCTGGCAAACGTTTCCCGATGCCGCCTGGCTCAATCCGGAACACTTCGTCAGCGGCGATCGCGGCGTGACGGAATCGACGTTTGCCGGCACCAAGGCCGACGGCACGCGCATCGAGGCGCGCATGGTGGATATCTTCACCTTCCGCGATGGCAAGATCGCCGTGAAGAACGCCTTCCGCAAGGATCGCCCACCGGTCGTCAGCGCCACCGCCAAAGCCTGAGCCAGCAAGTTCACCAGGAATGACCATGAACAAACCTGTCGATACTCCACCTGGCGTACTGGGTAGCAGCACCGCGGCCCGCACGCCCTACGATCCCGCCTACGACCCGCTGGTGGCCCAGCGTCCCGGCCACGGCAATGCCTACGCGCCCACCTACTGGATCGGCACGGCGGGCGAGCCGCCAGCCGACGACGGCCCCATCACGCATGACATCGACGTCGACGTGGCCATCATCGGCTCGGGTTTTACCGGCCTGTCCTGCGCCATCTTCCTGGCGCAGGAACATGGCATCAAGGCCACGGTGCTGGAAGCGAACCGGGTCAGCTGGGGCTGCAGCACGCGCAACGGCGGCCAGGCGCAATGCACGACGGGCCGCCTGAAGCGCTCCCAGTGGATCGACCGCTACGGCCTGGAAACCGCCCTCAAATTGCATACGGAAGTGTGCGACGCGATGGAAACGTTCAAGAAGATCACGGCCGATATCGACTGCGACCCGCAGCCGGGCGGCCACCTGTATATCGCCCACAAAGCGAAAGCCATGCCTGCGCTGGAAAAAGAAGCCAAGGTGATGCGGGAGATCTTCCATTATGACGCCCGCATCCTCGACGCCGACACCGTCAAGCGCGAGTATGTGGACGACAAGGAAGCGGCCGGCGCGCTGCACGAGCCGGAAGGCATCGGCATCCACGCGGGCAAGCTGGCCTTCGGCTATTTGCGCAAGGCGCGCGCGCTGGGCGCGAAAGTGCACCCGTCCAGTCCCGTGATGGGCTGGGAAACGCGCAACGGCGTGCATTACCTGCAAACGCCGGGCGGCGTGGTGCGCGCCCGCGCCGTGGCCGTCGCCACGGGCGGCTACACCTCGCCCCATTTGCATCCGCAAGTGAAAAACCGCCTGCTGCCCATCCTGTCGAACTCGCTCGTCACGCGGCCACTGACCTCGGCGGAAATCGAGGCGTGCAACTTCCGCACGCATCAGGTGATCACGGATACGCGCATCCTGCGCCATTACTACCGTTTGATGCCGGACAACCGCGTGCAGATCGGCAGCCGCAGCGCCATCACGGGCGCCGATGCGCCGCAGGGCAAGTATGAACAGGGTTTGATCAACGATTTGCACCGCAAGTTCCCCGCGCTGACGGGCATCGGCATCGATTATTCATGGTGGGGCTGGGTCGACGTCAGCCACGACATGATGCCGCGCATCGTGCAGCCGGATCCGAAGCAATCGATTTTCTATTCGCTCGGCTACGGCGGCAACGGCGTCATGTATTCGGCGCAGGCGGGACGGCGCATGGCCGAGCGCATCGCCGGCAAGGCCAGCGACACGGGCTTGCCGATCTTCAATTCCAAACTGCCGTATCCCAACATGATGGAAATGGTCGAATCGCAAGCGTTCGCCCCGTTCCGCCGCCTGGGCCAGCGCTTCCTGTACCGCTGGTATCACTTGAAGGATGAAGTTTTTTAAAAGCAGTACCGCAGTTCCAGCCGCCGCATGCGTTGACATAGATTGACCAGCGGCGCCTCCCGCAAGGGATGAGTTTGCCCGCACGTTCACACATAACAATAAACTTGGAGTGAGACATGAACAAGAATACGAGCAAAACAGGTTTTTCATCGATGCGCCGCGCCGTCCTCGGCACCCTGGTGCTGGGCGCCGCCATTGCCGCCAGCGGCACGGCCTTCGCGCAAGGCAAGGAAGTGACGATTGCCTACCAGGAAATCAACGGTCCTTTCCTGGTGGCGATCGCCAGCGGCGAAGTGGAAAAAACCACGGGCTATAAAATCAACTGGCGCAAGTTCGATTCCGGCGCCAAGGTGGCCACCGGCATGGCGTCCGGCGACGTGCAGATCGGCGTCATCGGTTCCAGCCCGTTGACGGCGGCCGTCAGCCGCGGCGTCGACCTGCAGCTGTTCTGGATCATCGACGACATCAATGAAGCCGAAGCGATGGTGGCGCGCAATGGCGCCGGCATCACCAAGCCCGCCGATTTGCGCGGCAAGAAGATCGCCGTGCCGTTCGTTTCCACCACCCACTTCCACACCATGTTCGCGCTGGAAACGTGGGGCATCAAGCCCGCCGAAGTGAAACTGCTCAACATGCAGCCGAACCAGATCGCCGCCGCCTGGGAGCGGGGCGACATCGACGCGGCCTTCGTGTGGGACCCGGCATTGAGCAAACTCAAGCAAAACGGCAAGGTGCTCGTCACTTCCGGCGAACTGAGCAAGAAGGGCAAGGCCACGTTCGATGGCATGGCCGTCGAGCGCGCCTGGGGCGAGGCAAATGCCGACTTCATGGCCAAGTTCGTCAAGGTGATGGCTGCCGCCGACGCCGACTACCGCGCCAATCCGAAGGCGTGGACCATTGATTCCCCGCAAGTGAAAGCCAACGTCAAGCATTCGGGCGCGGCCGCCAAGGACGTGGCCGCTTCCGTGGCCCTGTACGCCTATCCCTCCTTGCCGGAACAGGCCTCGCCTGCCTGGCTGGGCGGCGGCGCGAAAGGCGGCGTGGCGCAAGCCTTGCTGGCCACGGCGCAATTCCTCAAGGGCGAAGGCAAGATCGACACCCTGGCAACGGATTACGCCAAGTATGTGACACCCAAGTATGCACAGGCCGCCGGCCTGCTGAAGTAAACGTCGTGCGATGGCGCGCCTGCGGGCGCGCTGGCTGAACAGAATGCGTTGAACAGAAGTACTCGAACTGAAGTACTACCTATGCGGGGTCATCATGGAAAATCTGTACGTCAAGGATGTCAGCGTGATTTATCCGGGCAAGACGGCCGGTGAACGCGTGCATGCCTTAAATAATATCAATCTGACCATCAATAGCGGCGACTTCGTCGTCGCGCTGGGGGCTTCCGGCTGCGGCAAGACCACCTTGCTGAGCCTGATGGCGGGCTTCATCGCCCCGTCCAAGGGCGAGATCATGCTCGGGGACAATAAAGTGGAAGGGCCGGGCGCCGACCGTGGCGTCGTGTTCCAGAAACATGCCTTGCTGCCCTGGCTGAACGTGATGGAAAACGTGGAATTCGGCCTCAAGCTGCAAGGCGTGCCGAAGGCCGTGCGGCGCGAGCAGGCGGCCAAGAACCTGGCGCTGGTGGGCTTGAAGGACTTTCACGACAATATGATTTATCAATTGTCGGGCGGCATGCAGCAAAGGGTGGGCATCGCCCGCGCCCTGACCAGCAATCCCGCCATGCTGCTGATGGATGAACCGATGGCGGCGCTCGACGCGCTGACGCGCGAAACCATCCAGGAATTGCTGCTCGATATCTGGGCCAAGTCCAGCACCATGTTCTTCTTCATTACCCACAGCGTCGACGAGGCGCTGTTCCTGGCAAACCGGCTGATCGTCATGTCGCCCCGTCCGGGCCGCATCACGCACACGTATGAACTCGATTTCAACAAGCGCTTCCTGGAATGCCGCGATGCGCGCGCCGTGAAATCGAGCCCGGACTTCATCAAGATGCGCGAAACGGTGCTCAACATCATTTATGGCGACGAACGCGCCGTCAATAAAGAGCTGGAGGTGTCCCATGCATAGCCCATCCGTCGTGGGATTTCCTTCCGCCAGCGCCAAGCGCGCCGGCTTCTTCAGCCGCCTGTTCGCGCCCCGCTGCGCCATGCCGGGCGAAGCGTTCGGCGCGCCGGGGCAGGGCAATTCCAGCCGCATCGCCACCGTCACCGTCATCGCCGTGCTGCTGCTGTGGTTTGGCGTGACGGCCAGCGGCATGGTCAAGCCGCTGTTCCTGCCATCGCCGCAAGCCGTGTACGAGAAATTCATCATGGCGGCCACCACCGGTTTCGGCGGCGCCACGCTGTGGGAGCACACGGTGGCCAGCCTGGTGCGCGTGTTCGGCGCCTTTGGCCTGGCGTGCCTGTTTGCCATTCCCATCGGCGTGATGATGGGCGTCAACCGCGTGGCACGCGGCATCTTCGATCCCTTGATCGAATTCTACCGTCCGCTGCCGCCGCTCGCTTACTTGCCACTGGTCATCATCTGGTTCGGCATCGGCGAGTTTTCAAAGGTCTACCTGATCTTCCTGGCCATCTTCGCGCCGATGGCCATCGCCGCCCGCGCCGGCGTCAGTTCCGTGTCGCTGGAGCAAATCCACGCGGCCTATTCGATGGGCGCCACGCGCTTCCAGGTGATCGTGCACGTGATCCTGCGCGCGGCCATTCCGGAAATCCTCACCGGCATGCGCATCGGCATCGGCGTGGGCTGGACCACCCTGGTGGCGGGCGAGATGGTGGCTGCCACGCGCGGTCTCGGCTACATGGTGCTCAGCGCGTCCGAGTTCCTGGCCAGCGATGTGGTGATCATGGGCATTATCGTGATCGGCTTCTTCGCTTTCCTGTTTGATTTGATGATGCGATACCTCGAACGTACCCTCGTGCCATGGAAGGGCAAGGTGTAAGACGTTCCCGGGAGTGGCGCCGGCGCCACAAGTGTTGCCGCCGCTCCTTTTTTTTAACCAGCAATAAGCCGTAACAAGCCCGTACCCCAGCGCCAGCGCGTTTGCCCCATGGCAGCCGCGCCGGGCCGCTGCATTTCCAGATTGACTTATGGAATGCGGCCAACCAGACTGATTCACACGATGTATCGATGCTGCTTGACGGTGTTGCCTAAAACAAAATATAGCCGCGCGGCAGCAGCAAGCCGCAGCAGGCGAGGGCGCACCGGGCTTCAGAGATTTTCAGGAGACACAACATGATTAGCGAATCGCATAACAATACCGGCTTGCAGCACTCGCTCAAGCAACGCCACATGAGCATGATCGCCATCGGCGGCGTCATCGGCGCCGGCCTTTTTGTCGGCAGCGGCGTCATCGCCAAGGCCGCCGGCCCGGCCGCCATCCTTTCCTTCCTGCTCACGGGCGGCCTCGTCGTCCTGATCATGCGCATGCTGGGCGAACTGGCCTCGTCCTTGCCCGTGGTCGGCTCCTTTTACGAATATGCGCGCCTGGCCTTCGACGACAAGCCAAAAGTGTCGAAATTCCTCGGCTTCATGAGCGGCTGGATGTACTGGTATTTCTGGGTCGTCGTCGTGGCGCTGGAAGCCATCGCCGGCGCGAAACTGGTCAACTTCTGGCTGCCCGACGTGCCGTCGTGGTCGATCAGCCTGGTGCTGCTGGTGTCGATGACCATCCTCAACCTGTTTTCCGTGAAAGCCTTCGGCGAATTCGAATTCTGGTTCGCCTCGATCAAGGTGGTGGCCATCGTCGTCTTCCTGTTCGTCGGCGCCCTGTTCATCACGGGCAGTTTGCCTAACAGCATCCCGACCCTGGGTTTCCTGACCAGCAATGGCGGCTTCATGCCCCATGGCTGGGGCCCCGTGCTGAGCGGCGCCGTCGCCGCCACGGCCTTTTATTCGGGCGCCGAGATCGTCACCATCGCCGCCGCAGAGACGTCGGACCCGGCCAAGGCCATTGCCCGCGCCACCAATTCCGTCATCACGCGCGTGCTGATGTTCTATGTCGGTTCCATGTTCGTCGTCGTCTGCATCGTGCCCTGGGATTCGCCGGCCATCGCCACGCCCTTCGTCAGCGCCCTGAAAGTCATGAACATTCCGTACGCGGCGCACATCATGAACGCCATCATCCTGACGGCCGTGCTGTCGGCACTGAACTCCAGCCTGTACGCGTCGTCGCGCATGATCTTTGCGCTGACGCGCCGTGGCGATGCCCCCACGGGTTTGGTGAAACTGAGCAAGAACGGCGTGCCGATTCGCGCCATCCTGTTCAGCACCTTGTTCGCGTATTTCGCCATTGCCGTGTCGTATGTGTCCGCCGACCTGGTGTTCCCCTTCATCGTCAATTCCTACGGTATCCTGATCCTGTTCGTCTACCTGCTCATTGCGATATCTCAATTGCGCTTGCGCCGCCGCCTCGAGCGCGAATGCCCGGAGCGCATCAAGGTGCGCATGTGGCTGTTCCCCTACCTGACGTATTTCACCATCATCGCCATGCTGGTGATCCTGGGCGCCATGAGCGTGTCGTCCGATACGGAGCAGCGCGTGTCGTTCTGGTTCGGCCTGCTGAGCGTGGTCATCATGAGCGTCATGTATTACATCAAGAAACTGGTCAACGATGACCGCAACGGCGGCAACGAAGCCAAGGTGGAGCTCAAGCATGTCTGACCTCGCCACCTTGCCTGCGGCCCGGCGCCGCTTCCTGCGCAGCACGGCGGCCCTGGGCGCCGCCGCCGTGGCCACCCCCGGGGCCGCCTTGGCCGCCGCCGTCACCCTGCCGTTTGAAAACGGCGAACGCGAACTGGTGGCCTTCCCGCAAAAGCGCCCGCTGATCCTGCTGACGAGCCGCCCGCCGCAGCTGGAAACGCCGTTCAGCGTATTCAATGAAGGCGCCATCACGCCCAATGACGCGTTTTTCGTGCGCTACCACTGGAGCGGCTTGCCGACCAGCATCGATGGCGCCAGCTACCGCCTGCGCATCTCGGGCCTGGTGGCAGCACCTCTGGAACTGTTGCTGGCCGAGCTGAAACAGCTGGCCGCGCCCGTCGACGTCGTGGCCGTGACACAATGCTCGGGCAACAGCCGCGGCTTCTTTGCGCCGCGCGCCAACGGCGGGCAGCTGGGCAATGGCGCCATGGGCAATGCCCGCTGGACGGGCATCCCCCTGAAAACCGTGCTGGAAAAGGCCGGCATACAGCCCGGCGCCGTGCAGGTCGCCTTCAACGGCCTGGAAACGCCGCCCGTGGGCGATGGTCCCGATTTCCAGAAGGCCCTGTCCGTCGAGCACATCATGGCGGGCGACATCATGCTGGCGTGGGCCATGAATGGCGAGGACATCCCTTTCCTCAACGGCTATCCGCTGCGCCTGATCGTGCCAGGCTACTATGGCACTTACTGGGTCAAGCACCTGAGCGACATTACCGTGCTGGACAAACCGTTCGACGGTTTCTGGATGAGCACGGGCTACCGCATTCCCGACAATGGCTCCGGCTTTGTCGAACCGGGCGCGCCCGTCGGCAAGACGACCCCCATCAGCCGCCTGAACGTGCGCTCTTTCATTACGAGCGTGCAAGACGGTGCGCAGGTGAAAGCGGGGCGCGACCTGGCCTTGCGCGGCATCGCCTTCGACAGCGGCCACGGCATCAGCGAAGTGGCCGTCTCGCTTGACGGCGGCCACAGCTGGCAGGAAACGACACTGGGCAAGGACCTGGGGCGCTTCTCGTTCCGCCAGTGGACGATGCTCGTGAAGGCGCCGCGCAAGGGCAAGCACGTGCTGATGGTGCGCGCCGTCAACCGCATCGGCCAGAGCCAGCCCATGAAAGCCCTGTGGAATCCCATGGGTTATATGCGCAATGTGGTGGAAACCACGCGCATCCAGGCAGTCTGAGGAGATTCACATGCGAATGAACGTATTGATCGCCGCGCTGGCACTGTCGGCGGCGGGTGGCGCGTGCGCGCTGGACATCCAGTTGCCGCCGGAAACGGCGGCATACAAGGCCAGCGAGTTGCCCGGCTATCAGCTGGTGCAGCGCAACTGCATGACGTGCCACGCGGCCCAGTATGCATCGAGCCAGCCGCCGGCCTCGCCCCGTGCCTACTGGGAAGCGACCGTCAGGAAAATGAAAAAGCCGTTCGGCGCGCAGTTCGCCGACGAAGACGTGCCGGCCATGGTCGATTACCTCGTGAAAACCTATGGCGCGGAACGCAGTGCCGCCGTCGCCGCACCTGCCGTGGCTGCTGCGGCTGTCGTCAAGCCGGCCGCAGCGGTTGCCGCCGCTGGCAAGGATGCGAAAACCTTGCTGGCGGCGAATGGCTGCATGGCGTGCCACGCCATCGCCCAGCGCGTGGTCGGCCCCGGCTTTGCCGAGGTGGCGGCCAAATACAAGGGCAAGGACAGCACCGCCGCCGTGGCGGCAAGCATCCGCCACGGCGGCAGCGGCAAATGGGGACCCGTGCCCATGCCGCCGTTCAGCCAGCTCAGCGAGGCCGATGCGGCCACCCTGGCCAGCTACGTGCTGTCCAGATAAGTCCGCCATGATGGCCGCGCCGCCGGCCAGGGCAGGGTTGCCGCGTTGCGGCGCATGCATGTGCGCCAGGCGCGCGGCGACCCCGTAATACCACTTGCCGCCGTGCATCAGGCGCGGTATTGCCGGCCACTGCCGCACGGCAGTCTTTTTCCTCGTCCCCTCATTCGCCGTCACCGTGTGCGCCAGCGCCGTGATTGAGACCACTGGTATTACAAAAAACGCCGTTATACAAAACCACTTGACTACCAATTTTTGGCGTCGCATTCTCTGTGCAGAAAGCCGATGCTTCACTGCGCTTTCTTCACGTACAACATAAAAGCTACTTCGATAGTTTTCGTATAACGTTCAGGAGACATTGTGAAGACACGGCAAATTCGCCGGCTGGCCTCGCCCTTGATGGCTGGCCTGCTGGGCAGCGCGCTGCTCGCTTGCGGCGGCAGTTCCACCACCGAACCCCCATCGGCCTTGCTGGCCGCCACCGCCGCCAGCGATCAGTGCGCGGCCTGGAGCGCCAGCGCCGTCTATACGGCAGGGCAGTGCGCCGTCTACGACGGCAAGGTCTACCGCGCCAAATGGTGGGTGCAGGGCACGGCACCGAATAACGACCAGTGGGGGCCGTGGAGCCTCGATACCACCACGCCGACACCGACACCGACACCGACGCCGACGCCGACACCGACACCGACGCCAACGCCGACGCCAACGCCGACACCGACGCCAACGCCAACGCCAACGCCTACACCGACGCCCACGCCAACGCCCGGCATCCCCACCAAGGCGCAGGCGGAAGCCAACGAGGCGGCGCTGACGAACAATGATTTCTTCCGCAAGGTCAAGGCGTCCATCCGTACCCTGGGCAACACGGCCGTCGAGGCCGTGCAACCGGGACTGGCCAGCAATCCGCTCAACGTCAAGCGCGTGGAGCGCCTGCTGCCGGCGGCGAAATGGGATTATTATTTTGCCGCGCGCGACGCCAGCTACACCTACCGGCGCTTCCTGCAAGCGGTGGCCAAGTTCCCCGCCGTGTGCGACGACTACAGCGACGGGCGCAATGCGGACGCCATCTGCCGCCACAGCCTGTCCACCATGTTTGCCCACTTCGTGCAGGAAACGGGCGACCATAACGCCAGCAGTCCGCTGCCGCAATGGCGCCAGGGCTTGAAGTATTTGCGCGAGCTGGGCTGCGACGAGACGGGCGCCGGCTGCGGCTACAACGTCGAGTGCGCCGACCCTGTCTTCAACAAGGTGTGGACCTGCGGCACGAATGCCGATGGCAGCTTCAAGAAATATTTTGGCCGCGGCGCCAAGCAGCTGTCCTACAACTATAACTATGGACCGTTTTCGCAAGCCATGCATGACGGCGATCAGTCCGTGCTGCTGAAGAACCCGGACCTGGTGGCGTCGACCTGGCTGAACCTGGCGTCGGCCACGTTCTTCTTTGTCTATCCGCAACCGCCGAAACCGTCGATGCTGCACGTGCTCGACGGCACGTGGGTGCCGAACGGGGCCGACACGACGGCTGGCGCGGGCAACAATTTCGCCACCACCATCATGATCATCAACGCCGAATGCGGGCAGGGCACGGAAAAGCAGGCCGCGCAAAACCGCATCGACTACTACAAGCAATTTGCCGCCGACATGGGCTGGGATTATTCCGGCGAACAATTGTCGTGCGCCAACATGCAACGCTTCACTCCGGCCAGTTCCGCTTCCTACAACATTTACTGGGAAAAGAATTGGAGCGCGGGTGGCGAAAACCAATGCCAGCTGGTCAGCTATCAAACCCCGTACAGCGCCTTGCTGGCCGGGAACTACGTGAAATGCGTGGAAGCCAACTGGAATGTGAAGTTGCAGTAGCAGCAAAAGCAGTACCAGCCAGCCAGGGATAACAGTTGACAAGAGCCTCTCGAGGGGCCTGCAACAATCTCACAATGTACTAGCTGTACAACCATAACGGAGACAGACACCACATGAAATCGAATGCATTATTGATGGCCCTGCTCAGCGGCGTGCTCGTCGCTTGCGGCGGGGGCCAGGATGGCACGACCGCCACCCCAACTCCCTGCATGCCACCGTGGAAGCGT
>CAUSDR010000182.1:0-10698 GCA_963530105.1 uncultured Janthinobacterium sp.
GCCACGCCCAGGGTCATGCCCGCCTGGCGCAAGGCATTCATGATGGCCGACGCCATGGCGCCGCGCTCGCTGCCCACCGAGGCCATCAGCAGCAAGCCAGTGGCGGGCACGGCCAGTCCCATGGCCACTCCCAGCAAGCCGAACAAGGTGCCGACGATGGCATACGGCGTCTGCGGCGCCAGCGCCGTCGCAGCCAGCAGCAGCAGTCCCGCCAGCAGATAGCCAGCCAGCATCAGGCGGCGCAACGGTATGTGGCGGCTGAGACGGCCAAAGCCGAGGGAAACGAGGCCCATGGCAGCGAACTGGGGCAGCATGCGCCAGCCGCTGTCGCCCGCCGCCCAGCCGTGGATTTGCTGCAGGTACAGCGAGAAAAAGAACAGGCTGCTGTAGCAGGCAAAGCCCAGCACCAGCGAGGCCAGGTTAACCAGTGCAAAGGTGCGCTCGCGGAACAAGTGCAGGGGCAACAAGGGGCGCGGCGCGCGCGCCTCCACAGCCAGGAAGGCAAGCAAGGCCAGCAGCGCCAGCGCCAGCAACGGCCAGGCATACCGGCCGCCCGCGCCCAGCGCGATCAAGCCATAGGTGAGCGCGCCCAGCCAGAGCACGCTCAGCACCTGCCCGGCCCCGTCCAGCGCCGCCTGCTCGCGGTAATGGCGTTCCGTGATGCCCCAGGCACCCAGCAGCATGGCCAGCAAGCCCAGCGGCAGATTGATGAGGAAGATGCTTTGCCATCCCGTGGCTTCCAGCAGCATGCCGCCCAGCACCGGCCCTAAAATCAGCGCCAGTGCACTGAAGGCCGACCAGCCGCCGATCACGTGCGCCCGTTCGCGCGGGTCGGGAAAGGCATGGCTGAGTATCGGCATGGCGCCCGGGATCAGCAAGGCGCCCGCCACGCCCTGCACGGCGCGCCCCGCCAGCAGCAGCGGCAGGCTGGCGGCCAAGGCGCACAGCAGGGACCCGGCCGTAAACAGGGCCACGCCCAGCAGCCAGATGCGCTTGTGGCCATGCCGGTCGCCCAGCGGCCCCGCCGACAGCATGCATGCCGACAGGCACAGCGCATAGGCATTGATCACCCACTGCAAGCCCGCCATGTCGGTGGCCAGCGCCGTCTGCAGGGTGGGCAAGGCCACGTTGACGATGCTGATATCGAGCGAGGCGAGAAAGGTGCCCAGATAGGCCGCGGCCACCAGGGCCGCGCGGCGATAACGTTGCATGCAGGCGCTCCAAATTCATGAGATCGCTTTCATCATATATATCGACTGACCGTCAGTCAATTGAAAATTCCAGCGTCGCGCAGCAGGAGCTTGGGTGGCGCGGGCGCTTCACTTATACTGGGCACATGACCAAGACACGCCCCGCCACTCCCGCCACGCCCCGCTTGCCCGATGCCGGCGCGCAGCCGCCCGCCCGCCCCCGCACCAAGCCGGCCGAAGTGCGCCTCGGTGAATTGATGGCCGCCGCCGAACGGCTATTCCTCGACAAGGGCGTGGAAGCGACCACCGTCAGCGACATCACCACCGTGGCGGGGGTGGCGAAAGGCACCTTTTATCATTACTTTCCGTCCAAGCACGAAATGCTGGCGGCGCTGGCCGCGCGCTACACGGGCCGTTTCCTCGACAGCCTGGAAGCGGCCGTCGGCCTGTGCATGCCGCACGACTGGGAAGGCCGGCTGCGCGCCTGGGTGCAGGCCAATGTGGCCACCTACCTGGCGACCTGGCGGCTGCACGACATCGTCTACACGAGCCACCGGCGCAGCATCGGCAGCGAGGCGGCGGACAATCCCGACAAGAACGCCATCCTGGATCAGCTGGGCGCCATCCTCGCGGGCGGCGCGGCGGCGGGCGCATGGCCCTTGCCGCAGCCGCGCCTGGCGGCCCTGATGATTTACTCGGCCGTGCATGGCGTGACGGACGACGCCATCGCCGCCCAGCTGGAAGACAGCAGCGCCTTTGCCGCCGAGGTGGCAGATGCCTGCCTGCGCATGCTGGGCCGCTGACGGCGCGCAGCGATTCTGGACCGCGCCTGCGCGGCATCAAGCGGCGGCACGCTGCGCCGCCCATACTGTGCTTTTGGAGACGATGGCAATGAACAGGACGCTTTTCCGCATCCCTGCCCTGCTGCTGGGCCTGGCCTGCAGCGCGGCCTTCCTGCCGCCGGCGCTGGCCCGCGATGCGGCCGCCCTGCCGGCCCTGAGCGCGCGCCAGCAGGCGCTGATGGCCACGGTGGTGGGCAATGCCGCCCATCCGCGCATCCTGCAGGTGAGCCTGGCGGAACTGCATCCGACGCAGCCGGCCATCGGCTACGACCAGGTGTATTACAAGCTGGGACGCTATGCGGCCGAGGAACAGCACATCGCCGACATCGCCAAGCCAAAGAAATTCGCCGACCTGTGCGAAGCGAATGGCCAGGGCGACGTCTTGCCCGGCACGGCCAATGTGGCCGGCGCCACGCTCGCCGCGCCACCGGCCAGCTACCGCTGCAAGGCGGCCGTGGGCAGCCGCCCGGACGACATGAAGACCGTCGTCATCGGCCCGCGCGGCACGCTATACCTGACGGATGGCCACCACACGTTTTCCACCTTCCGCGCCGCCGATGGCGGGCGCAACGGGCAGCTGACCGTCTGGGTCAAGGTCAGCGACAATTTCAGCGCACTCGATGAAACCGCGTTCTGGGCCCGCATGCGCGAAGAAAACAAGGTCTGGCTGAAAAATGGCCGCAACCAGCCCATCACGCCGCAACAGCTGCCGTCCTCCGTCGGCCTGCAGTCGCTGGGCGACGACCCCTACCGCTCGCTCGTCTACTTCACGCGCGACGTGGCTTACGCGCCGCCCGGGCACGCGACGGAATTCCTCGAATTCTATTGGGCCGACTGGCTGCGCAGCAAGCCGGTGATCGACCTGGCGCGCGTCAACCTGCGCGATGCCACCGCCTATGCCCATGCCATCGGGCTGGCGGCGCAAGCGATGGTAGCGCTCCAGCCCGCCGATATCGTCAGCCATGGCAAGCGCGCCAGCGAACTGGGCGCGCTGGACAGGGTGAACCGCGCAACGCTCGATGAATTGACGCTTGACAAAGGCAAGCTGCGCTACGCCATCGATTACCGCAAGTCGCTAAAACCCTGGTAACTATCCCGCATGTCATCATCCTGACATCTGCGCCCGCTAGCATGTCGGCATTTTTCAAGCCGACATCACGGGACACCATGCACAAGAACAGCCTTCGCCGCAGCACTTTATCCATCGCCATCGCTCTCGCGCTGGGCGCCGGCCTGGCCGCCTGCGGCGGCAGCGATCACCGCGATAACGCCACGGCGCCCGTCGCCCCGGTGGAGCCCGTCACGCCCGCGCGCATCCTGAACGTGGTGGCCGCCACCGGCAAGGCCGTGGCCAACGCCGCCGTCACCGTGCAGGACGCCAGCAAGGCTGCCGTCGGCAGCGGCACCACGGACGCCAACGGCAAGGTGGCCATCACCCTGGCCAGCACGGCCAAGGCGCCCTTCCTCGTTTCCGTCACGCCGGCGGGCAGCAGCACCCTGTACGCGCTGTCGCTGAAGGAAAGCGCCGTCAACCTGACGCCGCTCACTTCCGTCATCGCCATGCAGCTGCTGGGCAGCACGCCGGCCACTGCGCCGGCAGCCAGCCTGGCGGCCATCGACGCGGCCAGGCTGCAAACGGCGCAAACGCAGCTGGGCACGGCCCTGGCGGCGCCCTTGCAAACGCTGGGCATGGCGGCCAACTATGATTTCGTCAATGGCGTATTGATTCCGAACAGCAAAGATCCGGCCGACGTCCTGCTCGACAACCTGCAAGTCAAGCAAAGCGGCACCGATATCGACATCGTCAACGCCAGCGGCAGCATCGTCGCGCAAATCATCGATGGCGGCGCGCCGCTGGCCACCGGCAAGAGCGTGCTGGAAACGCCGCCCGTGCTCAGCGCGCGCCAGCAAGTGCTCGCCGCCACGGCCGCCGGCACCGACGCGGCGCCCGTCTTCCTGCAAGTGTCGCTCGATGAACTGCGCCCCACGCAGCCGGCCGTCGGCTACGACCAGATCTACTACAAGCTGGGCCGCTATGGCGCGGAAGACCTGATCATGGCCAAGACCAACAAGCCGAAGAAATTTGCCGAACTGTGCGAAACCAATGGCCAGGACGACGTGGTGACCAAGACGGCCAACGTGGCCGGCGCCACCCTGATCAATCCGCCCGCCACCTTCCAGTGCAAGTCCGCCGTGGGCACCAAGCCGGGCGACATGAAAACCGTCGTCATCGGCCCGAACGGCACCCTGTACCTGACGGATGGCCACCACACCTTCAGCGCCTTCTGGGATGCCGACAGTGGCCAGAACCATCAATTGAAAGTCTGGGTCAAGGTGACGGACAACTTCAGCAAGCTCAATGAGTACGACTTCTGGGCGCAGATGAAAAAGGTCAACAAGGTCTGGCTGAAGGATGGCAGCAACAAGGCGATCGCCACCAGCCAGCTGCCAGCCTCCATCGGCCTCAAATCCCTGGGCAACGATCCCTACCGCGCGCTCGTCTACTTCACGCGCGACGCCGGCTACGTGGTGCCCGCCGCCTCCACCGAATTCCTCGAATTCTACTGGGCCGACTGGCTGCGCAAGCAGGCCGCCATCGACCTGGCCAAGACGGATACCAGCGACATCACCGCCTACATGGCCACCATCAAGGCGGCCTCGCTGGCGATGTCCGGCCTGAAGGCGGGCGACATCGTCAGCGGCGGCGTGACGGCGCAAACCCTGGGCTGGACTGGCGTCTTCAGCCAGGCCGCGCTGGACGACCTGATCACGCCGACGGGCAAGCTGAGCTACTCCATCGCGTACAAGAAATCGCTGGCCAAATAAGCGCGGCGCAAACGACAACGGCCCGCCTGTCAGCTGACAGGCGGGCCGTTTTTTATCGCCGCGGCGCTTAGGCGATGCGTTCGCCGTTGGCCGGATCAAACATGGCCGCCTTCGACAGGTTGAACGACAGCTGCATGGTCTGCCCCGGCAGCACGGCTTCGCGCGGATGCGTGCGGCAAGTCACGGCGGCGCCGTTCAGGCGCGTCGTCAGCAGGGTATCGGGGCCGGTCGGCTCGACCAGGTCGATCAGGCAGCCCAGTTCCTGGCCCACGTCGCCGTGCGCGCTGCTCATGTCCGTGATCTGCTCCGGACGCACGCCCAGGATCACGTCGCGGCCCGCATAGCTGCGCAGCTTGTCGGCGGAAAACGGCAGGGCCAGGCGCAGGCTCTTGCCCGCGTTCTCGATGGCGACAAACACCTCGTTGCCCTCGATCAGCGGCTTGACGGTGATGAAGTTCATCGACGGCGAGCCGATGAAGCCGGCCACGAACAGGTTGGCCGGATTGTCGTAGATTTCCTGCGGCGTGCCCAGTTGCTGCACCACCCCATCCTTCATGACGGCAATCAGGTCGCCCATGGTCATCGCCTCGATCTGGTCATGCGTGACGTAGACGATGGTGGCTTTCAGGCGCTGGTGCAGCAGCTTGATCTCGGCGCGCATTTCCACGCGCAGCTTGGCGTCCAGGTTCGACAGCGGTTCGTCGAACAGGAACAGCGAGGGCTTGCGCGAAATGGCGCGGCCCATGGCCACGCGCTGGCGCTGGCCGCCGGACAATTGCGCCGGGCGGCGGTCGAGCAAATGCGTGATCTGCAGGGTTTCGGCGACGCGGGCGACGATTTCTTCCTGCTCAGCCTTCGGCACCTTTTTCACATTCAAGCCGAAGGCGATGTTTTCGCGCACCGTCATCGACGGATACAGCGCGTACGACTGGAACACCATGGCGATGTCGCGGTCCTTCGGCGGCAGGTCGTTGACGACCTTGCCGTCGATGAGGATTTCGCCCGAGGTGACGCTTTCCAGGCCGGCCACCATGTTGAGCAGGGTCGATTTGCCGGAGCCGGAGCCGCCGACGAGGATCAGGAACTGGCCATCCTTGATCTCGATGTCGATGCCCTTGAGGACTTCGACGCCATTCGTGTACACCTTGCGGATGCTGCGTATCGATAAACTGGACATATTCTTTCCTTAACCTTTGACTGCGCCTGCGGTCAGGCCGCGCACAAAATAACGGCCTGCGACCAGATAGACCAGCAGGGTCGGCAGCGCGGCAATCACCGCGGCCGCCATGTTGACGTTGTATTCCTTCACGCCCGTGGACGTGTTGACCAGGTTGTTCAAGCCCACCGTGATCGGCTGCGAATCGCCGCTGGCGAACACGATCCCGAACAGGAAGTCGTTCCAGATCTGCGTGAATTGCCAGATGATGCAGACGACGAAAATCGGACCCGAAATCGGCAGCACGATCTTGCGGAAGATCAGGAAGAAGCCGGCGCCGTCGATGCGGGCCGCCTTGATCAGTTCTTCCGGCACGCCGATGTAGTAGTTACGGAAGAACAGGGTCGTGAACGCCGTGCCGTACACCACGTGGACAAAGACGAGGCCCGTGGTCGTATTGGCCAGGCCGAATTCGCCCAGCAGGCGCGCCATCGGCAGGATCACCACCTGGAAGGGGATGAAGCAGCCCACCAGCAGGGCGGCGAACAGCGCTTCGGAACCGCGGAAACGCCAGTGCGCGAAGACATAGCCGTTGAAGGCGCCCAGGAAGGTCGAGATCAGCACGGCGGGAATCACCATCTTGATCGAGTTCCAGAAGAACGGCTGCATGCCGTCGCAGGTGACGCCCGTGCAGGCCGAGGACCAGGCCTTGGCCCAGGAATCGAACTGCCACACGTGCGGCAGCGCCAGCAGGTTGCCGCTGCGGATCTCGTCGAGCGACTTGAACGACGTCGACAGGGTCACGTACAGCGGGACGATGTAGTACACCGCGAACAGAATCAGCAGCAGGTATAAAACCACCCGTCCGAGGGTGAGCCGGTTAGTGCGTGTGTGTGTCATCTCATCGCCTTTGCGCTGCGCGTTTCCAGGTACATCAGCGGCACGAGCACGGCCACGATGGTGGCCAGCATCATCATTGCCGATGCCGAGCCCAGGCCCAGCTGGCCGCGGGTGAAGGAAAACTGGTACATGAAGATGGCCGGCACGGACGACGAGTTGCCAGGTCCGCCAGCCGTCAGTGCGATGACCAGGTCGAAGCTCTTGATGGCGATATGCGCCAGGATCAGCAGCACGCTGAAGAACACGGGCCGCATGGCAGGAATCACGATGCGCCAGTAGATCGTCGGCAGCGATGCGCCATCGACTTGCGCCGCCTTGATGATTTCATCATCAATGCCGCGCAGTCCCGCCAGGAACAGGGCCATGACGAAGCCGGACGATTGCCATACGCCGGCGATCACCACCGTATAGATGGCCATGTCGGAGTTCACCAGCCAGTCGAAGGTAAACGAGGTCCAGCCCCAGTCGTGCATGACTTTTTCCAGCCCCAGGCTGGGGTTGAGCATCCATTTCCAGGCCGTGCCGGTGACGATGAAGGACAGCGCCATCGGATACAGGTAGATGGCGCGCAGCGCGCCTTCGGCGCGGATTTTCTGGTCCAGCAGGATGGCCAGGAACAGGCCGATGGCGATGCTGCAACCGATGAACAGGACGCCGAAGATGCCCAGGTTCTTGAGCGAGATCCACCAGCGCTCGTTATCGAACAGCTCGTAGTATTGCACCAGGCCGGCGAACTCGTAGTTCGGCATCAGCCGCGATTCGGTCAGCGACAGCCAACCGGTCAAAAAGATAAAACCATAGACGAATACCAGGCTGGCGATGAGCGTGGGGCCCAGCACCATCTGCGGTATCCATCGGTCGAAATGCTTGCGTATGGACATAGGACAGCCGTAGAAGTAAAACTGCGTGTGGCGCCGGCCTGGTCGAACGCCAGGGCGGGCGCCTGCGATGCATGCGATGCAGAACGCGCCGGCGGGGATGCCGGCGCTATCGTGATTACTTCACTTTTGCCGCTTTGGCCAGTTCGGCAACCGCGTCTTTCGAGCTCATGTTGGTGTTCATGAACTTGGCGACAACGTCGAACACGGCGCCTTGCGTGGCCGAAGGCAGGGCCATGCCGTGCGCGAACGACGGCAGCAGCGCACCGGTCTTGTTGGTGGCGTCCATGTCTTCCATCGATTTCAGGGCGCAAGCGTCAAACTTGTCCTTCGATACGCCGGAACGCACGGGGATGGAACCCTTGTTCAAGTTGAAGATCGACTGGAACTTCGGATTCATGATGGCGTTGGCCAGGGCGATCTGCCCTTTCTTCGCATTCGCATCCTTTTGCGTGAACATGGCAAACGAATCGATGTTGAAGGTGTAGGCCTTGTCCGTGCCAGGCGCGGCCACGCACAGGTAGTCCTTGCCCGGCACCTTGCCGGCGGCCGTGAATTCGCCCTTGGCCCAGTCACCCATGAACTGGAAGCCGGCCTTGTTGTTGATGACCATGGCGGTGGCCAGGTTCCAGTCGCGGCCTGGCGCATCCTTGTCGATGTAGGTCTTCACCTTGCCCAGGGTGTCGAACACCTTGATCATGGTCGGGCCCGTCAATTCCTTCTGGTCCAGCTTGAGGATGGCTTTCTTGTAGAACTCCGTGCCGCCCACGCCCAGCGCGACGGATTCAAACACGGTGGCGTCCTGCCATGGCTGGCCGCCATGGGCAATCGCGATGCCGCCCGATTTCTTGATCTTGTCGGCCGCTTCAAAGAAGGCGGGCCAGGTGGTTGGCGTGGTCGTCACGCCGGCTTTTTTCAGCACTTCCGGGTTGACCCACATCCAGTTGACGCGGTGGACGTTGACAGGCGCGGCAACATAGTGGCCCTTGTATTTCATGATGTCGGCGACCACTTTCGGCAGCACGGCATCCCATTTGCCCGGAATGGCGGCATCATCGATGTTGGCCAGCACGCCTTCGGCGCCCCACTCCTGGATCGACGGGCCCTTGATCTGGGCGGCCGTTGGCGGATTGCCGGAAATGACGCGGGTTTTCAGCGCGGTCGCGGCGTTTTCGCCAGCGCCGCCGGCCACGGCGAAGTCTTTCCAGCCAAAGCCGCTTTCTTTCACGATTTGCTGCAACTGGCCCACGGACTTGGCTTCGCCGCCGGACGTCCAGTAGTGCAGCACTTCCACGTCGGTCGCAAATGCGCTGCCGGCGAATGCCAGGGTGGTCAATGCGGCCAGTTGGGTAATCTTGAATTTCAGTTTCATCTCCACATTCCTTTTTTGATCAAGCTTTTAGGGGGCTTCGGCATACGGGGGCCGAAAAAGGTGAAATATGCGCCTGTACCGGCGCTCTTGTGCTCAGACCCGCTTGCTAACGGGCATCATCTTGGTATAAAGACGGCGCCGTGATCCATGACATGACTACATTGCATTTATATCACGGGACGGCGCCAAAAACGCATCCGCGAAGGATGCGCCAGGTTGATCTGCACTGACAAACATCAACACGGAACAAAACCTCGCCAGCGGCAATGCCGGGTGACCGGGAAGCGCAGCCGGGCTACCGCCCGGCGCGCATCGCCGGCCGCACGGCACGCCGCGCAGCAGGTTTGGCCCGGTGTTTAGAACCAGGTTTCGACCTGGAAGCCGTACGAGGTGCCGCTGGTATTGTTGTTGTAGATCGGGCCGCCGTTGTTGGCCGCGTTGACCGAGGCGGTGGCCGCATCGTTCCACTTGCCGTACGTGACGAAAGCGCGCAGTTCAGGACGCGACCACAGGCCAGGACCGGCCGAGATCGTCGGCGCGATGGTCAGCTTGGTCAGGCGCTTGGCCGGCAGGCCGCCCGCTTGCGTCACGCGGTCCGTGCCCAGTTCGGCCACCAGCTTGAAGTTGTTGGTGAACGCGTACACAGGGCGCACGCCGACCGAGGTCCAGGTCGAGGAACCGGTGGCGTTCGACTCGTCTTTTTGCCACAGGGCGACGAATTCCATGCCGAAGTTTTCCATCGGCTGGATCGCCATGTCATTGAAGATGCGCGTGCGCTTGACGTCGGAACCGAAATTGGTGTCGCCCGAGGCGCCGAACTGCGCGCCCTTGCCCGTGCCAGGGCCGACGCCGTACTGCACGCCGAAGGTATTGCCGCCGCCAAAGACTTTGGCTTGACGGTGGAATGCCGACAACTGCCAGCCATTGTGTTTCTGGCCAAAAGCGTCGTTGTCCTTGCCTTCGCCGATGATGTAGGTCGCGGCCAGGTCCAGCGTGCCGTTTTCATTGACGGGAATCTCGCCGTAGATGAAGTTCTGGCGCACGGCGGACTTGGTGCTGACGATGCCCGTCGGCGACACGGTATTGATGTCGTTGTCCTTGAAGAAGGCATACGAGAATTTACCCGGGCCCGCAGGAATGCGGTCCAGGCCGGCGCCCGTGCCGTTCATGTTGATGTACTGCAAGTCCAGCATGTGGATGTCAGGACGGTAGTAGAAGCGTTTGCCGATCCAGGCCGTGCCGCCGTTCAGGAAATCGAGTCCCTGCGCTTCGACGTAAGCCTTGACGATGCCCAGCTTGTTGTCGCCGAAATCCGAGTTGGGCGCGTAAGCGTTGACCCAGATGGTGGCCAGGTAATTCACGCCGCCGGACTTGGCGACGGATTTGGTGTAGCCGAATTCCGTGTAGGCGTCGCACTCATTGCCCAGACGATATTTCATGGTATTGCCGCCCAGGCCGAAGCAGCCTTGCGAACCGCCGTCGCCGGAGGTATTGCTGCCGGCGCCAGCGCGCAGGTAGCCGTGGAAGCCTTCGG
>CAUSDR010000183.1:0-10695 GCA_963530105.1 uncultured Janthinobacterium sp.
CGCTGGGGCTGCGGCCCACGCCCGTGGCCTTGCGCTTGGGCGAAGCTTTCAATTTGAAGATGCCGATCGACTGGGCCACGCTGTTGGTGCGCTGCGCCAGGTTGGCGGCGGCCGCCGCCGCTTCTTCCACCAGGGCCGCATTTTGCTGGGTGATGCCATCCATGTGGATGACGGCCTGGTTGACTTGCCCGATGCCCTGGTTCTGTTCGCGCGTGGTGGAGGAAATCTCGTCCATCACTTCCGTCACGCGGGCCACCGAGGCGATCACTTCCGTCATGGTGGCGCCCGCATTGCTGGTCAGCACGCTGCCCGCGTTCACGGTGGCGATCGAATGGTCGATCAGGTTTTTCACTTCCTTGGCGGCCGTGGCCGAGCGCTGCGCCAGGCTGCGCACTTCGCCCGCCACGACGGCGAAGCCACGCCCATGCTCGCCCGCGCGCGCCGCCTCGACCGCCGCGTTCAAGGCGAGGATATTCGTCTGGAAAGCGATGCCGTCGATGAGGCCGATAATGTCGAGAATCTTGCGCGACGACGTGCTGATCTCGTCCATCGTCGTCACCACTTCGCTGACGATGGTGCCGCCCTTGGCGGCGATGGTCGACGCCTGCGCCGCCAGGTCGTTGGCCGTGGCCACGTGGTCGGCGCTGTTTTGCACGGTCGACGTCAGCTGCTCCATGCTGGCCGCCGTCTGCTCCAGGCTGGACGCCTGCGATTCCGTGCGGCCCGACAAGTCCATATTGCCCGTGGCGATTTCCGCCGTCGTGATGCGGATATCCTCGAAATTGGCGCGCACGTCGCCGATGATGCTGTGCAAATTGATATTCGTCTGGCGCAAGGCAGCCATCAACTGGCCCATGTCATCGTCGCGCACCTTGTCGATCACGCCCGTCAGGTCGCCGCCCGCCATCTTGCGCGCCACGGTGATGGCGTCACCCAGCGGCGTGACGAGGGAATTGTGCAGGTGCATCCAGAAATACAGCATCAGCACGACGGCGGCGGCAGCAGCGCCGCTGAGCCAGCTGCGCGTGGCCGTGCTGGTGTCGCCATCGATATTCCACACGGCGCAGCCGAGCACGGCCAGCACGACGCCGAAGACGATGCAATGCAGGGCCAGGTCCTGCGACAGGGTCAGCTTGCGCCACTCGGCCAGCTTGGCGGCCCAGCCCTGGCGCACGACGCGGCCATTGCGGATCGCCAGCTTGGCGACATTGCCATCTTTGAAACTTTTATACAGGGCCGCCGCTTCGTTGATCTGCTCGCGCGTGGGCTTGGTGCGCACGGACATGTAGCCGATCGGACGGCCGTTTTCAATCACGGGCGTGATATTTGCAAAGACCCAGTAGTAATCGCCGTTCTTGCAGCGGTTCTTGACCATGCCGGTCCACGGCATGCCCGTCTTGATGGTGTCCCACAGGTCGGCGAATGCTTCGGCCGGCATATCGGGGTGACGCAGAATATTCTGTGGTGCACCCAGCAGTTCCATTTCTGAAAAACCGCTGACTTCAATGAAATACGGATTGGCGTAATTGATGTTCCCCTGTAAATCCGTGGTGGAAACAATCGTCATGCCTTCATTTAGTACGTATTCATTTTGCGTGATAGGCGTGTTGACCCGCATCGTCGCTCCTCTATTTTTTTCAACTAGCATAACAAAAACATAAAAACAATATACCACATCAAGCACGGGCGAGATATCGCCCCGGCGACAGTGACGCCAGTCAAACAATATAATAAAAAGCAATTCTTTTATGTTTTAGAATTTACTTTGACCCAACTTCATTGATTTAATTGAAATTTGAAATGTTAATCAGGCGCGCACAAAATAATTAATTAAATATTATTTATTGTTGCTATGCGCGATAAACAAGGTGAATAGGCCGGGTAAACGGCGGCGGCGGCGTGCATGCCATGGCCAACGCCCGGCAAGCGCCGTTGCATTAATAACGCAAGGATAAGCTTCGTTTCTTCGGGGAAAATAAAAACTGGCGCGAATGCGCCAGCGGGGGATGTGTCTCCAATCCGCGACACAGGCGCCGGAGCGCCTGCGAGGGGATGGCTTACCTGATGCTTATTTGAACGTTTTACGCGGCGACTTCGGACGCGGTGGCGCAGGCTTGCGCTCCGTCGTGCCGTCATCGAGGCTGATGCGCAGTTTCTGGCCAGACACCACGACCGATTTCAGGTGGTCGAGGATTTCCGGCGGCATGCCTTCCGGCAGGTCCAGCACGCTGTAGTTGTCAAAGATATCGATGCGGCCGATATGCTTGGCTTCCAGGTTCGCTTCGTTGGCGATGGCGCCGACGATGTTGCTTGGCGTCACGGCGTGCTCACGGCCCACTTCGATGCGGTAAGCCGTCACGCCCGGGCGTGGACGTTCCTTCTTCGGCGCGCGCGGCGCTGGGGCGGCGTCGCCCGCGTCCGCTGGCGCATCCTTGAACGCTGGCGCGGACTTGGCGGCGAACGGCTTGCGCGGCGCGGCTGGCGGCGCCAGGTCCGGCGCGTCGCCGTCGCGGCTGATGCGCAGCTGCTGGCCCGCTACCCACACGGTCTTCAGTTGGTCCAGCAATTCTTTCGGCATGCTGTCTGGCAAGTCCAGGACGCTGTAGTCGTCATAGATTTCGATGCGGCCGATGTTTTTCGAATCGATGCCCGCTTCGTTGGCGATGGCGCCGACGATGTTGCCTGGCTTCACGCCATGCTGGTGGCCCACTTCAATGCGGAAGGTTTGCATGCCGGCATCGGCTGGACGCTGGATGCGTTCCTTTTTCGGGAAGGCCGGGCGCTCGCTGCGTTCGAAGCGGTCGCCGCGCTCGAAACGCTCGTTGCGCTCAGGACGGTCAAAGCGGTCTTGGCGTGCCGGACGGTCGTCTTGCCACGTGGCTTGCTCGCGCGCCTTGTTCTTGTCCAGCAGCAGCGGCACGTTGCCGCGTGCCATCTTCGCCAGGGCGGCGGCGATTTCGATGGCGGGAATGTTTTGCTCGCGCTCGAAATCCTCGATCAGGGACTGGAACTGTTCCAGTTCGCCCAGCGCCAGGGTTTCGCTGATCTGTTCCTTGAACTTGGCGATACGCACGTCGTTGACAGCCTGGATGGTCGGCAGTTCCAGCATGCCGATCGGCTGGCGGGTCGAACGTTCGATGGCTTTGAGCAAGTTCTTTTCACGCGGGGTGATGAACAGGATCGCTTCGCCGCTGCGGCCGGCGCGGCCCGTGCGGCCGATGCGGTGGGTGTAGCTTTCCGGATCGTGCGGCACGTCGTAGTTGACGACGTGGCTGATGCGCTCGACGTCCAGGCCGCGGGCGGCGACGTCGGTGGCGACCAGGATGTCGATCTTGCCGTCTTTCAACTGCTGGATCGTGCGCTCGCGCTGGGCTTGCTGGATGTCGCCATTGATGGCGGCCGCCGAGAAGCCGCGTGCCTGCAGCTTGCTGGCCAGCTCTTCCGTGCCCAGCTTGGTGCGGGCGAAGATGATCATGCCGTCAAACGCTTCCGCTTCCAGGATGCGCGTCAGCGCGTCGAGCTTGTGCATGCCCGACACCAGCCAGTAGCGCTGGCGGATGTTGTCGGCCGTGCCCGTCTTGGCGGCGACCGTCACTTCGGCCGGGTTCACCAGGTAGGTGGTGGCGATGCGCTTGATGACGGAAGGCATGGTGGCCGAGAACAGGGCCGTTTGATGGCCTTCCGGCGTTTCTTGCAAGATGCGTTCGACGTCGTCGATAAAGCCCATGCGCAGCATTTCATCGGCTTCGTCGAGTACCAGGGTTTTCAGCTTGGACAGGTCGAGCGAACCCTTGTCCAGGTGATCGATGACGCGGCCTGGCGTGCCGACGACGACGTGCACGCCGCGGCGCAGGGCCGACAGCTGCGGGCCGTAGCTTTGGCCGCCGTAGATCGGCAGCACGTGGAAGCCGGGAATGTGGGCGGCGTAGACCTGGAAGGCTTCGGCGACCTGGATGGCCAGTTCGCGCGTCGGTGCCAGCACCAGGGCTTGCGGTGAGCTTTGTTTCAGATCAATGCGCGACAGGATCGGCAAGGCGAAGGCGGCGGTTTTACCCGTGCCCGTTTGCGCCTGGCCCAGCACGTCGCGGTTAGCGAGCAATAATGGAATCGTGGCCGCCTGGATAGGCGACGGTGTTTCGTAACCGACATCCTTGAGCGCGCGAATCAGCGGCTCGCTCAGGTTAAGGTCGGAAAATAAGGAAATTGGTGTATCAGACATGAAATCACTCACAAGTTCGCTCGAATCGCCCAATGCGAAAGAGTGTAGCCGCTAGTTTACTCTTTACTGGACCTTACCGGGTGGAACGGGGCGGCAGAACGCCGTTTTTTGCATTCTAAAACGCAGAAAAATCGGCGATCCGCACGCTATTGGTGCAAAAAACAAGAAATATTATGCGTTTTGCAATAGATATGCCGGTTTTACAAATGCGCCTCGATATTGCTCGCGGCGTCGACCGAGTGCCGCAGGAATTCCAGCAAGTCGCCGTTCAGGCGGTCCTTGTGCGTCGTCGCCAGGCCGTGCGGCGCGCCCGCATACACGAGCAGCTTGCTGCCGATGATGAGTTCGGCCGTGCGCCGCGCCGACGCCGCGATGGGCACGATCTGGTCGTCGTCGCCGTGGATCACCAGCGTGGGCACGTCGAATTTGGCCAGGTCAGCCGTAAAATCCGTTGCCGAAAATTGCTCGATGCACAGATAGGCGGCCGGCATGCCCGCCTGCATGCCTTGCAGCCAGAAACTGTCGCGCACGCCCTGCGAAGGCTTGGCATCGGGCCGGTTGTAGCCATAAAAAGACTCGCTCAAGTCGCGGAAGAAGGCGCTGCGGTCGGCCTGCACGCCGGCGCGGATGCCATCAAATACGGATAGCGGCAAGCCCAGCGGATTGTCTGGCGTCTGCAACATCAGCGGCGGCACGGCGCCCACCAGCACGGCGCCGGCCAGGCGCTGCGTGCCGTGGCGGCCGATGTAGCGCGCCACTTCGCCGCCGCCCGTCGAATGACCCACCAGGGTGGCGCCCGTCAAGTCCAGCGCGTCGATCAGCGCGGCCAGGTCGTCGGCATAGGCATCCATGTCGTTGCCATCGAAAGGCTGGCTGGAGCGGCCATGGCCGCGCCGGTCGTGCGCGATGACGCGGTAGCCGTGCGACGCCAGGTAAAACATCTGGTCTTCCCAGGCATCGGCCGACAGCGGCCAGCCATGGCTGAAGACGACGGGCGGGCCGCTGCCCCAGTCCTTGTAATAGATCAAGGTACCGTCGGCGGTACGCAGGGTATTGCTCGATTGCAATTCAGGGCTGCTCATGGAATGCTCCTTGTCGGTGGACCAGCAGCCATTGTGGCCGCAATCGCCGTGCGCGCGCCGCGCGCTACGCGCATGCCTCTGCGCTAGAGTAAGATTGCCGCTGCTTTGCTTTCCCGTATTCACTTTTGGAGTCGTCATGCGTTTTCCCTTCGTTCTCGCCGCCAGCCTGCTTGGCACGGCCGCCCTCGCCCAGCCCATCGTCGCCGAAATGCCGCTGCGCGCCCACCTGTCATTCCTGGCCGACGACTTGCTTGAAGGGCGCGGCACGGGCCAGCGCGGCGGCGACCTGGCCGTGCGCTACCTGGAAACGCAGGCGGCCCTGGCCGGCCTGCAACCGCTGAAGGATGGCACGTATCGCCAGGCGCTGACCATCGTCGGCAGCAAGGCCCTGCCATCGAGCAAGGTCAGCTTCAGCGCGGGCGGCAAGACCTTGTCTCCCGCCTTCGGCAAGGACATCGTCTTTGGCGCGGCCAATGGCCAGGAAAAAGTGGCGTTCGATGCGCCCGTGGTGTTTGCCGGCTACGGCATCCGCGCCGCCGAAGAAACATGGGACGATTTCAAGGGCATCGACCTGAAAGGCAAGCTGGTCATCATGATGGTCAATGACCCGCAGCCCACCGCCGCCGAGCCGAACCGCTTTGCCGGCAAGTCGCTCACCTATTACGGCCGCTGGGTCTACAAGTACGAGGAAGCGCTGCGCCAGGGCGCGGCCGGCGTGCTGCTGATCCACACGACGGAGTCCGCGTCCTACCCGTGGTCGGTGCCGGCCAACGGTTTCGGCCATGAGCGCTTCAACCTGGCGGGCACGGGCAACGCCATGGAAGGCTGGCTGCAGGAAGACGCGGCGCGCGCCCTGTTCCAGGCCGCCGGGCAAGACCTGGACGCCTTGCGCGCCCGGGCGGAAACGCGCGACTTCCGTCCCGTGGCCCTGGATGCCACGGTCAAGGTGCGGCTCGACAGCCAGGTGCGCAGCATCGAACAGTTCAACGTGGCCGGCATCGTGCCCGGCACGGACCCGAAGCTCAAGGACGAAGCCGTCATTTATTCGGCGCACTGGGACCACCTGGGCAAGGATGACGACGGCAGCGCCCGCGCCGGGCAGAGCGACCATATCTACAACGGCGCCATCGACAACGCCTCGGGCGCGGCGGCCCTGCTGGCCATGGCACAGGTTGTAGTAAAGCAACCTGCGCGCCGCACGCAGATCTTCCTGTGGCCGGCCGGCGAGGAAACGGGCATGCTGGGCAGCACCGCCTACACGCGCGCGCCCCTGTGGCCGCTGGCGAAAACCGCCGCCGACCTGAACCTGGACAGCATGAATTTCGTCGGCAAGACGCATGACATCGGCGTGGCCGGCGCCGAGCGCAGCAGCCTGTACGCCAGCGCCGCCAAGGTGGCCAAGCGCATGGGCCTGCGGCTGGCGCCCACCATCCCCGACCTGTCCGGCGCCTTTTACCGCGCCGACCATTTCGCCTTTGCCAAGGCCGGCGTGCCCGCCTTCAACGTGGGCTCGGCCGTGTTCTCCGGCGACGGCTCGTTCGACTTCGTCAAGGAGCCGAAAGCGTCGAGCGAGCGCCTGGTCGCCTTTAAAAAGGATTACCACCAGGTGACGGACGAGTACAACCCGTCATGGGACCTGTCGGGCATGGTGCAGCAGGCGCAGTTCACCCTGAATCTGGGCTATGAAGTGGCGAATGACAAGAATTTGCCCGTGTGGAACAAGGGCGAGGCGTTCGGCAAGGTGAAGCGGTAACGTCTGGCGCAGGTCGGATTGCCGGGGCATCGCCCCGCCTAATCCGACAACATGGTTAGCGCCGGTGCGCGTGCCGGATTACGCGGCGCAGCCGCTCATCCGGCCTGCACGGGTTGCGTCAAATGGCCATGATGCGTTTCAGATCGACGAATGCCGTCTCATACAGATGCTGGAACGCGCCCACCATAACCTCTTCCACGCCTTCGGCCGCGTCGAACTCGCTCGACCATTCGGCCACGCAGGTAGTCGCGCCCGCTTCGCCCGTGACGCGCAGGGTGGAACGGTAGTTCTTGACGGGGATCGGGCCCGAGACGATGGTGTAGCTGTAGCTCTTGTCCGCTTCGCTGTAGCTTTGCAGGCGTTCGGCGATGACGGCGCCATCCGTGGTTTTCAGGCGGCGCACGCGGCCGCCGTGTTCGGACAGGCTGGTCTTGATCGAGCTGGACCATTCAGCCAGCGACTGGAAGCCGCCGATAAAATCCCACACGCGTTCGGCGCTTGCCGCCAATGTTACAGAAACAATTACTTGGGCCATCTTTAATTCGGTTCCTCATCCAGGTTTGCCGGGCATCGCGCCCGGCCGGCCGGAGTTGCCCGGCACAGCCGCTATTTTAGCGCCCATGCAGCTTTGCTGCTGGGCGCGTATCGGCATGGACAGCGGCGGCTGGCCTGGCTGGCGGGGAAGCCTTACATATTTTCCGCGAGGAAAATCAGGGAATTGCCGTGCGCCTGGGCCGCGGCGCGCTGCTGGTAGCTGTCGCGGTGGGTGCAGTTGAAACCGTGCTCGGCGCCCGGATACAGGTGGATTTCCACGTCTTGCCGGTCTTCGAAGCGCACGGCGATCTTTTGCACGGCTTCCGGCGGGATATGGCTGTCCTGGCCGCCGAAATGCATCAGCAGCGGCACCTTGATCTGGTCGGCCAGGTCCAGCTTGTTCTGGATGCCGCCGCCGTAATAGGCGATGGCGACGTCGACCAGGCCGGCCGCGGCCGCCTGGTACGACAAGCGCCCGCCGAAGCAGTAGCCGATCGAGGCCAGCTTGCCCGCCGTCACTTCCGGACGGGCGCGCAGCACGGCGACGGTGGCGGCGATATCGGCCACGGCGTGTTCGTTGTCGGTGGCTTGCATCAGTTCGACGGCGCGCTTCCAGCCCGCCTCGTCATAGCCCAGTTCGATGTGCGCGCCGGCGCGCCAGAACAGGTCGGGCACCAGCACCACATAGCCATCGGCCGCGTACTGGTCGGCCACGGCGCGGATGTGTTCGTTGACGCCAAAAATTTCCTGCAACAGGATGATGGCGGGGCCCTTGCCCACGTGCGGCACGGCCAGGTAAGCCTGGAAGCTGCCATCCGGGCCGGCGATATCGATCCACTGCGAAGTTGTGCTCATAGAAACTCCAGTCTGAATGAGGGAATGAGGGGAATGCCACAGGCAGGCATGTTACTGGTTTTTCGTCCTGTCTGCGTCCGCCCGCCTCTGCCCTGCGTCAATACATCTCGCGCAAATAAATCACGGGGCCGGACTTGAACACGCCAAAGACGACGGTACCGGCCGTGCCGGGCAGGTAGGGATGGCCGGAGACAGTGACGTCGACGCTGCCCACATTGTCGGCGCCGGGCGCCTGCAGGATCAGGCGCCTGTTCTGCGGCAAGACGCCCATGTCGACGACATACGTGCCATCGGCCACCTTCAGGTTGCCGCAGACGAGGGTTTTCTTGCAATTGCTCAAGACCACCTGGGCCTTGCTGAAGGCGCTGATGCTGTCGGCCAGGTTGACGGCCCAGGCCGAGCCATTCCAGTATTGCGCCTGCACGGCGAGACGTGCGGGATAGCGCTCCGAGCCATAGTCGTGCGGCACCATCAGGCGGCCCGCCAGTATGCTCAGCTTGCCCTCATTGCTGCTTCCCTCCGAGGTGGAGTCAATGCCTTGATAACTGCTTGATGCGCGCAGCAGCACGTCGGCGGCCCCGATCTGCACCGGCACGCCATTGGCACCAGGAAAGCGGTAAGCGATGGCAACGTTGGCCACGCCTTGCTTGAACTGCTTGGTCTCGATGCTGGTGAGCGTATTTTGCGCGCTGCTGCCATCCGTCAGGCGGCTGCCGGCCGGTTTCTCGGGCGGAAACAGCTGCTTGCCATTGGCGGCATCCCAGCCCTGCAGCTGCACCGGCACCATGTAGCTCGTCTCGCGGCCGTCAAAATTGAGCGTCGTGGCGCCAGCCAGGTTCTGCGCCGTCACGCGCAAGCCGAACGGCTGTCCGGAATAGGCATACACCCCGTCGGCGGCGCCGACGCATTTCATTGCCTTCAAGCATGGTGTCGCACCCGCAGCTGGCGGCAGCCAGTCCTCGGTGCCACGGGGGATGATCTGCGTCAGATAATGGTGCGGCAGGTATTGCACCACGTCACTGCTGCCCGTCGCAGGCAAGGCGGGCGAGGCGGCGTCCAGGTAGGTGGCGGTGCTGGCGGTGAACCGCAGCATGCCCGTTTCCGGCCAGCTCAGATTGCTCGCCGTGCCGATGCCATTGCCATTGTTAAACACCACGCTGCCCGTCACGGCGGGCTTGTTGACGCCGTCAAAGGTGGGCGCCACCACGGTCGGGGTCAGGCTCACCGCTGGCGACGGCGATTCGCGGCCAAAGTTGCGCGTCACCGTCTTGCCGTCCGCCGCCAGGGCCGAGACGGTGATGTTGCTCACCGACGCCAGCGGGACGACCGCGACGCCCGCCTGTTGCGGCGTTTTAATGGCGCTGAACGTGAAGTATTTGGGGCCCACGATGACCGTGCCGCTGCCCGTCATCGTCAGCCCACTGTCGCTGCCGCTGCTCGACGTATAGGTGGCCGTCAGGTTCAGCGCGCCCGCATCGGCATACAGCATGTTCGGCGTGGCCTGGCCATCGGCATCGAAGTCCAGCTGTACCTGGGCGCCCGCCGGGCTGCAGGCGCTGCCCGCACTCACGGCCAGTGGCAGGTAGGTGCCGGCCCGGTTCTGCACGCGTGCCGGCAGGGTCCCCGTGTTGGGGTTGGCATAGGTGCAGCTCAGCTGCAGCGTCTTGCTCTGGCTTGCAAACAGGGGCACGCAGGCGCGCGGATTCGAAGGCGACGCCTGCAGGGCGCTGATGGCGATACGCCCTGCCTCTTCCGCATAGCGCGGCAGGCCGCTGACCTGCAGGGCGCTCGCCACGAAAGCCATCTGGCAATTCGTGAGGCTGTTGTCGATGCTGCTGCGGCACACCAGCGCGCCCGTGGTGGCCGGCGTGCTGGTCAGGCCCAGCGGCACATTGCCGGCGGCCGTCGTTTGCGCCACGCTGGACACCGCCATGCCCGTCGGCGGCTGGGTACTGTTGATCTGCGCCGTGGCGCCGCCCGGCGCGAGGGTTACTTGCACCGCGCCCGTGTAGACGCTGCCGCAGGCGGCATCGGCACAGGCCGTTACCGTCACGGGCGCCGCCGCGCACGTCAGCGCCGCGGGCGGATGCGTGATCTGGAAGTGATGCGGCCCGCCCTGCGTGCTGGGGCCGCATTTCGGACCCTGCGGCTCGTTGAAGCCCCAGCCGCTGTTATTCGTCACGCAGCTGCACGGGTTGGCCGGCGTGTACGCCTTGCAAGTAATGGTTTGCTGCACCCGGCCTTGCCAGCCC
>CAUSDR010000184.1:0-10616 GCA_963530105.1 uncultured Janthinobacterium sp.
ACCCCACCCCACGGGCGGGGGTCGCACCCCCTGGGGCCCACCCCAGTCTTTGTTTTGGGTCTCGTTTTTAAAGTGACAAAATAATGCCGACCTCCCACATCCCAGTCATCGCCATCGACGGCCCCACCGCTTCCGGCAAGGGCACGGTGGCGCACCGCGTGGCCGACAAGCTCGGCTTTCATTATCTCGATTCGGGCGCGCTGTACCGCTTGACGGCCCTGTCGGCGCTGCGCCGCGGCACGGACTTGCGCGACGAGCACGCGCTGGCCAAGCTGGCCGAGCACCTGCCGTGCCACTTCGCCGGCGGTGAAATCCTGCTGGCCAACGAAAACGTTACCGAGCAGATCCGTGCCGAAGAAGTGGGCAATACGGCGTCGAAAATTGCCGTATTGCCAACTGTCCGCCATGCCCTCGTGGGCTTGCAGCTGGGCTTTCGCAAGACGCCGGGCCTGGTGGCCGACGGGCGCGACATGGGCACGGTGATCTTCCCGCACGCCCAATTGAAGGTGTTTCTCACGGCCAGCGTCGAGGCGCGCGCGCAACGGCGCTACAAGCAATTGATAGACAAGGGTTTTTCTGCTAATATGGAAGACCTTCTGATGGATTTGCAGGCGCGGGACGAACGTGATACTCACCGTGCGATTGCGCCGCTGGTCCCCGCTGAAGGGGCGCATGTCCTCGATACCTCGGCCATGACGGCGGATGAAGCCGTTGAAACCGTGTTGAAATGGTATGCCGCTGTTGCAAAATAAGCAGCAAAATGGCGCGTGTCGATGTGTGGTGCGTGCCATGTGGTGCCCGTTGACGGCTCCTGGCCTGTCCGGGTGTGTCAAAAACCTAACCCAGTTTAAGTCGCATCGTGCGATCTCTGCTGGATAACCTGTGTGAACCCTATGTCTACTGTTACAACTAACGAATCTACCGGTATGGAAAGTTTTGCTGCGCTCTTCGAGGAATCGTTGTCGCGTCAAGATATGCGCTCCGGCGAAGTTATTTCCGCTGAAGTCGTGCGCCTCGACCACAATTTCGTGATCGTGAACGCTGGCCTCAAATCCGAAGCATTCATCCCTGTCGAAGAATTCAAGAACGACCACGGCGAACTGGAAGTCAAAGTTGGTGACTTCGTTTCCGTGGCGATCGAATCGCTGGAAAATGGTTTCGGCGATACCATCCTGTCGCGCGATAAAGCCAAGCGTCTGGCTTCGTGGCTGGCTCTGGAAAAAGCGATGGAATCGGGCGAAATCGTCGTCGGTACCGTCAATGGTAAAGTCAAAGGCGGTCTGACCGTGCTGACCAACGGCATCCGCGCATTCCTGCCGGGTTCGCTGGTTGATACCCGTCCTGTCAAAGACACCACCCCATTCGAAGGCAAAACCCTCGAATTCAAAGTGATCAAGCTGGATCGCAAGCGTAACAACGTGGTTCTGTCCCGCCGCGCCGTCATCGAAGCTTCGATGGGCGAAGAGCGTCAGAAACTGATGGAAACGCTGAAAGAAGGCACGGTCGTGACCGGCGTCGTCAAAAATATCACCGACTACGGCGCGTTCGTGGATCTGGGCGGTATCGATGGCTTGCTGCACATCACCGACCTGGCATGGCGCCGTGTACGTCACCCGTCGGAAGTACTGACGGTTGGCCAGGAAATCACCGCCAAAGTCCTGAAATACGATCAAGAGAAAAACCGTGTTTCGCTGGGCGTGAAACAACTGGGCGACGATCCTTGGACCGGTCTGTCCCGTCGTTACCCACAAAGCACCCGTCTGTTCGGTAAAGTAACGAACCTGACCGACTACGGCGCGTTCGTTGAAGTGGAACAGGGTATCGAAGGTCTG
This sequence comes from uncultured Janthinobacterium sp., assembly GCA_963530105.1. GTDB lineage: Bacteria > Pseudomonadota > Gammaproteobacteria > Burkholderiales > Burkholderiaceae_D > Janthinobacterium. Next base: position 1,833 of record CAUSDR010000184.1, read on the forward strand.
GTACACGTTTCCGAAATGGACTGGACGAACAAAAACGTTGCTCCTAACAAAGTTGTCCAACTGGGCGACGAAGTAGAAGTGATGGTTCTGGAAATCGACGAAGAGCGTCGTCGTATTTCGCTGGGCATGAAACAGTGCAAAGCCAATCCATGGGACGACTTCGGTGTTACCCATAAGAAAGGTGACAAAGTCCGCGGCGCGATCAAATCGATCACCGACTTCGGCGTGTTCATCGGCCTGGCCGGCAACATCGACGGTCTGGTGCACCTGTCCGACCTGTCCTGGACCGAAACCGGCGAAGAAGCCGTGCGTCGCTTCAAGAAAGGTGACGAACTGGAAGCCATCGTTCTGGCCATCGACGTTGAGCGCGAGCGCGTTTCCCTGGGCGTCAAGCAACTGGAAGGTGACCCATTCAACAACTTCGCAGCCATGAACGACAAAGGCTCGCTGGTAACCGGTACCGTTAAATCGGTTGAGCCTAAAGGCGCCGTGATCCAACTGTCCGAAGAAGTTGAAGGCTACCTGCGCGCTTCCGAAATCTCGCGCGACCGCGTTGAAGATGCTGGCACGCACCTGAAAGTCGGCGACACCGTTGAAGCCATGGTGCTGAACATCGACCGCAAAGCTCGTGGTATCCAACTGTCGATCAAAGCGAAAGACAACGTGGAAACCCAGGAAGCCATGCAGAAGATGGCAGCTACCGACAACAACGCAGCTTCGGGCACCACCAGCCTGGGCGCCTTGTTGAAAGCTAAGTTCGATAACAAGAACTAAGACTGCGGATACGGCAGATGACAAAGTCCGAGCTGATCAACCGCCTCGCTGAGCGTTATTCTCAGCTGGTGGCGAAAGATGCGGAGTATGCCGTCAAGACCATTCTCGATGCGATGACCAACGCCCTGGCGACGGGCCAGCGCATCGAGATCCGCGGTTTTGGCAGTTTTGCCCTGAACAGCAGGCCCCCGCGCATCGGCCGCAACCCGAAATCCGGCGACAAGGTGATGGTTCCTGAAAAACGGGTCCCGCACTTCAAGCCGGGCAAACAGTTGCGCGAGCGGGTGGACGCGATGGTCGGGCAACCGATCATCGAGGATTAATCGTCTGCTGGAAGGCGACACAAAGAGCGGCGTCCTTGGATGCCGCTTTTTTTTGTTAATATGCTGTAGAGCACTGATCAAACCTACTGCGCGTCGCGCTTTGCGGCCTGCGATGCTCACCGTACTTCAGTACGGTTGCGCTTCTCGGCCACAAATCGCTGCCGCTCGCGACGGTTTGATCAGCGCTCTACGTTTGTGCCATGTGGCACGGGCATTTTTTGTTCACTCTGGACCTATCGATGAAAATCATCTCCACCATCGTTGGCTGTGTTCTTTTCGTCCTGTTCTTCAGTTTTGCGCTGAAGAATGCGCAGGTTGTCGACCTGCATGTTTTCCTCAATTATGAAATCCGCGGTCCCCTGGTCCTGATGCTGCTGGGCTTTTTTGTCGCTGGCGCCAGTCTGGGCGTACTGGCCCTGACGCCGACCGTGTTCCGTCACCGCCGCGAAGCGAGCAAGCAAAAAACCACCATCGCCGCACTGCAGACCGTGGGCGTGGCCAGCAATGCCCAGCCACAACCGGACAGCGTGGGCGCGCAGTAAGCAGCGCCGTCGCTCCTATCCCTCTTACTCGAATAAAAACAATCGCATGGATTTTGAACTCTGGTGGCTCTTGGGTATTCCCGTGTTTTTCGCGCTGGGCTGGATCGCCGCGCGGGTTGACATCCATCAACTGGTGTCGGAATCGCGCAGCCTGCCGCGCAATTACTTCAAGGGCTTGAATTTCTTGCTCAACGAGCAACACGACAAGGCCATCGACGCCTTCATCGAAGTGGTCAAGCTGGACCCGGAGTCGGCCGACATGCACTTTGCGCTGGGCAACCTGTTCCGCCGCCGTGGCGAGACGGAGCGCGCCATCCGCGTGCACCAGAACTTGCTGGCGCGTCCCGACCTGCCGCTCGAACAGCAGGGCCATGCGGCCTACGAGCTGGGCATGGATTACCTGAAGGCGGGCTTGCTGGACCGCGCCGAAGAAACCTTCAATGGCCTGGTCGATACGCAATATGCGGCCCAGGCCCGCCGCGCCCTGCTGGAAATCTACCAGCGCGAAAAGGAATGGCCGCGCGCCATCGAAGCGGCCGTGGGCTTGCAGGAATCGGGCGCCGGCGCGCGCCAGAAGGAAATCGCCCAGTTCTATTGCGAACTGGCGCATGACGCGCTGGTGCACCTGAAGCCCGACGAAGCCATGCCGCTGCTGGAAAAAGCCCTGCAGACGGACCGCAAGAGCGTGCGCGCCACCATCCTGACGGGCGACGTGCTGCTGGCGCGCGGCGACGTGGAAGGCGCGCTCACCACCTGGCGCCGCGTGGAGCAGCAAAGCGTGCCGCACGTGGCCCTGGTGGCGCAGCGCCTGATGGATGGCTACACGAAAGTGGGCCGTCCGCAGGAAGGCGTCAACCTGCTGCGCTCCTACCTGGAAGAGGCGTCGTCGATCGACTTGATCGAAGTCGTCTTCAAGGCCGTCATCGAGCTCGATGGCGTGGAAGCGGCCAAGCAGCTGGTCAGCGCGGAATTGCGCCGCACGCCGACCCTGCTGGGCCTGGACAAGCTGCTCGAGGCGCGCATGATGGATGCCCCGGCCGCCATCTGGTCCGAGCTGTCGATGGTGAAGAACCTGGTGCACGGCTACACGCAAAAGCTGGCCCGCTACCAGTGCAGCCACTGCGGCTTCAAGGCGCGCCAGTTCTACTGGCACTGCCCGGGCTGCAACAAGTGGGAAACCTATCCGCCACGCCGCACCGAAGAACTCAACGTCATGAATTAGTCGTGCCCACCACGGGGCCCATGGCTGCGTTGCAGCGCCTCGCCGTACTATTCGTACTGTCTTCGGCGCCGCGCCTTGCCCTGAACCCCGTGCTGTGCACTTGCAAGTCAGATAGATATATTACAAATACGGCACAACCATGAAAATCACCATTATCGGCACGGGCTATGTTGGCCTCGTGACCGGCGCCTGCCTGGCGGAGCTGGGCAATGACGTCTTTTGCCTCGACCTCGACGCACAAAAGGTGGCCCTGCTCAACAGCGGCGGCATCCCCATCCATGAGCCGGGCCTGGAAGAAGTCGTGGCGCGCAACCGCGCCGCCGGCCGCATGACCTTTTCCACCGACGTGGAAGCGGCGGCCGCGCATGGCGTGATGCAATTCATCGCCGTCGGCACCCCGCCCGATGAAGACGGTTCGGCCGACCTGCAATATGTGCTGGCCGCCGCGCGCGGCATCGGCAAGTACATGACGGACTTCAAGGTCATCGTCGACAAGTCGACCGTGCCCGTCGGTACGGCCGAAAAAGTGCGCGCCGCCATCCAGGGCGAACTGGACGCGCGCGGCGTGGCCGCCACGTTCTCGGTGGCATCGAACCCGGAATTCCTCAAGGAAGGCGCGGCCGTCGAAGACTTCATGCGCCCGGACCGCATCGTCATCGGCGTCGACGCCACGCCCGACGGCGAGCGCGCGCGCGACTTGCTTAAAAGCCTGTACGCGCCGTTCAACCGCAACCACGAGCGCACCTACTGGATGGACGTGCGCTCGGCCGAATTCACGAAATATGCGGCCAACGCCATGCTGGCCACGCGCATCTCGTTCATGAATGAGCTGGCGAACCTGGCCGACAAGGTGGGCGTCGACATCGAAGCCGTGCGCCACGGCATCGGCTCCGACCCGCGCATCGGCCACAGCTTCCTGTACGCCGGCTGCGGCTATGGCGGCTCGTGCTTCCCGAAAGACGTGCAGGCGCTCGAGCGCACGGCGCGCAGCCACGGCCAGGAATTGCTGATCCTGCGCGCCGTCGAAGCGGTTAATGACAAGCAGAAACACATTCTCGGCGGCAAGGTCGTCACGCGCTTCGGCGCCGACCTGACGGGCCGCCATTTTGCCGTCTGGGGCCTGGCTTTCAAGCCGAATACGGACGACATGCGCGAAGCGTCGGCCCGCGTGCTGCTGGCCGACTTGCTGGCGCGCGGCGCCACCGTCGCCGTCTACGACCCGGTCGCCATGGCTGAAGCCAGGCGGGTATTGCAGCTGGACTTGACGCCCGAGCAGCTGGCCCGGGTGCGCTTCGCCGACAGCCCGCAGGATGCGCTGCTGGACGCCGATGCGCTGGCCATCGTGACGGAATGGAAAGCCTTCCGCAGCCCCGATTTCGAGCACATCAAGGCGCGCCTGAAGCAAGCCGTGATCTTTGACGGGCGCAACCTGTTCGAGCCGGCCATCATGGCTGAAAATGGCATCGAATACCACGGGATCGGCCGCTCGATCCTGACCCGCGCATGAACGCCCGCGACGTGACGGCGATCGCCGCGCTGGCCCAGGTGCGCCTGCTGGTGGTGGGGGACGTGATGCTGGACCGCTACTGGTTTGGCGACGTCAGCCGTATCTCGCCGGAAGCGCCCGTGCCCATCGTGCGCATCGAGAAGCGCGAGGAGCGCCTGGGCGGCGCGGCCAACGTGGCGCGCAATGCGGCCGCGCTGGGTGCCAAGACGAGCTTGCTTGGCGTGGTGGGCGACGACGAGGCCGGCAGCCAGGTCGAGCGCCTGCTCGAGGGCGGCGGCATCCACAGCTACCTGCAGCGCGATGCCGCCATTTCCACCATCATCAAGCTGCGCGTGATCGGCCGCCAGCAGCAGATGCTGCGCATCGATTTCGAGGATGCGCCCAGCGACACGGTGCTGCGCGACAAGCTCAAGCAGTTCAATGCGCTGCTGCCCAATTATGATGTGGTGATCCTGTCCGACTACGCCAAGGGCAGCCTGGTGAACGTGGCCGAGATGGTCAAGGCTGCGCGCGCCGCCGGCAAGATCGTCATGGTCGACCCGAAAGGCGACGATTTCAGCCGCTATGCGGGAGCGTCAGTGCTCACTCCGAACAAGTCGGAGCTGCGCCGTGTGATCGGCAACTGGAGCACCGAGGAGCAATTGACCGAGCGCGCGCAGCAGATGCGCGCGCAGTTGGGCCTGGAAGCCTTGCTGCTGACCCGTTCGGAAGAGGGCATGAGCCTGTACACGGCCGATGAGGTGCTGCACATGCCCACCGATGCGCGCGAAGTGTTCGACGTCTCGGGCGCCGGCGACACGGTGATCGCCACCATGGCGGCCATGCTGGGCGCCGGCATGAGCCTGGGTGACGCCGTGCGCACGGCCAACCGCGCCGGCGGCATCGTCGTCGGCAAGCTGGGCACGGCTACCGTGACCCGCGACGAGCTGTTCCCGCAATAATCCGCTGTCCTGCCTGCGCCAGCTCGTTTGATCTGGCGCAGGCTTTCCCTTCCTGTCGCATCCCCGTCTTGTCAACCGTATCACGTCCCAGCCGTTAAAGCCGTTAAGGCGCTGTTCCTCCCTTGCGTTCGAGTCACCTTGAAACCACATCACGGAGAGATACCCATGTTCAAAAAAATACTGCTGGCCATTGCCACCCTGATCGCGACGATGGGCTTTGCCTTTGCCCAGGTCGACGTCAACAAGGCGGACCAGGCGGCACTCGACAGCGTCAAGGGCATCGGCCCCGTCACCTCGAAAGCCATCGTCGATGAGCGCGCCAAGGGCGGCGCCTTCAAGGACTGGGCCGATTTCGAAAGCCGCGTGAAGGGCATCGGACCGAAAAGCTCCGTGAAACTGTCGGAAGCGGGCTTGCAGGTGAATGGCCAGGCCAAGTCCGGCGCGCCGGCGGCAGCGGCTCCGGCGCCTAAAGCCGCGCCGGCAAAAAAGGAAGCTGCTGTGAAGGAAGTTGCAGCGAAAGAAGCCGCACCGAAGCCAGCTGCTGTGACCGACACCGCTGCGGCACCCGCCAAGACGGCCGCTGAAACGAAGAAGGAAGCTGCTGCTGCCAAGAAAGAAGCCAAGGCCGCCGCCGCTGCCGCGAAGAAAGAAGCGGCTGCCGCCAAGGTGGTTCCTGCCGCCGCCACCGTGCCGGCCGCTGCCGCCGATGCCGCCGCCGTGAAAACGGCCGCCGAAACGAAGAAGGAAGCGGCGGCCGCGAAGAAAGCGGCAACGGCTGCGAAGAAAGAAGCCAAGGCAGCGGAAGCGGCGGCGAAGAAGGAAGCGAAACTGGCTGCTGCCGACGCGAAGAAAGCGGAAGCCGAGAAAAAGTAAACGTTTTGCCGTAAAGCGTGCTGCGTGGTGGTGCCGCGCAGCATTGCAGGAAAACCCCGCGCGGTACCGGCCGCGCGGGGTTTTTTTATGCCGGTCCGGCAGGCGCCGGCGGCGCTTTCATGGCCCGCTTCCAGTCAGCGCTGTTGCTGGGGTTCAGTCGGCTGGCGTTGGCTGTGTTGCTGGCGCGACTGCGGCAGGCGCGCGGCGCCACGGTGCAAGCAGCTGCCCAGGCAGGCTGACGGGCATGGGCGCTTCGATGCCGCAGCTGGCCGGCCACTCGGCGGGCAGGTGGTGCGTGCCGAAGATGCGGTCCAGCACCGGTAATGTCGAGGCGTAATTGCGGTTGATGTGCTCGAACTTGCTGTGATGCCAGTGGTGGAAGGCGGGCGTGGCCACCAGCCATTCGAGCGGTCCGAAGCGCCAGCGCAGGTTGGCATGGATGAAGAAGCCCCAGACGGTGCCGGTCAGCAGCAATAGCACGGGCGCGGCGCTGCCGGCCGCGCCGGGACCGGCCAGGCCCAGCAGATACAGGGGCGTGAGGCCGAACAGGCGCGTGACAACCATGTCGACGGGATGGCTGCGGGTATTGGCGAGGAAATACAGGTGTTCCGTGCTGTGATGCACGGCGTGATAGCGCCACAGCCATGGAATTTCATGGCTGAGGCGATGGCCCCAGTAAGTGCCGACTTCGCCGATCAGCAAGCCCAGCAGCAACTTGGCCCACAGGGGCAGGGCCGCCATGGCGGCGGGCACGGCATCGGGCAGCAGGCGCTGGCCGGCGATGGCGACCAGGGCCAGCGGCACGGCCAGCAACGCGGCCGGCAGCAGGCTGCTGATGAAATAAAAGCCCAGGTCGCTGAACAGTTCCGTGCGCGAACGCCCGCCGTGGCGCTCGCCAAACAAGCGCTCGAGCGGCACGAAGATGACAGCCAGCAGCACCAGCCACAGGCTCAGGCGCAGCACGTCGATGACGATGCCGGGAAGGTGCGTTTGCAGGGTGTGCAGCAGGCTCATGGCAGGAACGTGATTGGGCGGTGAAAAGCCCGGCCCGGGAAATGCCGGTGCGGATGTGCTCGCGCCAGGGCGTAACAAAACGGCAGCGAGCGGATGCGCGGCGCGGCCGGGAAGCGCAGCTGTACCAAGGTACAGCGAGCATCGCAGGACGCGCGCCGCGGGTTTTGTCAGCCCTTGCGGCGGCGCGCCATGAAGCCCAGGAGAGCCAGGCCGCCGAGCAGCATGCCCCAGGTCGACGGTTCCGGCACGGCCGATACCAGCGACACGCCGTCAAGCAGCATGAACGGCGGCGCGCCCGACGGGCTGCCCTTGGCCATGAACGACAGTAATTCGCTGCTGTTGGTGGCCGTGAAAGTCATGTTGGCCTGGTGCCAGCCCGTGAAACCGTGGCTGACGTTGGCCAGGGAAGCCGTCTGCTGCTTGCTGTTGCCCAGCGAAACGTCCCAGTAGTTGACCAGGTTGTCGCCGCGGAAACCCACCTGCTGGCCGGCGCCATACGAGAAGCTCAGGGTGTAAGCCTGGCCGGCCACCAGGCCGCTGACCAGTTGCGTCACGGGACCGGGAAAGTAATCCCAGTCGGCGGCCAGCACGTTGCCGCCCGTGGGGCTGACGCCCAGGCCGTTTTGCGGGCCGCGGCCGCTGTAGGAATTCGGACCCCACAGGGCCAGCGCCGTCTTGGCGTTGGTGTCGTCGATGTTGTTGCCGTTCAAGACGAAGTTGTAGCCCTTGCTGGACCAGTCGGTCAGGTAGGTGCGGTCGTCGCGGTCATAGTTGCCTTCGTTCAGCTGTTTCGAGGTGCCATTGCTGGTCAGTTCGAAGTCGCCGTTCTTGACGAGGTTGGTAGAAGCAGCCTGGGCGGCGGTAGCGCACAGGGTGGCAGCGGCGGCCAGCGCCAGCAGGTTCAATGTTTTACGCATGAGAGTAGCTCCAAAAGTGACAGGTGGATATTGCAGTCTGTCGGCGAGCTTTTGGCCAACGATGGGTTTATCGCGGATGGGGCGAGTGGGTGGTGCTGAAAAAGTATTTCTGTGACAACTATTGTGTCTTGTTGGCTAGATTATAGCAGCGTATGGCAAAAAAGCACGTCACATGTCTTCAAAACAACATATATTTTTATGTGGCAACTGCATCAAGATTGGATTTTTTGCATTGCCGGTGCCGCCCTACCTTACAGCTGCGATTCGATCGGCAGCCAGCGCATCAGCAATACCAGCGTGCGGCGCCAGAAGCCCGCTTCCGGGTCGTGCGACCACACTTTGGCTGGCTCTTCCGTGGCATCCGACCAGCGCAGGGCGCCATCGTCGAGGAACAGGCGGTAGCTGGTATCGCTGGCGGTCGAGCGCAGGAACAGGGCGCGCATGTCGGCCGCCAATGCCGGGTCCGTGAACAGCACGCCCATTTCCGTGTTCAGCTGGGCCGAGCGGGGATCGAGGTTGAACGAGCCGACAAAGCCCCGCTCGCCATCCACCACCACGGCCTTGGTATGCAGGCTGGCGCGGCTGGATCCCGTCAGGCTCATGCGCTTGCGGTGCAAGGTCTTCAGTTCAAACAGCTGGACGCCGCCGCCCAGCAGTTGCTGGCGGTAGCG
>CAUSDR010000185.1:0-10581 GCA_963530105.1 uncultured Janthinobacterium sp.
GCGCGCCACCGGGCGAGCACGGCGGACGCAAGGGCGGCAAGGGTGGCATGGGCGGCGCGGGCGGCATGGGCATGAACGTGGGCAGCGGCGGCGCCAGCATGACTCTTCCGGGTAACTGACTGCCTGGCCGCACGGTGCCCGCAAATTTGGCAATGCGGCGTGAGGCTAGTAAGTTGTTGTAAATTTGCCCACGGTTTTGTTGCTGAATTTGTTGCTAAATTGTCGTGCCAATGTATCGTAAAGTAAAAAAATCGGTGTAAGGCCGCCCCCGGCGCGCCGCGCTGGCGGCCGCCGTGCGCCAGCGCGGCGCGTCTTCACATGTGCCCTTGTCGGGCAAACCTGCCGCGACGCGGCGCGTTGCGCAGCGTGCCGGCCGGCAGGCGGCGGTCTACTCTCTGGAATATTTTCCTGGCAACCAAGTGTCCATGCGGCCTGCGGTGCCCCCACGCCGCGCCGCCGCCGGGGCGGCAGGGATGGTCAAGGCTTATGTTGCCGTGCTACATTCCCAAAGCGCCTGGCGCGGCGGACTCACTACTGAGGCACTCCGCCAGAGGCTACCCGCCCGATCTTTTTGACATGCCCCATAAGGACACTCGTGAACCGATATCTCTTAAGCAGTCTGACCCTGTCCCTGTTGGCTGCGTTTGCCAACGCCGCCGAGCCCGCATCCGCCGTTGCCGCACCGACCGTCGCCCCGAGCGCCGCGCCTGCCGCTGCCGGCGTCGTCTCCGGCATCGACGTGCAATACATCGACCCCGCCGTGCGCGTGCAGGACGATTTCTTTACCCATTTGAACGGCAAGTGGCTGGCCACGGCCGAGATCCCGGCCGACAAATCGAGCTGGGGTTCGTTCGCCAAGCTGCGTGACGACACCACGCCACAGTTGCGCGGCATCATCGAAGCCACGCAACAGGACAAGAACAAGAAAGCCGGTTCCGAAGCGCAAAAGATCGGCGACCTGTACGCCAGCTACATGGATGAAGCCAAGCTGGAGTCGCTGGGCGTGAAACCGCTGGCCGGCGAGCTGAACCGCATCCGCTCGCTGCGCGACAAGAAGGGCGTGCCGGCCCTGATCGCCCACCTGAGCCAGACGGGCGTGTCCACGCCGTACGCCGTGTATGTGGGACAAGATGCGCGCGCGTCGACCAAATATGCCGCGTATGTGAGCCAAAGCGGCCTGGGCATGCCCGACCGCGACTATTACCTGGAAGCCAAGCAGGCGGGCGTGAAGGAAAAATACCAGGCGCACGTGGAAAAAATGCTGGGCATGGCCGGCGACAAGAACGCTGCCGCGCACGCCAAGGCCGTGGTCGCCCTGGAAACGGCGCTGGCCGAAGTGCAATGGACCAAGGTGGAGAACCGCGATCCGGTCAAACGCTACAACAAGACCGATATTGCCAAGCTGAACGACCTGACGCCTGGCTACGACCTGAAGTCGGGCCTGGCCGCGCTGGGCATCGCCAACAAGGTCGACTACGTCATCGTCAACCAGCCGAGCTACCTGGCCGGTTACAACAAGGTGCTGGCGGCAACCGACCTGGACACGCTGAAAGCGTATTTCGAATGGCAGTTGCTGCGCAGCTATGCCAGCTACCTGTCGAAAAACTTCGTCGATGAAAGCTTTGCCTTCTACGGCACGGTGCTGAGCGGCGTGACGCAGAACCAGCCGCGCTGGAAGCGTGGCGTGGGCGCCGTCGACGGCGTGCTGGGCGAAGCCGTGGGTAAACTGTACGTAGCGCAATATTTCCCGCCGGAGCGCAAGGCGCACATGCAGGAACTGGTGAAAAACGTGCTGGCCGCCTACAAGGACAGCATCGACACCCTGGACTGGATGAGCCCGGAAACCAAGAAGGAAGCGCAAGCCAAGCTGGCCAAGTTCACGCCAAAGATCGCGTATCCGAACGTGTGGCGCGACTATTCGAAGCTGCAGATCGTGCAGGGCGACCTGGTGGGTAACATGATGCGCGCCGCTAACTTTGGTTCCGCGCGCCAGGTGGCCAAGCTGGGCAAGCCGATCGACCGCGAAGAATGGGGCATGACGCCGCAGACGGTGAATGCCTATTACAGCTCGACGATGAATGAAATCGTCTTCCCGGCGTCGATCCTGCAACCGCCATTCTTCGACGCCAATGCGGACGATGCCGTCAATTATGGCGCCATCGGCGCCGTCATCGGCCATGAAATCAGCCACGGCTTCGACGACAAGGGCAGCCAGTCCGATGGTGACGGCAACCTGCGCGACTGGTGGACGCCGGCCGACCGCAAGAACTTCGCCGCCAAGGCCGACGCGCTGACCAAGCAATACGACGGCTACAGCCCATTGCCGGGCTACAACGTCAACGGCGCGCTGACCCTGGGCGAGAACATCGCCGATAACTCGGGCGTGGCGATTGCGTATAAAGCGTACAAGATTTCACTGGGCGGCAAGCCGGCACCCGTGCTGGACGGCCTGACGGGCGACCAGCGCTTCTACATGGGCTTTGGCCAGGTGTGGCGCAGCAAGATGCGCGAAGCGCAGCAAATCGTGCAGATCAAGACCGATCCCCATTCGCCGGGCCAGTACCGCGCCAATGGCACCATGGTTAACCAGCCTGGCTTCTATGAAGCGTTTGGCGTGAAACCGGGTGACAAGATGTATGTTGCCCCGGAAAACCGCGTCATCATCTGGTAAGCGCATGCGCGCCGTGCTGAAAAACGTACTACTGTAGCAACAAAAAAGGCCACCTTGCGTGGTCTTTTTTGCATTCCGGCCAAAGTTCTTTCAGTCGTTTCGGCCGGTATGCTACAGTCAAAAACCGGGCCAGAAGCCTTGGGCCTTCTGACCCTTATATTCCACACAATACAATATTGAGGATTACCGTGAATCGTTATTTGTTAAGTGCATTGACCCTGAGCTTGCTGGCCGGCGTGTCTGGCATGGCTGGCGCCGCCGGCGCCGCTGATACCGCCAAGAAAGCCGTCGCCACCACGGCCGCCGCGCCTGCCGCGCTGACCTCCGGCATCGCCATCGAATACATCGACCCGGCCGTGCGCGCCCAGGACGACCTGTTCCAGCACCTGAACGGCAAGTGGCTGGCGGAAACCGTGATTCCCGCCGACAAGTCGAGCTGGGGCAGCTTTGCCAAGCTGGCCGATGATACGCAAACCCAGCTGCGCGGCATCGTCGAAGGCGCGGCCGCCGACAAGGCCCGCGCGGCCGGTTCGAATGCGCAGAAAATCGGTGATTTCTACAATAGCTTCATGGACGAAGCCAAGCTGGAAAGCCTGGGCTTGACGCCCTTGAACGCGGAGCTGGCGAAAATCGCCGCCCTGCAGGACAAGGCGGAATTGCCGGCCGTGATCGCGCATTTCAGCAAGCTGGGCGTGACCTCGCCGTACGACTTCGGCATCCACCAGGATGCCAAGGATTCCACCAAGTACGTGGCCGACATCGTGCAAAGCGGCCTGGGCCTGCCTGACCGCGACTATTACCTGGAAGCGGGCAAGGCCGACACGCGCGCCAAATACCTGGCCCACGTGGAAAAAATGCTGAGCCTGGCCGGCGACGCGAATGCGGCCGCGAATGCGCAAGCCATCCTGGCGCTGGAAACGGACCTGGCCAAGGCGCAATGGAGCAATGTGCAGAACCGCGACCCCGTCAAGACCTACAATAAAGTGGAGCTGGCGAAACTGGCCGACGTGGCGCCAGGCTACGACTGGGCCCGCTACCTGAGGGATACGGGCATTGCCGGCAAGGTCAATTATGTGATCGTCAGCCAGCCCAGCTACCTGAAAGGCTTTGCCGAGATCGCCAGCAAGACGCCGCTGGAAACGTGGAAAGCGTATTTCCAGTGGCACTTGCTGCACGCCAACGCCGGCTACCTGCCGAAAGCGTATGTGGATGAAAACTTCGCGTTCTATGGCACCACCCTGACGGGCGTGACGGAAATGCGTCCGCGCTGGAAGCGTGGCGTGGGCGCCGTCGAAGGCGCGCTGGGCGAAGCCGTGGGCCAGCTGTACGTGGAGCAATATTTCCCGGCCGAGCGCAAGGTGCGCATGGAAGCGCTGGTGAAAAACCTGATGACGGCCTACAAGCAAAGCATCGACAAGCTCGACTGGATGAGCCCCGTCACCAAGAAACAGGCGCAGATCAAGCTGGCCAAGTTCACCACCAAGATCGGCTACCCGAACAAATGGCGCGACTACTCGGGCCTGGACGTCAAGTCGGACGACCTGGTGGGCAACATCCAGCGTTCGCACTTGCTGAACTACAACCGTGAACTCAACAAGCTGGGCCAGCCGATCGACCGCGACGAGTGGGGCATGACGCCGCAGACCGTGAACGCGTATTACAACCCCGAGCTGAACGAAATCGTCTTCCCGGCCGCCATCCTGCAAGCGCCATTCTTTGACGCCAACGCGGACGACGCCGTCAACTACGGCGCCATCGGCGGCGTGATCGGCCATGAAATCAGCCACGGCTTCGATGACCAGGGCGCCCAGTACGACGGCGACGGCAACCTGCGCGACTGGTGGACCAAGGCCGACCATAAAAACTTCGCCAAGAAGACCAAGCAGCTGGTGGCGCAGTACAACAGCTTCAGCCCTGTCCCCGGCCACTACGTGAATGGCGAGCTGACCCTGGGCGAAAACATTGCCGACAACTCCGGCGTGGCGATTGCCTATAAAGCGTACAAATTGTCGCTGAACGGCAAGAAAGCCCCCGTCATCGACGGCTTCACGGGCGAACAGCGCTTCTACGCGGGCTTTGCCCAGGTATGGCGCATGAAGATGCGCGAAGCGCAGCAACTGGTCTTGCTGAAAACGGACCCGCATTCGCCCGGCCAGTTCCGCGCCAACGGCACCATGCGCAACCAGCCCGGCTTCTACCAGGCCTTCGACGTGAAACCGGGCGACAAGATGTACCTGCCGCCAAAAGACCGCGTCATCATGTGGTAAGACAGCCGTTCACGGCATAAGTTGCCAGCCGCCCCGCGCAAGCCGGGCGGCTTTTTTACGCCCGCCGCAGGGCGGCCGCGCATGCGCCGACAGCAGCATGGAAGGGGCCGCCTAGGCTGGGTGAGCGGAACATGGCACGCGGCAAGCGGCACGGGGCACCTGGCACACGGCAACTGGCAACCGGCAACCGGCAACCGGCCATCTGCCGCCGCGACATCCGACACCCATCCGCCAGGCGCGGACGAAAAAAAACCGCCCAGCGGGCGGTTCCTTGATCAAGCGCAATCGCTTATTTGGCAGGCTCGGCAGCAGGAGCGGCGCCATCGGCGGCCGCGGCAGGCGCCGGCACTTCAGGTTCCTTGAATTTGCCGCCCGATGCGTTGGCGAGGTAGACCACGGCGCGCGCCACTTCCACATCGTCGAGGTCAGGATTGCCGCCCTTGGCCGGCATGGCGCGCAAGCCTTCGAGGGCGTGTTTCAGCACCGTATCGTAACCCTGGGCCAGGCGGGCCGACCAGCTGCCCGCATCGCCAAACTTCGGCGCGCCAGCCACGCCGGCGCCATGGCAAGCCACGCAGGTGGCCGTGTACACGGCTTCGCCGCTCTGCAGCACTTTCGGACCGCTGGCATCCTTGAAGGTGTAGCCGGCATTGGCCACCGGGCTCAGACGTTCAGCGATGGCTTCCGGCGACTGGCTGTCGGAGCCGGCGCCCGTGAGTTTTTGGGCGGTGACGAACTGCACCAGCAAGATGATGCCGATGACGGTGATGAGAAAGAAGCCCGCTACGGCGGCAAGCAATTGTTTAGGCGTTTTGATCGCTGATTGTTGTTCGTTATGTGCGTCGCTCATGATGTCCTTAGTCCAGATTCGAAACTGATGGCCGTGTAAGGTAGCATTTTTACATGCCTGGATGTAAACCTTTATGAAACCCATAATTATAGGCACAAAAATTGAGCAGTGACATGCAATTGCCGGCGATACGACAGTTTCCGTAGACGTAGGTAAAGAAAAACGGTATCCTTCGCATCACTTCAGAAATTCCCCCTACGCGGCTGTAGCTCAGTGGATAGAGTATTGGCCTCCGAAGCCAAGGGTCGTGGGTTCGATCCCCGCCAGCCGCACCAGATTTCCTCTATACAAATCAAGTATTTAGCCGTTGCATTTGTTTGCGATGTAATGCGTTATTTTGCATATTTTGGCACACTGACTGTGCCAAAATTGTGCCAATCAATTTTGCCAAAGTGTACGCTTTGGCACACGCTCAATCTGTTCACTTCCTTGATAGCTGCGTAATGCTGAACATGCACTTCGTTTTCATCCGAAAACTTCTGACGTTGGAAATTTGGGGTGTTTGCGGGGCGTTCGATGAAGCCCCCATACCTTATGGCGTCACTTTGTAGTTAAGCGGGAAGCGGTTTATCCAAGTCTTCAGTTCGCCTACCGTAATTGTGACCTCGTCGTTTGGAGCTAGCCGCTCAAAGAATTCGGCCCAAAAAATAGGTGCGAGTGCTGCCGCATCGTCGCCTGCGAGGAGTGCGGAAAAATGTAAAATCCTGTCGGCAATACTAATTTCCCACTCTTTCGACTGCCGGTTTTCGATGCTTAGATTCCCAATGTCTGGGCAAAGAATGCCAGATTGATCACGCCATACTTTTGCTGTTTCTCCTTCTAAAGCACGTACTGTTCCGTAGCTGAGGTCCAAGTACTCCTTTGGTCGAACTTGCCCTCTCTCACTACTTGCGTTGCCGGTAACGAACCAATATGCGAACTCTGGCCACACTCGGCATAGCTCGTCGATCATTTCTGCTGTGACTCCTTTTGTTTTCCCACGATCCAAGTCACGCCATTTACTGGCGCTAATGCCTGTTAAAGCTGAAAACCATCCATAGTCGTTGTAGAAATACGTCAAGAATTCTCTAACTCTGTCTGTAGTCGTTGTTGGGCTCATCAATGCCTCTTGACACTCTGCTGTGCAATACGTTAAATTGGGCGCCATTGGATGACTTTGGATAATATCCCAAAATATCCAACGGAGGCGGAATAGCTCCTATCTTACTTTAGGTCGGGAAAACGGAGAACTGAATTGAGCAATGCAGAGATAAGTGAAGTGTTGACGGTTGAGCAACTCGCGAGATTCATCCATAAGACACCCGCGAGTATTCGTAGTGATGCCTCACGCAATCCAATTGCATTGCCTCCAATTTGCCGTTTGCCAGGATCTAAGCGACTCCTTTTCCTGCTCGAAGATGTAAGGCAATGGATGTCGGCCTGCGTCGACCGCTCTAACGCTCCTTCCGTTCAAACATTTCAGGCAGTAGATCCGTCGGCTGCTCGGAAACGTGGCCGCCCACGCAAGGTGGAAAAAAAATGACCAACAATGAGATCGTCGATTTGCGTCGTGACTTCGATGAGACTCGAAAGCACTTTTACCGGCTCGCTGACATAGCTTCCATTCAAGCATCCGGCTCGGAGGTTGCTCTACATGCACGGTTGAACGCACTCGAATTCACCAGGCTGATGACGTCCCATTCTTTAAATGAAATTGGCGGCTTGCTTTCCGCTTGGTAACAGACCTACTACTTATGAAGAAAACTTCTCATTCTCGTTCTGACAGCGCCGCTGCATATGCCGTTGCCACCGGTCGATCAGATTCGGTTCGTTCCGTTAAATCGCAGGTGTATGGCGTTGGCAAATCTGCGGCCACCTGCGCCGACCGTACCGCCAGCGCAACCGCACTGCCGGAACGGATCGGCGCAGAGGCCGAAAAGGCCGGGTTAGTGCCGCAAATAGCGCAGGTAAGCACAGCTGGATGCCCCCCCATTAATAACATGGGGGAAAACCTAGAAAGCGACGAGTCGGAAGCCTGGTCGAGCATCTGTGATGAGGACTTGGGCGAAGTCGAGTTGGTGATGACCGATAGCGGGAAAATCAAGTCAGTAATGGTTCGTCGCCCCTCCGCCGCTCAAACCTGCGTGATTGACTGGATCAATTTTTCGGTATTGGAAGATACGTGGTTCAAGACTGCACGTGAGCAATTGATTACTGATGACCAGATCATTATTGAGGCCAGCCGACAGCTTGAGAAAATTTTCGGCTTTGGCATAACGTCCAACCGCGGTAAGGGCATGAACTTTTACCGTGACTCATGGGTGCTTGGAGACGATATGGGCTTCGTGTGTTTCGGTAGCCAGCGCTCGACAATGCTCATCACGTTGACCGGTCAAGGTTGCTTGAACGCCGTGTCCGGTTGGGAAAAACGCCTGTACGACTTCCTTACGAAAACGGCGATCCGGCCGACTATTTCCCGTATCGACCTGGCGCATGATGATCTCGCCGGCGCGTACCTGTCCGTTGATTGGGCGTATCAGCAGTGGTGGGATTCCGGCTTTAGCTTTAAAAAAGGTGGACGCCCTCCTGAGATTCAGAAGGTTGGGAATTGGGATCGTCCGAGTGGCAAGGGCCGCACGTTAACTATCGGCCAGCGAAGCTCAAGTAAATACTGCCGCTTCTATGAAAAAGGTAGGAAAGAGGGTGACAAGTCCTCTCTATGGTGCCGTTGCGAGATTGAGTTTAAGAACACGAACACGATTATTCGCCCCGAGGTGTTGCTTGATCCAAGCTCGTTTTTTGTCGGTGCATATCCTTGCCTAGCAATGTTTGCCACTGTCGAAACGCCTGCTCGTATGGAAGTTAAGGCACGCGCTCAGCACATCACGGTGGATGATTCTATCGCTGTGACGAAGCGCCAGTACGGCAAATATATCCGTGTCTTTCGGGAATTGTTCGGAGACAAGGAAACGCTCGATCTGATCACCAATGAAGACGAAAACGCTTTTCCAAAGCGACTGAAACCATTCCTCAGTTTTGCAGATACCGGACCAGCTCCCGTTCACGTCGAGCCGCCGCCGTATGTCCCATCATTTTTTCATTTTATTAACACCGTCCCATCTTTCGGCCTCAATGGGGAACACGGTTTTGCGTAGGCCATGAAAAACGTAAAGGTATCCAATGAAATTTAGCTCAACCATCAAAGTGACAGGTATGAAGTTCTCCAAAGGCAAGATGGACAACGGCACAGAATTCGACAGCACCAAGGTGTATGTCGAGACCGAGCTCGACACTAGCAAAGACACCGCGATGGGAACCGCGTGCGCCGAATACGGGCTGGGCAAGGCTGACGAGTACCAGAAGTACAAGCATCTTGCGGATGCGCTTCCGTTCATGGCCATCGCTGACATGGAAATTGTCACGAATGGCAAAACGCAAAAGACGGTGATCCACTCCCTGAAGCCTATTGAGCCTGTGAAGGCTGCCGTTTCCGGTGGCAAAAATGTCGCCGCATAAGGGCGAGGTCAAGCTCATTGTCCAAGATAAGGAATCTGCCCTCTTCCTTATGCCTGTGGAAGGTGATGTTGGGTTTACGCCCTGGGCACATGAGGCTGGCCGTTTTGATGCGTATGCGGAAGCATATGACACGGCTGTAATTAACTGCCATGAAGGCTTCTTCATCGTTTCTGTCCTGCAGTAAGTTTTTACGACTCGATTGGATCTATGGAAGAGGGAGTTTTTTGATGGCCTTATCTACTGTTGTCGTGTGTGCGGATTTGTCTACTAACGCAGCAGCTGTTGCAGGTGCGCCGTGTGGTGAGGCTCAAGGCTTGATCACGGTTCAAGCTTTGCTTGTTTCACCGTCCGAGTCTCCATATGACGCGGTGCAGGCGTCCGGTTTTTTCTTCTTCGGTTTTGGTGTCGTTGTATTCGGTTACTTGCTCGGCTTTGTTGTTGGGGCTGTGCGCAAACCCATTCGTCAGGGTGGTTCCTGACGGACGTATCCGGGGCGTTTCCCTGGTCTTTTGTTGGAGTGTCTTATGAAGGTTTTGTCAATCCGTTCCAAAGTTGTTCTGCTGGCCGTCCTCGCCCTGCCGATGCTGGCTCAAGCTGCCGGCGCAACTTCAGTTGCCGATCTATGGGCCTCGATCAGTTTCCTCGACGTCACCGCTGCCATCTTCGGCATCGGTGCGCTAGTAATCGGCGTTGACCTGGCCCAGCTCGGTTACCTGAAGGTGCGTCGTTTGGTCAAGGGCGCGCACTGATCGTCACCTCTCGCGGAATCGTGTGAGCATGGGTTGGACTTAGGTTCAACCCTTTTTTTCCTTCTCTGGTGGATGATATGGATGCTTCTTGGTGGTACTTGGCGTTTTTCTTCCTCGGTGTTTTTTCCGGCCATGCATGCGTGCAGGGCTTGAAGGGGTGAACATGCGAGCGTTCTTCAAGCTATTCTTTGTGCGCTGGCTGCTAACCGCGCTTGTCGCACCTGGTCTGTGTTTTGCCCAGGTGCAACCTTCGTCCATGCAATCAGCTGTTTCTGCCTTGGTCGTGTCGAAAGCTGGTCAGCGTGGCTTTGCCGCGAACGACCCTCGCATCGGGATGACCATGCAGGGTATTGGCTCTACTGTTGCCGGCTCCGCTGCTGCTGCTGCCGTCGTCACCGCTGCTGGCGTCACCGCCCCGGCCTGGATCACTGCTGCTGCTGTCGTCGGCCTTGGCGTCCTGTTCTCTGCTGGCATCAGCCTCGCGGTCGACAAGGTTAAGGCGTGGTGGTTCAACAGTGATGGTTCGTTGCAAGTCCAGGTAACTGATTC
>CAUSDR010000186.1:0-10521 GCA_963530105.1 uncultured Janthinobacterium sp.
TGCTGCCCTTTAAGGTAGCGTTGTCGTGTTCAGCAATAACTAATGCGACCATGATATGTCCTGTAATTGTTCTGGAGTGACGGCTGAGCCGCTTAGATGACTTTGGCTTCGGTGCGCAGCTTGGCGACCAGGGTGGCCACGTCCGGCACCTTGATGCCGGCCGAGCGCTTGGCTGGCTCGACCACTTTCAGGGTCTTCAGGCGTGGCGCGACGTCGACGCCCAGGTCTTCCGGCTTGACGGTTTCCAGCGGCTTTTTCTTTGCCTTCATGATGTTTGGCAGGGTCACATAGCGTGGCTCGTTCAAACGCAGGTCGGTGGTGATGATCGCTGGCAAGGTCAATGCCAGGGTTTCCAGGCCGCCATCGACTTCGCGGGTCACGGTGACCTTGCCGTCTTCCAGCACGACTTTCGAGGCGAACGTGGCTTGCGGCCAACCCAGCAGGGCTGCCAGCATCTGGCCGGTCTGGTTGCTGTCGTCATCGATGGCTTGCTTGCCCAGGATGATCAGTTGCGGCTGTTCTTTCTCGGCCAGCGACTTCACCAGCTTGGCCACGGCCAGCGGTTCCAGTTCGGTCGTCGTTTCCACCAGGATGCCGCGGTCGGCGCCGATGGCCATGGCGGTGCGCAGGGTTTCCTGGCACTGCGTCACGCCGCAGGAGATGGCGACCACTTCAGTGACCTTGCCGGCTTCTTTCAGGCGCATCGCTTCTTCCAGAGCGATCTCATCGAAAGGATTCATCGACATTTTGACGTTGGCGGTATCGACGCCAGTGCCGTCACTCTTGACGCGGACTTTGACGTTATAGTCGACCAC
Organism: uncultured Janthinobacterium sp.; assembly: GCA_963530105.1. Classification (GTDB taxonomy): domain Bacteria; phylum Pseudomonadota; class Gammaproteobacteria; order Burkholderiales; family Burkholderiaceae_D; genus Janthinobacterium. The sequence continues at coordinate 816 of CAUSDR010000186.1, forward strand.
GCGTTTGACGGGTACCAAGACTTTCATAGCTATGCCTTTGGGAAATTATAAAAATGACGGATCAAGTGCTGATTGTGTGTTTGATTATAAGAGAAATTTGAATCTTGAACCGAATTTAAGCACGATCGTGCGATTTTTTGTTAGAGCAATCCATCTAAACTGGCTGGCTATGGCACTTCCGGGGAGTGTGGCGCTACGCTGCAGGGCAGCAAAAGACTGGCGCGCGGGTCGAAAAACAGGCCGCGCGACGGCGGCCCAGACTGGCAGAATTACTTGCGCTGCATCAGGAAGACAAACTCGGTGCCCGTCTGCACGTGCGACAGCAGGGCATTGCCCGTTTGCTTGGCGAATGCCTGGAAGTCGCGCACGGAACCGGGATCGGTTGCCATGATGCGCAGCACTTCGCCGCTTTGCAGCTCTGACAAAGCCTTCTTCGCCTTCAGAATCGGCAAGGGGCAGTTCAAGCCCCGCGCGTCGAGTTCTTTGTGAAATTCCATAATCTCGGTATCAAGTAGTGTGTCGCTCATCATCAATATCCCACCATTTTTGTTGTACTGATTTTCGACATACTACTCTAAATCAGGGGCATTGACGCGCTGCACCAAAATAGTTCATCGGCTGTTGTGGTACCACAACGGGATTCCAAAAGAAATAACGGCCCGCAAACATCATCTGCGGGCCGTTTTCAAGAGGCTGAGGGGCGAAAACCCCGCATGCCTGCTAGCTTACGCCTTATTTCGCGCGTTCGCCGACCCAGGCCGGCACGCCAGCGAGGGCGTTGGCCAAACCGCTCGCATCGGTGCCGCCGGCCTGCGCCATATCGGGGCGTCCGCCGCCTTTTCCGCCCACTTGCTGTGCAACGAAGTTCACCAGCTCGCCCGCTTTGACCTTGCCAGTGGCGTCGGCCGTGACGCCGGCGATCAGGCTGACCTTGCCGTCGGCCACGCTGGCCAGCACGATGGCAGCCGTTTTCAGCTTGTCCTTCAGCTTATCCATGGTTTCGCGCAAGCGGGCCACGTCGGCACCGTCCAGCACGGCCGCGAGCACCTTGATGCCATTGACATCGACGGCTTGCGTGACGAGCTCATCGCCCTGGCCGGATGCCAGTTTCGATTTCAGCGCGGCCAGTTCCTTCTCCAGCGCCTTCACATGCTCCTGCACCTGGCCGATGCGGGCAGTCAGCTCTTCCGGCTGCGCCTTCAGCGCTTGCGCCGCTTCCAGCAGGCGGCGGTTGATGGTTTGCACCAGCGCCAGCGCGCCTTCGCCCGTCACCGCTTCAACGCGGCGGATACCGGCGGCCACGCCGCTTTCGCCGATGATCTTGAACAGGCCGATGTCGCCCGTGCGCTGCACGTGGACGCCGCCGCACAGCTCTTTCGAGCTGCCGATGTCGAGCACGCGCACTTCGTCGCCGTATTTCTCGCCGAACAGGGCCATCGCGCCATGCTTGACGGCATCGTCAAACGACATCAAATGGGCTTGCGTGGCGCGGTTTTCCAGAATTTCCTTGTTGACGATGGTTTCCACGGCGGCGATCTGCTCGGCCGTCATCGGCGCATTGTGGCTGAAGTCGAAACGGGTCTTGTCCGGATCGACCAGCGAGCCTTTTTGCGCCACATGGCTGCCCAGCACTTCGCGCAAGGCCTTGTGCATCAAGTGCGTGGCCGAGTGGTTGCGGATGGTGCGCGCGCGCTTGGCCGTGTCCACTTCGGCCGAGACGGCGTCGCCCACCTTCAGCACGCCGGACTCCAGCACGCCATGGTGGCCAAACACGTCGGCCTGGATTTTCAAGGTGTCGCTGACGGCAAAGCTGCCGGCGCCGGATACGATCATGCCCTGGTCGCCTACCTGGCCGCCCGATTCCGCGTAGAACGGCGTGGTGTCGAGCACGACGATGCCCGCGTCACCGGCCTTCAGTTCCTGCACGGGCGTGCCGGCCGCGTACAGCGCCACGACCTTGCTGCTGAACGTCAGTTGATCGTAGCCGACGAAGGTGTTTTTCTCGCCCGTGTACTCGACCTTGCTGTCCTTGTGCGTCTTGCCGCCCTTGCGCGACAGTTCCTGGCTTTCCTTCAGGGCCGCGTCGTAGCCGGCCTGGTCGAAACTGATGTTGCGTTCGCGGCAAATGTCGGCCGTCAGGTCCGGCGGGAAGCCGTAGGTTTCGTACAGGGTGAAGGCGGTGGCGCCGTCGATGCCCGTGGCATCCTTGGCCAGCTGCGCTTCCAGCACTTTCATGCCGGTTTCCAGGGTCTCGCCGAAACGCTCTTCCTCGGCTTTCAGCATGTTGGCGACGTTGTCCTTCGCTTCTTCCAGCTCCGGATAGGCGCCGCCCATCTCGATGGCGAGGTCCGCCACCAGTTTGTAGAAGAACGGTTTCGTCTGGCCCAGCTTGTGGCCGTGGCGCAGGGCGCGGCGGATAATGCGGCGCAACACATAGGCGCGGCCTTCGCTGCCCGGAATGATGCCGTCGACGATCATGAAGGCGGCGGCGCGGATGTGGTCGGCGATCACGCGCAGCGACTTGTTTTCCAGGTCCGTGGCGCCCGTTTCGCGCGCGGCAGCCTTGATCAGGTGCTGGAACAGGTCGATTTCATAGTTCGAATGCACGTGCTGCAGCACGGCGGCCAGGCGCTCCATGCCCATGCCCGTGTCGACGCAGGGCTTCGGCAACTTGTGCATGACGCCCGCTTCGTCGCGGTTGAACTGCATGAACACCAGGTTCCAGATTTCAATGAAGCGGTCGCCGTCTTCGTCAGGCGAACCCGGCGGGCCGCCAGGAATGTCGGCGCCGTGGTCGTAGAAGATTTCCGTGCACGGACCGCATGGGCCCGTGTCCGCCATCTGCCAGAAATTGTCCGACGCGTAGCGCGAGCCCTTGTTGTCGCCGATGCGGATGATGCGCTCGACAGGCACGCCGATTTCCTTTGCCCAGATGTCGTACGCTTCGTCATCTTCGATGTAGACGGTGACGGTCAGCTTGTCAGCAGGCAAGCCATACACCTTGGTCAGCAATTCCCACGCGTATTGAATGGCGTCGCGCTTGAAATAGTCGCCGAAGCTGAAGTTGCCCAGCATTTCAAAGAAGGTGTGGTGGCGCGCCGTGTAGCCGACGTTTTCCAGGTCGTTGTGCTTGCCGCCGGCGCGCACGCAGCGCTGCACGGAGGTGGCGCGCGTGTACGGACGGCTGTCCGTGCCCGTAAACACGTCCTTGAACTGCACCATGCCGCTGTTCGTCAACAGCAAGGTCGGATCATTGCCTGGCACCAGGGAGCTGGAACGGACGATGGAATGGCCCTTGGACTCGAAAAATTTGAGGAACTTGTCGCGGATTTCAGATGATTTCATGTTGTTTTGGCAAAGAGTGGCGGCAGCTTTAAAGGGAAGATTATACGTGATATGGGTAGGGGAATTGGCGCCTGGCAGGGAGCATTGTTGCAAGCCTGCCCACGCATGCCACCCTGCCCGTTCAGGCCGGGTCGTGGTGGCTGGCGCAGGCGTGCGGGGCGTTCGCCACGGCACCGGCGCCAGCGGCGCCCGTGGCGCCGGCGGCCGCATTGCAGTCGGCGCAGCGGCCATACAGGGTCAGTTCATGACGCTCGACAACAAAACCTTGCGGCGCCATGCGCTTCAAGTCGCCCGGGCAATCATGCACGTCGAACACGCGCTGGCAGGTGGTGCACTGGAAATGGTGGTGATGGTGATTGGCGACCGTGTTCGACTCGTAGCGCGGGTTTTCGCCCGGCAAGGTCACCACGTGCACCTTTTCTTCCAGCACCAGCGATTTCAGGTTGCGGTAAACGGTGGCAATGCCCAGCTGCGTCACTTGCAAGCTGGCCTGTTCGAGGATTTCCTGCGCCGATAAAGGGCGCTGGGCCGACTCGATGGCGGCTTGAATAGCGGTTTTTTGACGTGTTGTGCGTTCCATAGCCGACAGAATACACCATCCGCCCGCCTTCCCTGCCCGCAAAAACTGTCACACAGTAATGATAATGGGTTATCATTATCATCTTATGGCAGCCACCCCATCCGGCAATGGCCTGCCTTGACCCGCCAAACCGATAGCCGATAAAGGAATTCTCGCCCATGTCCGCACCACAGCACGCCCCGCTTTCCCGACCGACCCCGCTGGCCCTCGCCCTCATGCTGGCCTTTGCCGCGCCTGCCGCCGCACTGGCGCAGCAAGCGACCACCATGCCTGCCGTTACCGTCTCCGCCAGTGCCCTGGCGCTGGGCAGCGACGACATGAGCACGCCCGTCACCGTGCTGGAAGGCGAGGAGCTGGTGCGCGCCCGCGAAGCGACCCTGGGTGAAACCCTGGCCGGCCAGCCCGGCATCACCTCCAGCCATTTCGGCGCCGGCGCCAGCCGTCCCATCATCCGCGGCATGGATGGCCCGCGCGTGAAAGTGCTGTCCGATGGCGCCGAAGTGCAGGATGCCTCGACCATCAGTCCCGACCATGCGGTGGCGGCCGAGCCGATGCTGTCGGAACAGATCGAAGTGCTGCGCGGCCCGTCGGCGCTGGCGTATGGCGGCGGCGCCGTCGGCGGCGTCGTCAACGTGATCGACAAGAAAATCCCCACGCGCGTGCCGGCGAAAGGCTTTGAAGGCAGCGCGGAAGTGCGCGCCAACTCGGCCGCGCGCGAAAAGGCGGGCGCCTTTGAAGTCACTGGCGGCTCCGGCAACATCGCCTTCCACGCGGAAGGCGTCAAGCGCGACGCCAAGGAATACAAGGTCGGCAGCGGCTGGGAAGGCGGCTCGACCGTGGCCGGCAGCTACAACAAGACGGACACGGGCAGCGTGGGCGTCTCGTGGGTGGGACAGCGCGGCTTCCTGGGCCTGGCCTTCACCAGCCAGCATGCGGAATACGGCTTGCCTGGCCACAACCACGAATTCGAGAGCTGCCACCCGCACGGCACGCATTTGCATTGCGGCGGCCATGAAGGCCACGACCACGGCGGCGAAGAGGAACATGACCACGACCACGAAGATGGCGCCGTGCCCTACGTCAAACTGAAGAGCGAGCGCTGGGATGTGCGCGGCGAATTGCGCGATCCCGTGCCCGGCTTTGCCAAGCTGCGCCTGCGCGCCGCCTTCACCGACTATAAGCACGACGAAATCGAAGGCACGGAAGTGGCCACCACATTCAAGAACAAGGGCCACGATGCGCGCCTGGAAATGGAACACCATCCTCTCTTCGGCTGGCGCGGCGTGGTAGGCCTGCAAACGTCGAAGCGCGACTTCTCCGCCCTGGGCGAGGAAGCCTACGTGGCGCCCACGGTGACGAAAAAACATGCGGCTTTCCTCGTCGAGGAATACAAGCTGGATCAATGGCGCTTCGAGGCGGGCTTGCGCCACGAATGGCAAGACATCACGGTCGACAGCGCCACCTTGCAGGACCGCAGCGCCAGGGGCACGTCGATTTCACTGGGCGCCGTGTGGAAATTCGCGCCGCAGTACTCGCTGGGTTCGACCCTCTCGCGCACGCACCGCCTGCCCAGCGCCGAGGAACTGTATGCGCACGGCGTGCACATGGCCACGGCCACGTATGAACTGGGCAATCAAAACCTGGACAAGGAAACCTCGAACAATATCGACGTGACCCTGCGCAAATATGCGGGCGCCACGACCTTCTCGGCCAGCGCCTACCGCAACAAGGTGGACAATTACATCTTCGGCGCCACCCTGGACAACCACGAAGGCTTCCAGCTGATCCAGTACGGCCAGCGCGACGCCACGTTTACGGGCGTGGAAGGCCAGATTCGCCAGCAATTGACCCCCATGCTCGGCGCCAGCCTGTTTGGCGACTATGTGCGGGCCAAGCTGGCCGACGGCGGCGCGGATGGCAACAATAACCTGCCGCGCATCCCGGCCCAGCGCCTGGGCGTGAAGTTCGATGCCAACTGGCAAGCATGGAGCGGCGTGGCCGAGTTCTACCGCGTGGGCAAGCAGGACAAGGTGGCAGCATTTGAAACGGCAACGCCGGGCTACAACATGCTGAACCTCTCCGCCAACTACGACACGCGCATCGGCACCACGCCGGCCCAGTTCTACATCAAGGCGAACAACCTGACGAACGAACTGGCCTACAGCCACACCTCGTTCATCAAGAATGCGGCGCCGTTGACGGGACGCAACTTGACAGTAGGCATGCGCGTGACGTTTTAGCCGCAGCTGAGCTAAGCTACTGCGCGCCGTGAGACAGGGCCTGCGATGCTCACTGGCTAGAGCTCACTGTGCCAGAGTTCAGTTGCTGCCAGAGCACGGTTGCGCTTCTCTGCCATATCTCACTTCCGCCCGCTACGCTTCCCTCAGGCGCCGTGAAGCGCGATTGAACTGAGCTTGAATCGAGCGTGGGGGGATGGAAGCGCAGGCCGGATGAGCGCGTAGCGGGTAAGCCGACGTTGCCACGGCACCACGAAGTCGGATAACGCTGCGCTCATCCCCCTGCGCCACGCACGGCAGGCATGCGCGTGGCGCTCCAGTATTTTTCCCGACGGGCAGCTGCCGAACTGCCGGTGGCAGACCCGACGGCTCCCACTCCGGAGTGTGCATCGGCTTAAGGTCAGCCCGCTTTGATCAAATCGATCCTGTCCGTGCAAAACCCGTCCACGCCCCAGGCCAGCAGCTCGCTGGCCCGTTCCGGGGCGTTGACGGTATAACAGAACAAGCCCAATCCCTCTTCCTTGACGGCCTGCGCCAGCGCCGGTGTCAGCTGCCGGTGGTCGCAATGGATGGCCACCACGCCCAGTTCCTGCGCTGTTTCCACCCAGTCATCCGGTATCGCTTCGACCAGCCAGCCGCGCGCCAGCTCGGGCGCCGCCTCACGTGCGGCTTGCAGGGCGGCAATACTGAACGACGATAGCAGCGGCAATAACTCCCCTGCGGCAATTTCTTGCGCAAAATAGCCGCGCGTGGCGCGCGCCACCGCCGCGCCCGTCGGCGCATCGAAGCCTGGCGCCGGCTTGATCTCGATATTCATCCAGATGCGCTGCGCCTTGCAATATTCAACGACGGCTGCGAACGTGGGCACGCCCTCGCCGGCAAACTGCGGGCCGAACCAGGCGCCCGCTTCCATCGCTCCCAGCTGGGCGGCCGTGTAGTCGCTGATGGCGCCGCTGCCAGCCACCGTGCGCCCCAGTTGCGGGTCATGCACGACGACGGGCACGCCATCGGCCGCCAGCATGACGTCGAATTCCACGGCGCGGTAGCCGTAAGCAAGGCCGCAGCGCAGGGCGGCCAGCGTATTTTCAGGCGCCAGGGTGCCGCCGCCGCGGTGCGCCAGGGTGCGTGGGTATGGCCACATGGGTTTTCCTTTATTGCGAATGGCTTGTCGATCAAGCCAGCTTTGCCATACTATCGCGGACGGCGGCCACCATGCAAAGGACGCGCGCAGGCGATTGGCGCCACCGCCACCGCGTTTCGTCGCATCGCCATTGCGCGCACGCGCATCTTCGCCGACTATTGCAACATTGCAAATCTGAAAGCGGCTCCGCATGCCCCCTACCGATCCCGCCCTCCGCCAGACGGGCTTTCCCTACCGGCGCCTGCTGGCCGATGCGCGCTACGCGCTCGTGCTCAACGTGCTGTGCGCCCTCTTCATCACCTACGTGCTGAGCGGTGGACAAAGTTTCTGGCTCAATCTGCTTGCATCCATGTGCATCGGCGGCATCGCCTTCCTGCTCATCGACGGCATCCGCCTGGCATGGTGGGGCGAGCAGCGGCGTGCCCCGCGGCTGCCCTTCACCGCCCTCGTCATCGTCAGCGCGGCCGTGGCGCAGGTAACCGGCACCATGCTGTTCGGCTGGCTGGCAGATATCGAGGTTCCCGCCCCTGTCGCCATGTCGCCACGCAATGTCGGCATGACGGTGTTTACCCTGGCCGTGGCAGGCACGGCCATCCTGTTCTTCAGCAGCCGGGAAAAGATTGCCCGCCTTCAAATGGAAGCGGCACAGGAAAAAGCCCGCGCCGAATCCGTGGCGCGCCACGCCATGCAGACGCAGCTGCAATTGCTGCAGGCGCAGATCGAACCGCACATGCTGTTCAATACCCTGGCCAATTTGCAGGGCCTGATCAGCTTTGATCCGGATCGGGCACAGCTGCTCCTCGACCAGTTGATCCAGTATCTGCGCGCCACCCTGAGTTCCTCGCGCGCCGGCGCCACCACCCTGGAACAGGAGTTTTCGCTGATGCAAGCCTACCTGGGCCTGATGTCCATCCGCATGGGTGCGCGCCTGACGTATGCGCTGGACTTGCCCGACGATTTGCACCAGATCAAGGTACCGCCCATGCTGTTGCAGCCGCTGGTGGAAAACGCCATCCAGCATGGCCTGGAGCCGAAGATCGAAGGCGGCCATATCCACGTGCAGGCGTCCAGCGATGGCGGCATGCTGACGCTCACCGTCAGCGACGACGGCCTGGGACTCGACCATCCGGGCCAGACCAAGGGCACGCAGCTGGGCGTGGCGAATATCCGCGAACGCCTGCGCGGCATGCACGGCGACACGGCCAGCCTGTCGCTGAGCGCCAACCATCCGGCAGGCGCGACCGCCCGCCTGCGCTTACCCTTCCAATCAGCCTTATCTTTCCACTCAACAACTACGAGCCCCCTGCCATGAACCAGCAAGTCGCGCGCGCCCTCATCGCCGAAGACGAACCCATCCTCGCCGCCGCCCTCACGCACGCCTTGCAGCGGCTGTGGCCGGAACTCGCCATCGTCGCCACCTGCCCGAATGGCGTGGAAGCTTTGCGCCAGGGCCTGGCGCTGCAACCGGACATCCTTTTTCTCGACATCAAGATGCCGGGCAAGACGGGCCTGGAAGCGGCCGAGGAACTGGCCGAACAATGGCCGCACGGCACGCCCTTCCCGCACATCGTCTTCGTCACCGCGTATGACGAATACGCGCTGGCCGCCTTCGAACACGCGGCCGCCGACTACGTTTTAAAGCCCGTCAACGATGCGCGGCTGGGCAAGACGGTGGACCGCTTGCGGCAGCGCTTGCGCGACAGCGCCGGCGGCAATAGTAACGGCAATAGCAACAGCAACAGCAACGGCAACAGCAACAGCAGCAGCAAGGGCAGCAGCGGCAGCGCCGCCGCCAGTGACTACGGCAATGGCAACGGCAACGGCGGCGGCAACGGCAACAGCAACGCCAGCAGCGGCGGCAGCGGCGGCGGTGGCAGTGCCGCCGCCAGTGGCTACGGCAATGGCAATGGCAATGGCAACGGCAACAGCAACACCAGCGCCAGCGACGGCGGCAACGCCAGCGCTACCACTATGGCGGCCGCTACCGCGATGGCTAGCACTCCGGCTACAGTTACAGCTACCGCCTCCCCAGCCGCCACGCTGGCATCCGTGGCGCCGTCTGACACGGCGTCCGCCAGCGACGCCAACATGGCCCGTCTGCTGGCCCAGCTGCAAGCCATGCTGCCGCCGGCGCCGCGCCTGCACGTAATACGCGCCGCCGTCGGCAACAGCGTACGCATGATCGCCCTGGCCGACGTCGTGTATTTCGAGGCGCTGGACAAATACATCAACGTCGTCTGCCGCGACGGCGAAGCGCTGATCCGCACCAGCCTGAAGGAATTGCTGCCGCAGCTGGACCCGCAGCAATTCTGGCAAATCCACCGCGGCACCATCGTCAATGCCAGCGCCATCGCCAGCGCCGTGCGCGACGACGCGGGCAAGCTGTCGCTGACCTTGCGCCAG
>CAUSDR010000187.1:0-10403 GCA_963530105.1 uncultured Janthinobacterium sp.
CACCGGGTCTAAAATTATACGGCATCAGGCTGCTTTGGTTTTGGGCAAAAGCGGCTGTTCGCCACGCTGCTGCCGTTCCTGCAACACATCCGCTCCACGCCGCCACTGCCAGGCGGCCGATTCTGAAATTACATTCCTGAAAATCTTACTGAAAACGTTAATTTTCCCAGCAAAGTTGGTGAGAATGCATGTCCTCTAGCATGTGGACAAATTTCCACATTATTTGCACGCCCAGGCGATTTTTTTTCATGAATCGAATGGCAATAGGAATAGTTGGAAACAAACTTGATTTCGAACAATACAGAGTGAAGCGCTGTGTGCTTAAAAAATGCTCAAAATAAAGCTTGCCAAGCAGATACTTTAATTATTATCAAAACCAATTGAATCAAAAGCATTAATAGTTGTCTTTAGGAATCAAACTCACCGATAATATTGGTTCTTCGAAATTAAATTCTCACCAAAAGTCACCGATATGTCACATTTCCCTCGTGTTTCCCCCGGCATCGCGCTGTTCGAACATGGTTGCCAGCCATGAAAAACCATTTGCTTGTTGCATTGTTTCTCATGCTGGGCCTGTCCGCCTGCGGTGGCGGCGGCGGCGGTGGCGGCGACACGGTGGTGGCGACCACCTCGGGCAGCCCCGTGCTGCTTCCTGCCGTGACGGCCGTGTCGGCAACGAATGTCGCTGTCGGCGGCAGCGTGGTGGTCACCGGTAGCAATCTGAGCCGTGTCACGGCCTTCCAGGTGGGCGGCGTGACGCTCGCCACCAGCGCCGCCAGCGAGACCAGCGTCACGCTGGCCATGCCGGGCGTGCCCGTATCGGGCGCCTTGAGCCTCGTCAGTGCCAGCGGCACGGCGGCCACCAGCTACACCCTGAATGTGTATGTGCCGCTGAGCGTCACCAGCATTGCGCCGGCAACGGGCGGCGTCGGCTCCAGCGTCACCATCGCGGGCAGCGGCATGGAGGCCGTAACGGCGGTGCAGTTCGGCAGCGGTGCGGCGGCAACCCCGCAAAGCCAGAGCGCGACCAGCGTGACGGTGGTGGTGCCGGCGGGCGCGGCGACGGGACCGCTGACGCTGCGCGGCCCGTACAACGACGTGGCCAGCGCCGATACCTTCACGCTGCTGGCCAGCGTGACGGTGACGTCGATCAGCACGGCCATCAATGGCCAGACGATGTCGGTGACGCTGCAGGGGAGCAACCTCGACCAGGTCAGCGCCGCCTCGGTGGGCAGCACGCCGGCAACCATCGTCAGCGCCAGCACCAGCCAGCTGCTGCTGTCGGCGCCTGCCACGGCGACGGGCAATGTGCTGTTGTCGGCCGCGTCGCGCGTTGCCGTCAATGCGGGCACGGTGTCGGCATTTACCCTGGGCAGCATTGATTTCGCACAGGTACTCAACCTGAACGCCAGCGACACGGCCCTGCGCTTGACGCGCGGCAAGTCGGCCGCCGTGCGCGTATCCGTGCTGGGCACGCAGGCGGGGCGCGCCAGCCCGGTCGTCACCCTGAACGCCACGGCCGCCAATGGCAGCAACCTGGGCAGCATCCCCCTGAGCGGTCCTGCGGTCTTGCCAACGGAGAAAAGCGATTACAGCTTTAGCGGCAATTTCAGCGGCGTCCTGCCGGCCGGCTGGATCTTGCCTGGCGTGCGCGTGCGCGTCACGGCCGTGGGCAGCGATGGCACCCAGGTCAGCCAGGAAGCGGCGCCCGTCGTCGCCAGCGCGGCGAAAATCCGCCTGGTGCTGGTGCCGCTGAGCACGGACGATGGCGTGGCGCAATTGCCCGATGCCGAGGTGATCCGTACCGCGCTGACCCGCGTGTATCCATATGCGGCGGAAAATATCAGCATCACCACGCGCGCGGCGCTCAGCGTGCCGGGCAGCAGCACGGCCGACAGCTGGTGGAACAGCACCCTGGAGACGCTGGAAGGCAAGCGCGCCCAGGAAGACAGCGGCGCCTACTATTATGGTTTCGTGCCGGCCATGTCCTCGACCCGCGCCGCAGGCCTGGCGTACATCAATCTGCGTACCGGCGGCAGGGATTACACGTCGGCCATCGGCCTGGACGCAAAGTACAGGAATACCGCCTCGATCGATCCTTTCGGCAATAGCTGGCCTGAATGGCTGACGACGCTGGTGCATGAACTGGGCCATAACCACTCGCTGCAGCACGTCGCCTGCGGCGGTCCGGCCGGCGCCGCCGCCGATTACCCTTATGCGAACGGCAACCTGGGACCGCAGCCGCTGTACAACAGCACCTATGCGGGCAGCATTGGCCAGCTGAGCAAGGCTGCGTATGGCGCCGGGACGCCGATGAAGGATGTGATGAGCTATTGCAGCGGCGCCTGGTTCTCCGACTACAGCTATGCGCGGGTACAGCAATTCCTGGAAAAACGCAGCGCGCAGGGCACGGGCAGCAATGTGCTGGCCGCCAGCATGTCCGTTGCCGAAAACGGCTACCTGACCATTTCCGGCCGCATCACGCCAGCCGGCGTGGTGCTGCGTCCCGCCGTTGCTTCGTCGGCACGCATCGGCGAGGCCGCCAGCGGCAGCGGGCAGGCGTATACCCTGCGCCTGCTGACGTCGTCAGGACAGACTATCGACTTGCCCTTCGATGCCGTGGCCCTGGCCGACCATGGCGGCAGCGCCATGAGCCATTTCCGCGTCAGCTTCGCCAATCCGGGCGACATCAGCGACGTGGAAGTGCTCGCCAAAGGCAAGCCGCTGGCCAAGCTGGAACGCCCGGCGCGCCGCAGCAAGGCCGCCGCCAACGATGCCACGTTTGATGCAACGCAAAGCGGCGGCAAGCTGGTGCTGGCCTGGAATGCCCAGGCCGAACCCTATGCCGCCGTGCTGCACGTGGCCGCCGATGGCCGCAAGACGGTGGTCGCCAGTGACTTGACGGGCGGCAACGCCAGCGTCGACGTCAGCGCCTTGCCGGCCGGCGGCCGCTTCGAGGTCAGCCTGTCGTCGTCCGTCGGCGGACGCCTGATGAAGGTCATGCGCCGCTAAGCGCGGCGGCAGGATGCAAAAAAGGCTTGCCGCGGCAAGCCTTTTTTTATGCCAGTCGATGGCGCCGGGCGCTTAAACGAAACGCTTGCCGTCGAGCGCAAAGCCCTTGATGAAGTCCAGCGCGGGCAGGCGCTTGCCGCCCGGTTTTTGCAATTGCGTCAGGCGCAGCGAGCCATTGCCGCAGGCGACGACGATGCCGTGCTGGGCGTCGGCGGCCAGCACCTGGCCCGGCGCTTCCTTGCTGTCGGCCTCGAGCACGTCGGCGGCCCAGATCTTGATGGTGACGCCATCGACCTGGCCGCTGGCGCCGGGAAACGGATTGAAGGCGCGGATTTTCAAGCCCAGCTCCAGCGCCGGCAAATTGAAGTCCAGCGCCGCTTCTTCCTTGGCGATTTTTGCCGCGTAGGTGACGCCCGCTTCCGGCTGCGGCACCGCTTCGAGCGGCTGCTGCTGCATCTTGCGCAGGGTCTCGACGATCATCTTGCCGCCCAGGCTGGCCAGCTTGTCGTGCAGGGTGGCGGTCGAATCGCCCGCTTCGATGGGCAGGCGCTCGACGGCCAGCATGGGACCCGTGTCCAGGCCTTCTTCCATCTGCATGATGGTCACGCCCGTTTCATCGTCGCCGGCCTCGATGGCGCGGTGGATGGGCGCGGCGCCGCGCCAGCGCGGCAGCAGGGAAGCGTGGATATTGATGCACGGTTTGATGTCGAGTGTGCTGCGCGGCAAGATCAAGCCGTAGGCCGCCACCACCATGACGTCGTAGTCGGTGGCCAGCAGGCGTTCGTGGGCCGCCTTGGCCTCGGCGGCGCGCTGCGGGTCCTTGCTATCCATGCGCAGCGACAGCGGCTGCAGCACTTCGATGCCGTGCTGCTGTGCATATTGCTTGACGGCCGAGGCGTGCAGCTGCATGCCGCGGCCGGCAGGACGGTCGGGCTGGGTCAGCACGAGGGGAATCTCGAATCCCGCTGCGTGCAGCTCCTTCAGGGCCGTGGCGGCGAACTCAGGCGTGCCTGCGAAGATCACTTTCATATGGTTCCTTGACGTGAGGTGCGCAGGCCCGCGCCAAAGGCGCCGGGCTGGCGTGGTAAGACAGTCAGTCTATCAGCAGTATTGCAAAAACTCCTTGAACACCTGACAAAACCGTAGCGAGCGGAAACGAATTGTGGCCGCCAAGCGGAACCGTGCCTGGCACGGGGCCGCCGAGGCGGTGGGCATCGCCGGCCGCCAGCCGCGGCGCGCGGCAGGTTTTGTCAAGTGTTCTTAGAAGCGGCGATTCTGCGCGCGCAGGCTCGCTTCGCGTTCGATGCCGCGGATTTCCTTGATCATCTTGGTCTTGATGCGGTTGCGCTTGAGCGGCGACAGGTATTCGACGAATACCTTGCCCAGCAAGTGATCCATTTCATGCTGGATGCACACGGCCAGCAAGCCATCGGCTTCCAGTTCGAACTGCTTGCCGTGGCGGTCCAGGGCGCGCACCTTGATGCGGGCCGGGCGCTCGACGCCATCGTAGACGCCAGGCACGGACAAACAGCCTTCGTCGTAGACCTGCTTTTCTTCGCTGGCCCAGATGATTTCCGGGTTGATGAACACTTGCAGCTGATTTTTTTCTTCCGTGATGTCGATCACCATCATCTGGATGTGCTCGTCGACTTGCGACGCGGCCAGGCCCACGCCAGGGGCGTCATACATGGTCTCGGCCATGTCATCGATCAGCGTTTGCAGGCGCGCGTCAAAGGCCGTGACGGGCTTGGCGACCGTGTGCAGGCGTGGATCGGGGTAGCGCAGGATATTTAATATGGACATACGAATTCGACTGGTTAAGGTGGGCGCCGGTGCGCCGGATTATTCATGCCCGGGCCATGCGGACGGCGGCACGGCGGTATGGGCTGTCTGTTATTGAGTTGGGTACGCTAAGGTGCGTGTGGCGCAACGGCGCGGCAGATGCGTTTGCCAGAGCGTCGATTTGTTTGCTGCAAAGGGAAATTTTATCACAGACGCCCATGGCCCTGTGGGCGGCGGGCCGTTTTGCCCGCCATTGCACGCATCCTTGCGCGCGTCGGCATCGCCTGCGCGCCAGGGCGCTAGCATGGGAATGGCACAGCACGCAGCGAGGTTGTCATGCAAGCAATAGCAACAGCGGCAGACACGGCCACGGAACTGGCGGGCTGGCTGCGCCTGCAGTATCTGCCCGGCGTGGGCCCCGTGGCGGCGCGCGCCTTGCTGGGCCGCTTCGGCTTGCCGCCGGCCATTTTTGCCGCGCCGTTCGAGGCCTTGCGCGAGGTGGTGCCGGCCGGCGTGGCGCGCGCCATCGCGCAGCCGCCCAGGGCAGTGGCCAACAGCCAGCTGGACCTGACCTTGCAGTGGCTGCAGCGTGCCGGCAATGCCGTGCTGACCCTGGCCGATCCCGCCTATCCGCCCTTGCTGCTTGAAATCGCCGATCCGCCCCTGCTGCTGTACGTGCGCGGCCGCATCGAGCTGCTGTCGCGTCCCGCCGTGGCCATCATCGGCAGCCGCAATGCCAGCGCGCAAGGCATGCAGAATGCGGCCGCCTTCGCGCAAGCGCTGAGCATGGCGGGCCTGACCATCATTTCCGGGCTGGCGCTGGGCATCGACACGCATGCCCACGAAGGCGGCTTGCGCGGCGACGGCGGCACGGTGGCCGTGATCGGCACGGGCGCCGATCTTGTCTATCCCCGACGTAACCTTGATCTGGCGCAAAGAATTGCCGCGCAAGGCTGCATCGTCAGCGAATACGCGCTGGGCCTGCCCGCCATGCCCGGCAATTTTCCGCGACGCAACCGCCTGATCAGCGGCCTGGCGCGCGGCGTGCTGGTGATCGAGGCGGCCGCGCAATCGGGTTCCCTGATCACGGCGCGCCTGGCCGGCGAGCAGGGGCGCGACGTGTATGCCTTGCCCGGCTCCATCCACGCCACCCTGGCCAAGGGGTGCCACGCGCTCATCAAGCAGGGCGCCAAGCTGGTCGAGTCCGCCGATGACGTGCTGCAGGAGCTGCAATGGCTGGGCGGCACGGCCAGCGCCGCGGTGGCGGAAGGCGACGAGACGCCCCTTCTGGCCGCGCTGGGCCACGACCCCGTCGGTGCCGACATCCTGGCCGCGCGCAGCGGCCTGGCCATGGGAGAACTGATGGGGGAATTGCTGGCGCTGGAACTGGGCGGCCGGGTGGAACGCTTGCCGGGAGGACTGTTTCAACGCTGCAAATGACAGCTTGTCACTTGTGTGGCGGCCACGCCGCACGGCCGCCCTTTGTCGGTGCACACCCTTGTGCGCCAGCGAACTTAGCTGCTAGAGTAGAGCCATGTTCGATATCCTGGTGTACCTCTACGAGACTTATTACCGCCCCGATGCCTGCCCCGAGCCGGCAGTGCTGGCGCGCAAACTGTCGGCCGTCGGTTTCGACGACGTGGAGATTTCCGAAGCGCTCGTCTGGCTGACGGACTTGAACGCCATGGCCGGCGTCGAGCAAACCTTGACGGCCAGTTCCACGGGCACGCGTTTTTATGTGCAGCAGGAAAGCGACGTGCTGGGCACGGCCGCCATCGGTTTCATCCAGTTCCTGGAAAGCGCCAAGGTGCTGTCGCCGCTGCAGCGCGAGATCGTCATCGAACGGGCGCTGGCGCTCGACGAGGCGCCCGTTTCGCTAGGCAAGCTGAAAGTCATCGTGCTGATGCTGCTGTGGAGCCAGGGCAAGGAACCCGATGCCCTGATGTTCGACGACCTGTTCGTCGACGACGAAGACCTGCCGCCGCGCCTCTTGCACTAATATAGTAGCGTCATTGGCTGCCGCGGCAGCCGTTGGCCCGACCCTGGCGCCGTTGCCGCGCCATCCCCTTTACCATGTACCGTATCAGCGCACGCTTGACAATTGTGTTTGCGCCTGCGCATTCTTGCTTGCAGATAACTTGCTGAATTCTTCAATAGGCGCTTATCATTGGCCGCTTGACAAGACCACAAGTCACAAGCCATTGCGCAGACAAAAGCGTCGGCGCCTGGCAATGCACTGTATGATGCGCATGCTGAAACTATCCTAGAGCATTTTTCGAGACTAAAAAATATGACAAAAACCCTCATCATCGCCGAGAAGCCTTCTGTCGCGAACGATATCGCGAAGACGCTTGGCGGCTTTACCAAGCACGATGAGTACTTTGAATCGGATGAATACGTCCTGTCGTCGGCGGTGGGCCACTTGCTGGAGATCGCCGTACCGGAAGAATTCGACGTGAAGCGCGGCAAATGGAGTTTCGCGCACTTGCCGATGATTCCACCGTATTTCGCGCTCAATCCTATCCCGAAGACGGAAGCGCGCCTCAAAGTATTAAACAAGCTGATCAAACGTAAAGACGTTTCCACCCTCATCAACGCATGCGATGCGGGGCGCGAAGGCGAGCTGATTTTCCGCCTGATCGCGCAAAACGCCAAGGCCAAGCAGCCGGTCAAGCGCCTGTGGCTGCAGTCGATGACGCCGGGCGCCATCCGCGACGGTTTCGCCCACCTGCGCAGCGACGAAGAAATGCTGCCGCTGGCCGATGCGGCGCGCTGCCGCTCGGAAGCCGATTGGTTGATCGGCATCAATGGCACGCGTGCCATGACGGCGTTTAATTCGAAAGAAGGCGGTTTTTATCTGACCACCGTGGGCCGCGTGCAAACGCCGACCCTGTCGATCGTGGTCGAACGCGAAGATAAAATTAAAAAATTCGTGCCGCGCGACTTCTGGGAAGTGCGCGCCGAGTTCGTCTGCGCCGCCGGCATCTATGAAGGCCGCTGGCTCGACACGAAGTTCAAGAAGGACGAGAACGATCCCGAGAAGCGCGCCGAGCGCCTGTGGAGCAAGGCCGCTGCCGATTCGATCGCCACCGCCTGCCGCGGCCGCCAAGGCACCGTCACGGAAGAGTCGAAACCGACCACCTCGATGGCGCCGGGCCTGTTCGACCTGACCAGCCTGCAGCGCGAAGCGAACTCGCGTTTCGGCTTCTCGGCCAAGAATACCCTGGGCCTGGCCCAGGCGCTGTATGAAAAGCACAAGGTATTGACGTATCCGCGTACCGATTCGCGCCATTTGCCGGAAGATTACATGCCGACCGTGCTGCAGGCGCTGGAAACGGTCAAGGAAAACAGCAACTACCACCAGTTCGCCAAGCAGATCATCGACAAGGGCTGGGTCAAGCCGAACAAGCGCATCTTTGACAACACCAAGATCTCGGATCACTTCGCGATCATCCCGACGACGATCGCGCCGAAGAACCTGTCCGAGCCGGAACAGAAGCTGTACGACCTGGTCACGCGCCGCTTCATGGCCGTGTTCTTCCCGCCTGCGGAATTCCAGGTCACCACGCGCTACACGGAAGTGTCCGGCCATCAGTTCAAGACTGAAGGCAAGGTCATGACCAATCCGGGCTGGCTGGCCATCTACGGCAAGGAAGCGTCGACCGACGCCGACAAGGAAAGCAATGGCAACGGCAACCTGGTGCCCGTCGCCAAGGGCGAGAAAGTGCAGACGGAAAGCGTCAGCGCCAACGGCCTGGTGACGAAACCGCCCGCGCGCTTCACGGAGGCGACCTTGCTGTCGGCCATGGAAGGCGCCGGCAAGCTGATCGACGACGACGAGCTGCGCGATGCGATGGCCGGCAAGGGCCTGGGCACTCCGGCGACGCGCGCGGCCACCATCGAGGGCTTGCTGACGGAACGCTACCTGATCCGCGAAGGCCGCGAACTGATCCCAACGGCGAAGGCGTCGCAGCTGATGACTTTGCTCAAAGGCCTGGGCGTCAATGAATTGACGGCGCCGGAGCTGACGGGCGAGTGGGAATACAAGCTGTCGCAGATGGAAAAAGGCAAGATTTCGCGCGAAGAATTCATGCGCGAAATCGCGCAGATGACGCAAATCATCGTCAAGCGCGCCAAGGAATACGATAACGACACGATTCCCGGCGACTACGCGACCCTGGAAACGCCTTGCCCGAACTGCGGCGGCGTGGTGAAGGAAAACTATCGCCGTTTCGCCTGCACCAAGTGCGAATTCTCGATGAGCAAGACGCCGGGTTCGCGCCAGTTCGAAATCGCCGAAGTGGAACAATTGCTGAAGGACCGCACCATCGGCCCGCTGCAAGGCTTCCGTTCGAAGATGGGTCGTCCGTTCGCCGCCATCCTGCGCATCGTGCGCGATGAAGAAATCAAGAATTTCAAGCTGGAATTCGATTTCGGCCAGAACGACGAGAGCGAAGATGGCGAAGGCGTCGATTTCACGGGCCAGACGCCCGTGGGACCGTGCCCCAAGTGCAACGCCGGCGTGTACGAAATGGGCCTGGCCTATGTATGCGAACACAGCGTGGCGAAACCGAAGACGTGCGACTTCCGCAGCGGCCGCATCATCTTGCAGCAGGAAATCTTGCCGGAACAAATGGCAAAACTGCTCAACGATGGCAAGACCGACCTGCTGCCAGGCTTTGTATCGCAGCGCACCCGCCGTCCGTTCAAGGCTTTCCTCGTGCGCGGCAAGGATGGCAAGGTGAGCTTCGAGTTTGAAGAGCGCAAGGCCAAACCCGGCGCCAAGACGAAGGCAGCCGCCGCCGGGGCCGAAGGCGAAGAGGGCGCGGCGCCAGCGAAGAAAACGGCTGTCAAGAAAGCGGCGGCCGTGAAAAAAGCGCCGGCGAAAAAGGCTGCGGCAGTGAAAAAACCGGCCGTCAAGAAGGCGCCGGCGAAGAAAGCGGCGGCAGCGGCGGAGTAATCCGGCGCCAGCCAGACCGATGAAAGCCAGGGAGTGATCCCTGGCTTTTTTTATGCGCGGAGCTTAAAAGGTGAACTGCATGCCGGCCTGCACGCCGCTGATGCGCCGCGCGCCCTGCCGGGCCGCCGTGTCGGCTTCCACGTAAACCTTGCTGCGCTTGGACAGGCTGTAGCGGGCCACGGCCAGGTATTTGTTTTCCCGGCTGCCATCGCTGTCCGTGCGCCACCAGGCGCCCGTCAGTTCCAGCGCCGGCGTGGCCAGGACGATGGCACCCAGGCCATTGGTGGCGACCCGGCGCGCGCCGCTGTACGGTTCGTTGCGCGTCAGGTAGTGCGTGGCTTGCACGGTCCACGCGCCGGCCGTGTAATAGCCGCCCACGTTAAAGGTGCGCAAGCCGTTGCCATCGGCGCCGCCGTAGGCCAGCGCCAGGCCGAACGGCTGTCCGTTGTACAGCACGCTGACGGCCTGGCGCGCGCCATGCGTCGTGCCCGCCTTTTCGCCGGGCGCATAGGTGGCGCGCACGATCACGTCGTCAAAGTGGCCCGTGTAGGCGATGGCGTTGTCCCACGCGTAGTCGAGCTGGTGGACTACGCTGGGCGACCAGCTCGATACATAGGTGGGATCGCTGTGCCAGGAACCCGTGTAGTAC
>CAUSDR010000188.1:0-10398 GCA_963530105.1 uncultured Janthinobacterium sp.
GCCGCCGGCGATGCCGCCATACACGCAGAACGGCAGCGAGACGAGGGACGAGCCGAACAGCCGGCTGTGCAGGTGCGCCAGCGGCAGCACGGCGGCGATGCGCCCGTCCTGTTCCGCATACAGGAAATAGCTGTCGTGGCCGAAGCCTTGCTGCATGATGGTGTGCCAGCCGGCGCGGTGGAAGAAGGTGGCTTCCGGACTGGCCGCTACGAAGGCATCCCAGCGCGCATGCTCGTGCGGCTGCAATTGCCGCACCGTGATGGCGCCCGGCCGTCTGGCGGCGCAAGGCGGCGCCCGGTGGTCGAGAGGAAGGCTGGCCTCGTGCATCATGTGCTCTCAAGAAAGATACGGTCCATGCGGTCCCAGGCGAAGTCGTGCGTCAGGCGCGCCAGCCGCGCTTCCATGCGCCCCAGGTTCAGGTAGTGGCGAAAGCGCGTCCTGGCGCCCAGGCCTGGCGGGCGCGGCTGGCCTGGATCGAGTTCCCAGGGATGAAAATAGAATATGCCAGCTTGCCCGTCGAGCGAGTTGATGCGCCGCAAAAGCCAGCGCGACAGTACGTACGGCAGCAGCCGGAAGTAGCCGCCGCCGCCGGCCGGCCAGTTGCGCCCGCGCAGGCGCACGGTGCTGACGGGCAGTTCCAGCATGCCGTGCGGCCCCCGCGGGCGCCAGGCGAAGCGCGGCGATGCCGGCATGCCGTAATGGTCGTGGCGGATCGGGTAGATGCTGGAACTGTAGCGGTAGCCCGCCTGCTGCAGGATATCGAAGGCCCACAGGTTGGCCGCGCCGATGGAAAAGCTGGGCGCGCGGTAGCCCAGCACGGCTTGCCCCGTCAATTGCTCCAGGATGGCCTTGCTGCGGCGCACGTCCTCGGCGAACTGCGCGGGCGACTGTTCGCTGGCGCGCAAGTGCCCGTAGCCATGGCTGGCCACTTCATGCCCCGCCTGCGCCACGCGCCGCAGCATGGCGGGATAGCGCTTGGCGATCCAGCCCAGGGTAAAGAAGGTGGCGTGGATGCGGCGCCGCTCCAGCAGCAGCAGGATGCGCTCGATGTTGGCTTCGACGCGGCATTCCAGGCGCGGCCAGTCGGCGCGGTCGATATGCGGCGCGAAGGCGGACACCTGGAAGTAATCCTCGACGTCGATGGTCAGCGCATTGCGGACGGGCGATGGAGAAGCGCTCATGGCCGTCCCCGGCGCGCGGCCAGCCAGGGCACGATGGCGGCGGCGATGCGCTCGGCCGCGTGGCCATCCCACAGCGGCGGCAGGCGGCCCCGCTTGCCGCCTGTTTCCAGGATGGCCGATGCCAGCGCAAGGATCGTGGCGCCATGCGTGCCTGCCAGGCAATTCGTGCCGTCGCTGACGGTGGCGGGCCGTTCCGTATTCTCGCGCAGGGTCAGGCAGGGCACGCCCAGGGCCGTGCTTTCTTCCTGGATGCCGCCCGAATCCGTCAGCACCAGGCGCGCTTCCTGAAGCAGGCCCAGCATTTCCAGGTAGCCCAGCGGCGGCAGGCAGACGATGGCGTGCTGCGCCAGCGCCGCTTCCAGGCCCGCCAGGCGCAGGGCGGCGCGCGTGCGCGGGTGGATGGGGAACAGCAGCGGCAACTGCCGCGACAATTGTCCCAGCGCGCCCAGCAGGGCCGCCAGCTGCGCGCCATCGTCCACGTTCGAGGGGCGGTGCAGGGTCAGCACGCCATACGCTGGCGGGCAGGCATGGCCGTGGGCGCGCAGGGTGGCGGCGGGCTTGGCTGCGCGCGGCAGCTGCTGCCGCAGGCTGTCGATCATGACGTTGCCGGTAAACACGATGCGGCTGTCGGCGATGCCTTCGCGCAGCAGATTGGCGCGCGCGCCGTCTTCGCTGGTCAGCAGCAGGTCGGCCAGCTGGTCCGTCAGCAGGCGGTTGATTTCTTCGGGCATGCGCCGGTCGCCGCTGCGCAGGCCCGCCTCGACGTGGATCACGGGCAGGGCGCTCTTGGCCGCCACCAGCGCGCAAGCCAGGGTGGAATTGACGTCGCCCACCACCAGCACGGCGTCGGGCGCCAGCGGCGGGTGCGCGTCCAGCACGGCGTCGAAGCGGCGCATGATCTCGGCCGTCTGCTGCGCGTGGCTGCCGGAGCCGACGTCGAGCGCGATATCGGGCGCCCGCATGCCGAGGTCGGCAAACACCTGGCCGCTCATGGCCGGGTCGTAATGCTGGCCCGTGTGCAGCAAGGTCACGCGCAGGGCGGGCGCCTGGCGCGCCAGGGCGGCCAGGATGGGCGCCATCTTCATCAGGTTGGGACGCGCGGCCACCACGCACAGCAGATGCGCGGGCGCGGCGGCTAATTTGTCGTGGTCTGGCATGGCAAGCTCCCTAGAATTGCATGTTGAGCGTGGCGCTGACGCTGTTTTCGCGGTAATCGCCGCCACGGCTGCTGGTGTGCCGCGTGTGCCGCACGTCGATGCTGGCCGTCATCTTGCGCTGCACGATGCGGCTGTAGCCGGCCGTCAGGGTGATGTTGTTGTCGCGCCGGGGCACGCTCAGCGAGCGCACGCTGGCGTAGCCGGCGTTCAGGCTGACGCTGCTGCGCGAGGACGCCTGCCAGCTCCAGCCCAGGTTGCTGCCGATCTGGCGCGTGCGGTCTTCGCTGCCGAACTCGACGCCGGGCAGCAGGATGCTGTCGATGCCGCTGCTGGTCTGCGCCGTGCGGTCGACGCCATTGATGCCGAACATCATGGTGCTTTTCGCCGTGGCGCGCGCCATCGTCAGCTGCAGCTGCTTTTGCAGGAAATAGCGGTGGCTGAAGTAATTGATGGCGCCCAGCTCCGGCCCCAGTCCGTTGGCGTAGCGCAGGAAGGCGTCCACGCGCAGGCGCCGTTCCAGGTCGTTCGGGAAGATGCCGCGCCATAACTGATCGAGCAGGTTGGCGGCGTCGCGGTTGCCCAGGCGCAGGAATTGCGCGGGCATGCTGGTGATGTTTTCGCTGTAGCTCAGCTGCCAGTTGGTGTGGCGCTGGAGGAAATTGGCGTTCAGGCTGTAGGTGTGGCCAAAGTAGCGCTTGCCGGTGCTGAAGGCCACGCTGGTGCGCGGCGAAGGCGTCCACACGCCGCCCAGCGACCAGAAGCGGCCGGCCGGCGCCTTGCCCGTGATCGATTCATAGCCTTCCTTTTCCGTGCCGCCGCTGGCCGTGGCCGACCATTTGCTGCTGATCGGATAGCGCAGGCCCAGGCTGCTGCGCTGCATGCGCAGGGGCGCCAGCCTGCTGTCCTGCGTGCGGCGCACGTCATGGCTGGCGTTCCACGTCCAGCCGCTGCCGCGCGGCTCGCCATCGAGCAGCAATTCCACCTCGTCGCTGTGCATGGAAAGCTGGTCGCCGCCGCTGGCGACGGCATTGCGCGTGTAGCGCAGCTCGGCCGTGGCCAGGCCGCGCAAACGGTGGCGCAGATACGGACTGATGCTGGTGGTGCGCACCGTGCTTTCATTGTCCGAGCCGGGCAAGTCATCGATCACCTGGGGGCCGAACGGCGAAATGCTGTGGCGGCTGACGCTGGCGGCGGCATCGACGAAGAACCAGTCCCTGAGCAGCTCGGCATTGCCCGAGGCGCGCAACTGGTGCTGATCGGTATCGGCGCGCTGCGTGCTCAGGTACTTGTGCCAGCTGTAATCCAGATGCACGCGCAGGCGCGGGCCGCTGCCGATGAGGGCGATGGCGGGGGCGATTTCGCTGATGAAGTCGGACTGTTCGCGCCCCGCTGGCGCGCGCAGGGCATTGTCGGTGTACGTTTCGCGCAGGCGCACGGACGGCTGCACCAGCCATTCGAGCGCACTGGCCGGCATCGGTAACAGCAGGCACAGCAATAACGGCAAGGACGGCGGCACGGTTCGTCGCAAGCGCCGCGGCAAAGGTCGCGGCAAGGGCGGCGGCAAAAGTCGTGGCAAGCACGCCTGCAAAGCTCGCGGCAAAGAGCGTGGCAAAGAGCGTGGCAAGGGCGGCGGCAAGCACAGCTGGAAGGGGCGCGGCAACGGGAGCGGCAAGGGCGGCGGCGCGCGGCCGCTAGTCGTAATTGCCGTAGCCATAATAATCGTTGCCGGGGAACGATTTGGTCTTGTTATAGATCAAATGAATATGTTCGCACGCTTCGATCTGGCGCAGCGCTTCCTTGACGGCGTGCTGGGTTGTCGTTTCCGCTTCCACCACCATCACGACCTGGCCCATTTGCCCCACCAGGGCGTGTGCTTCGCTGGTGATCAGCAGCGGCGGCGAATCGAAGACGACGATGCGGTCGGCGTAGCGGCTGGCGATTTCGGCCAGCAGCCGGCTCATGGCGCGGCTGGCCAGCAGTTCCGTCGCGTGCTTGTTGCTGCGCCCGGCGGGCAGGATGCTCAGGTTGGCCACGTTGGTTTTCAGGATCACGTCGGCCATCGCCAGCTGCGGGTCGAGCAGCACGTCCATCAGGCCCGGCTCCGGCGCCAGGCCCAGCACTTTCAGCACGGACGGGCGCGCCACGTCGGCGTCGACCAGCAGCACCGTGATATCCATTTCCATGGCGATGCTCATGGCCAGGTTGACGGCGCAATACGTCTTGCCTTCGCCCGGCATGGCGCTGGTGACGACGATCAGGTTGCCGTGGCGGACGGCGTCGGCGCCGCTGGCGCGCGCCTGGCGCAGCAGCGGGCGCTTGATGATGCGGAAATCCTCGGCCACGCTGCTGCGCCCGCCGTCATGCGTGAGCATGCCTTGCTGTTGCAGTTGCTGCAGGTTCAGGGCCCGGTAGCGCGGCGACAGTGCCGCCGCCGCGCCATCGGCCACGTAGGGCACGCCCGCTTCCGCCACGCCCAGGATGCTCGGTTTCTGCCTGCCGCTGTCCTTGCTGCTCATCGTCGCTCCCGTGGCGTGGTCTAGAATTTCAGCTGGACGGCCGTCATGATGCCGCCGTACAGCACGAACAGGCTGCCCAGGCAGGCGCCAAACGCGTAGCGGGCGCGCCGGCGGCGCACCTGCTGCAGCGCCGTCCAGTTCATCGATACCGTGCCCAGCACGTTCAAGCCCGTCGCATCGCGCAGTTCGGACGGGCTGAGGAAGGTGGGGCGCACCTGGCTGATCAGCAGCGCCGCGGCGATGCCGGCCACCAGGGCCGCGCCCAGCGCCGCGCTGAACAGCAGCGCGCGGTTCGGCCCGATGGGCTTGTATTGCACCGTGGGCGGGTCGATGATCTTGAAGGCCATCATGTCGGTGGTGGAACTCAGTTCGCCCGACAGCTTGGCCGCTTCGCGCCGGCCGATCAGCTTTTCATAGTTTTCCTTGTTGATGATGTAGTCGCGGTTCAGCTGCGCCAGCTGCGATTCCACCTCGGGCACGGCGTTGCTTTGCGCCAGCAGGCGTTCATTGCGCGCCGTATATTCCTGCACGCGGGCCTTGATGGCGGCCACCTTGGCGTCCGCATCCGTCAGCGCCACCTTCAGCTGCTGCAGCATGGGGCTGTAGTTCTTGCCCGGGTCGCCCGACGCCGCCTTCAGCTTGTTTTCCTCGATCTTGCGTTCTTCCAGCTGGGCAATGAGGCGCTTCGAGGAGATGATGTCGGGATGCAATTCGGTAAATTGCATGCGCAGGCTGTCGAGATTCTTGTTGAGCGAGGCGATGCGCTCGTCGAGCTCGGGATTGGTGATGGCGGCCGCGTTCGGTTCCAGGTCGAGTACCGGCTCGTCGCCTTCGATCTGGCTCTGGATGGCCTTGCGCGACTGTTCCGCCTCGACCAGTTCCAGCTTGGCATTGTTCAGGCTATCGGACGACATCAGCAGCTGGCTGCCATAGTCGATGCCCTGGCGCGGCAGCAGCAGGTTGTTGCGGATCTTGAATTCCTTCACCAGGTTTTCCGCCGCGCTCAGCTTGTCCTCGTAGTTCTTGATCTGCTCGTCGATGAATTGCACGGCTTTCTGCGAATCGCCCTTCTTGCCCTGGAAGCTGCCCTCGACAAAGATGGTCAGCAGGCTTTGCACGACGTCGCGCACCAGCTTGGGATCGCCCCCGCTGTAGCTAATGGTGTAGATGTCATACGCGGTCGTGCCCGTGATCTTGATGCGTCCCATGAGTTCGTCAAGCCGGGCTTCGTGCTCGCGCACGGTCTTGGCATCGAGGTCGAGGTCGACCATGCGCATGACCCGCTCCACGTTCGGGCGGCTGAGCAGGGTGCGGCTCATGATGGCCACCTGCTGTTCCGCATTCGGCACGCTGGTCATGCCGGACAGCAAGGGCTTGAGGATGGTTTGCGTATCGACAAACACGCGCGCGCGCGTCTGGTATTCGTCGGGCAGGCTGATGACCTTGATGAAACCGGCAATCGCCACCAGCCAGGCCACCAGCAGCGCATGCCAGCGGTATTTCCAGATGCCTTTCAGGCTGGAAAGCAGTTGCTGCAGCAATTCCTCCATGGCGCTTCCTTCCGGTGACGGTGCTGCGCGGCCAGTGCCGGCGCGTGGACAACGGCGTTGCAACTGGCCTTGCACATCGCATATTGCCTGTTGAGTAAGCAAAGTATAGGGCGGCGGCTGAGCAAGATTTCCCAAGATGATTGCTTCTTGATACGCCTCAAGGTTCACTTGCCGCGTTTTAATAATCATAGGAAGTTCGCGGCCCAGGCTGGTTCTGCGCGGCCGGCGGCTTGGGGCGCCACGTGGCGCGCCATCGACATGAAGAGGCCCAGCATGAATCTGTTCCGCCGTGCATTTGTAGTCAACGCGCTGGCCATGGTGGCCACGGCCAGCTTGCTGGGCGCCTGCCGCACGCGCCATCCGCTGGCGCCCTCCGACGACAGCGCGCCCATGCATGACTACCTGATCGGGCCGGGCGATTCCGTCAACATCATCGTCTGGCGCAATCCGGAAGTGTCGCTGACGGTCTCCGTGCGGCCCGACGGCAAGATCACCACGCCGCTGGTGGAAGACCTGGCGGCCAGCGGCAAGACGTCGACGCAGCTGGCGCGCGATATCGAACAAGCCTTGAGCAAGTTCATCCAGCAGCCCGTGGTGACTGTCATCGTGACGAATTTCTCGGGACCGTATGGCGAACAGATCCGCGTCATCGGCGAGGCGGCCAAGCCGCAGGCGCTGCCGTACCGGCTGGGCATGTCGCTAATGGACGTGCTGATCGCCGTCGGCGGCATCACCGATTTCGCCGCCGGCAACAAGGCCAGCATCATCCGCACGCGCGACGGCAGCCAGCAGCAGCTGCGCGTGCGGCTGGACGACCTGCTCAAGGAGGGCGATATTTCCGCCAACGTCATGATGCGGCCCGGCGATGTGCTGCTGATCCCGGAGAGCTTTTTTTAGACAGGACTCGGCACTGTCAAAACACCCATTTTATTTGTCATTTTGTACCGACAGGCAAATTTCAGCATGCTATTTTGCTATTAAAACGCCAATTTCTTCTGTTTTTTTGAACGGATAGGGGAACTTCTCCAGTTTTTTACTTGTCACAAGGCATTGGCTTCAGTCCGTCTCGACGGCTGCCGATGAACGTGAGGACAAGATGAACTTGGAAGATGAACCCATTATTTCCTTCGACACGCCGGGCACATTCAGCGACCTGGTGGTGGGCGAGGGGCAGATCGACCCGGCCATGGAGCACGAGCTTGACCTGCAGCGCTTTCATATCCGCATGGCCAATTCGCGTGGACGGCGCGAAGCGGCCAGTTTGCTGATCCGCAAGATGTACGGCTGGCGCGGCTATGCCGTCGATCCCGGCATCGCGCATGCGCTCAACAAGATCACGCTGTTCGCGGAAACGGCCGGCACCACCGTCGGCACCATGACCCTGTGCCTGGACAATGACGAGACGGGCTTGCCCGCCGATGAAAATTTTCGCGACAAGCTCGACGTGCTGCGCGAGCAGGGACGCCGCCTGTGCGAACCGTCGCGCCTGGCCATCGACAAGGGCGTCAGCAAGCGCGTCTTCGCGGCACTGATCCATATTTCTTATATCTATGCCCACAATATCCATGGCTTTACGGATTACGTGATTGAAGTCAATCCGCGCCACGTGGTGTTTTACAAGCGCATGCTGGGTTTCAAGGACTTCGGCGGCGAGCGAGAGTGCACGCGCGTGGGGGCGCCGGCCGTGCTGCTACGGCTGGACCTCGATTACATGGGCGCCCAGATTCGCAAATACGGTGGCCTGATGGAACAGCATGGGGGTGAACGGTCGTTTTACCCCTTTTTTTTTCCAACATGGGATGAGCCTGGCATCACGGACCGTTTGCGGCAGGGGCGCAACTGACTGATCATTTATTTTTGAGCAAGATCGTCTGCATGTAGTTGCCAGGAATGGCATACGTGATGCCGCTGGGCGCGCTGATGGCCGTCGCCTTGAGGCCTTTCACGTAGACCATGTTGACGATGCCGTAGACCACGCCCGTGGCCGGGTCGAACAGCGGGCTGCCGCTGCTGCCCGGATACGCCGTCGCGTCCAGCTGGAACACGGTGTACGGCGACTTTTGCAGCTGCGCCAGGCGCCGCGTGTCGAGCCGCTGCGCGTTTTCGCTGGGCATGACCACGGGCGTCAGCGATGACACGGTGGCGCGGTGCGTGACGTGGCGCAGGCCCAGCAGCATGCCCAGCGGAAAGCCCGTGAAGGCCATGGCTTGCCCTTCGCGCACGCCGGCCGCGTCGCCCAGCGCCAGGGCAGGCAGCGGCGCGCCGCTCAGGCGCAGCAGGGCCAGGTCGTGCTCGGTGTCGATGGACAGCACCTGCGCCGGGCGGAATTGCGCCGCCTCGCCCTGGCCCGTGAGGATGCCGATGACTTCGTCCGGATTCGCATCGAGCAGTTTCTGGATCACGTGGGCGCAGGTGAGCACGCTCAAGCCGTCGCCCGCCGCGAAGCCCGTGCCGATAAAGCTCATCGGCGGCGTGCGCGTCTTTTGCAGGCTGCCGACGCCGACGACGGACGGCTTGACGCGGGCGATCACTTGCGCCAGCGCGTCGTCCGCAAGGCAGGGACGGGCGGCGGCCAGGGCCAGGAACAGCAAGGTCGACAGAAAGGATTTCATGGCGGCATACTTTCGGCAGGATGGGATGGCGGGGGCGGGGCGGGCTGCAGCAGCGCGCACAGCAGCATCAGATAGCACAGCAGGGCGATGCGCGGCACGTCGAGCAGGCTGTCGAACAGGCCGACGACGAGCATGCCGGCCAGCGCGGCGCCGCAAGCCAGCGCCCCTGGCGGCGCCAGGATGGCGCTGCGGGCCGGCAAGGAGGACGCCAGCTGCCGCAGCAGCTGCGCGCCCGCCAGGCAGAGCAGGCCCAGCATGGCCAGCGCGCCGCTCCAGCCCGTTTCCACCAGCAGGTACAGGGGCAGGTTCTTGACATGCCATGGCAAGTGATGGTGGTCGCTGCTGAAAAACCAGTAATTGTTTGCTTGCGAAAACTGGCCATTGGCGATCAGTTCCTCGCCGCCCGGCGCGCGCAGGCTCAGGTTGTCGATATCCACGACGGACGAGCTTGCCGTGCCGCTGGCCGCCAGCTCCAGCTGCACCGGCGCGCGCAGCAGCCAGCCGCGCCCGCCCAGCACGCCACTGTCGAGCTGCACCTGGTAATGCTGCCAGGCGCCCGGCGGCGTGCCGGCAGGGGGCGGGCGCAGGCGCAGCGGGATGTTGACGCAGTTTTGCGCGTACAGCAGTTGCGGCTGGCACAGGCGCGCCAGCAGCACGGGCATGGCACCGTTGCGGCGGGCGTCGAGCGCCAGGGTGTAGCGCGTGGCCGGCTGCACGGGCAGCCGTTGCAGCAGGCGCAGCAGTTCCCCGTAGCCGGCGCTGTAGCCGGGGCTGGCCAGGCGCGCATAGCGGTTGCCCGGCGTGCCGCCTTCCTCCGCGTAGGCGATGCTGGCGCCCACGTCGCGCAGGGGATTGTGCCAGAAATACGTGGCGGGAAAGCTGCCCAGTCCCGTGCCGAACAGCCGGCTGTCCCAGGCGGGCGGCTGCATGGCCAGCACCTGGCGCCAGTGGCGCAAGCGGCCCTGCAAGTCGCCTGCGCTGGTGGAAAAGCGTTCGTTGGCGTAATAACTGGCCGAGACGGGGATGGCCAGCAACAGCAGCATGCCGGCCGCGCCCGCCACGCCGAGGCTGGCCCGGTCCAGCCGCCACAGCGGCGGGTCCAGGCGGCGGTTGCACAGCATCAGCATGGCCAGCAGCACGGCCAGGCCGGCGGCGGGCAAGGCCTGGCGCCCCGCCCAATGCCAGCTGATCCAGCACAGATTGCAGGCCAGCAGGGTCCACGCCAGCATGGCTAGGCTCATGCGCGCCGCGCTTTGCCCGGACGCGCCGCCCGCCGGCCTTGCGGAGCCGGGCAGCAGCGCGGCCGCCAGCAGCAGGGCCGCCAGCAGGAACAGGAAATACGGGCCTTTCAGCCAGCCGGCGGCCAGGTGCGCCGCCGGCGC
>CAUSDR010000189.1:0-10395 GCA_963530105.1 uncultured Janthinobacterium sp.
CACAGAATAGATACACAGCAGAAGCTGGCGGCTTACTCGACGGCGACCACCACCACGGCCTTGGCCGGCACCGACACGGTCAGCTTGCCGCCTTGCGCCTTGGCATTGAACGCCGCCGGTTGTACGGCTTGCGGTTGCGCAAAGCTGTTGACGGCATCCATCTTGCCTGCGGTCAGCACGCGGCCATTCACGCTGGCCACTTTCTTGCCAGCCAGTGCCACGTTGACGTCGACGGCCTTGTGCGGGTTGGTGTTGACCAGCGACAAGTACACCTTGCCATCCTTGGCGCGCGCGGCCGAGGCGCTCACTTCAGGAATGCTGAACTTGCCCAGGCTGTACTTGCCATTGCCCTGGATGGCGACCGGCAGCGAGGTGGCGTCCTGGAACGGCACGTACATCTGGAAGGCGTGATACGTCGGCGTGAGGAAATATTTATCCTTGTCCGTGATGATCATGGCCTGCAGCACGTTGACCATTTGCGCGATATTCGTCATGCGCACGCGGTCCGCGTGTTCATGGAAAATATTGAAATTCAGGGCGGCGACGAGCGCATCGCGCAAGCTGTTTTGCTGGAACAAGAACCCCGTGTTGGTGCCTGGCTCGACGTCGTACCAGGTGCCCCATTCATCGACGTACAAGCCGGTTTTTTTCGACGGGTCGTTCTTGTCGATGGCGGCGATATTGTTCTTGATCAAGCTATCGATGCGCAGGGTGCGGCTCAGGGTCGAGATCCATTCATCTTCGCCAAAGCCCGTGGCGGCGCCCTTCTTTTCCCACACGCCGGTCGGTACCGTGTAGTAGTGGAAACTGATGGCGTCCATCATGTTCGGCTTGATTTCGCGGCTCAGGGTGTCGGACCAGCTGATGTCGTCGTCATTGCCGCCGCTGGCGATGAATTTCGGCCGCGCGCTTTCCGGCGTCTTCATGAAGGTGTGGTAGTGCTTGTACAAGTCGGTGTAGTACTGCGGGCGCATATTGCCGCCGCAACCCCAGGCTTCGTTGCCGATGCCAAAGTAATCGACTTTATACGGCTGCGCGCGGCCATTCTTGCGGCGCAGCTCGGCCAGGGTCGACTTGCTGTCCGAGGTCATGTATTCGAGCCATTCGGACATTTCCTGCGGCGTGCCGGAACCGAGGTTGCCATTGATGTAGGTCTGTGCGCCCAGCAGTTCGGCCAGGTCGAAGAATTCGTGCGTGCCGACGGCATTCGACTCTTCCACGCCGCCCCAGTTGGTGTTGACCTTGGTCGGGCGCTTGTCGCGCGCGCCAATGCCGTCTTTCCAGTGGTATTCATCGGCAAAGCAGCCGCCCGGCCAGCGCACCAGCGGCACGTGCAATTGTTTCAGCGCGCCCAGCACGTCGTTGCGCCAGCCCTTGGTGTTGGGAATCGGCGACTCCGGACCCACCCACATGCCTTCGTAGATGCCCGTGCCCAGATGCTCGGCGAACTGGCCGTACACGTTCTTGTTGATCACGGGACCCGGCTTGGCCACGTCGATGGTGACATTCACGGGGGCGGCGAAGGCGCTGCTGACGACCAGGCTCAAGGCCAGGATGCTGGTGTTGACGAGTTTCATGCTGTCTCCTGTTGTTTTAATTAAAAATTGCTACAAAGCCGCCATGCGGCTTGATCGTGATGACGGCCTTGCCGGCCGCAATTTCCTGCTGGCTGAATGCGCGCTCGCTGGCGCCGTCCGTGATCAGGGCGCCGCGCCTGCCTTCCAGGAAGGACAAATCCACCGTGAAGGTTTGCGCGCTGGCCTGGGCATTGATGCCGGCCACATACCAGCGTTCGCCTGCCTGGCGCGCCAGCATCAGGTACTGGCCGGGCACGCCATCGAGAAAGCGGCTGTCATCCCAGCTGCGCGGCAATTCCTGCAAAAAGGTTTTCACGTAGGGGGGCACGCTGGCCATGCCCGCCGGCACTTCGGCGAAATTCTGCACGCCCGACAGGAACAGCACGGACAGCGCCAGTTCAAAGCCGTTGCGCGTGGCGCGGCGGATGTTGGGCACGTCGCCAAACACCATGGGCGTGAAATCCATGGGGTCGAACAGGTTGCGCGCGAAGGGCAGCATGGCCGCATGCGCGGGCATGGCATCCTGGTCGCGCTGTTCAAAGGTGGTAAATTCCAGTCCCTTGACGCCTTCGGCCGTCATCAGATTCGGGTAAGTGCGGGCCCAGCCCCGCGGCAAGGTGGCGCCATGGAAATTGACCAGCAAGCCATGTTGCGCCGCGTCGTTCAAGATGCCCAAATAATAGGCAATCATCGATTGCCCGTCGCCGGCAAAGAAATCCACCTTGATGCCCTTGATGCCCATGCCGGCCAGGCGCGCAAACTCCTGTTCGCGCTGCGCGTGGGTCAGCAGCTTGCCTTTGGGTGAATAGGTCGTCTTGTTCCAGCTGCCCGAGGAGTTGTACCAAAGGAACAGCCCGACCTTCTTGCTCGCCGCATACGCGGCCAGCTCGGCAATTTTGGCGTAGCCGATCTGGCGGTCCCAGTCCGCATCGACCAGCACGTAGTCCCAGCGCATGTCGGCCGCGTAATCGATGAACTGTTTCTGCACCGCATACACGGTGGCGTCGTCCTTCAACAGGCCCCAGCTCCAGGCCGCATGGCCGGGCAGCACCTTGGCCGCGTCGAAGGCGATGGCGGGCGCGGCCAGGTCGGTGCCCAGCGTGCTGTCCATGACGGTGGCCAGGCTGCCGATGGCCAGTACCCGCCACGGCGAGCGCAAGCCCGTGGCCGCCTGCGCCAGCAAGGCGCCGCCGGGCGCCACTTCGGCCGCCATCGGCGTGCCGATGCGGTAGACGCCGCCCCTCGATTGCGCCTGCAGGCGCGAGGCGTGGAAGCTGCCATCCATGTCCGCTTCCGTCAGCGCCACCCAGGTATCGCCCGACTTGAACAGGGCCGGGAAGACCCAGCCAGCCGCCAGCGGCGACGGCGTGCCCACCGGGATATCCATGCGGTAATGTTCTTCATAGGCGGGATTGGTGTTCATCCAGCCCGTCTGCGCCACCTGCATCGGCTGCAGCCAGGCGCGGGCAGACGGCGCGAAGCGGAAGGCCGTGCTTTCCTGCAGCATGGCGCCCGCCCCGCCCGGCACCTGGCCCAGCACGTAGCGCAAGGCCACGCCATCGTTGGAGACGCGGAACACCACGTCCATGGCATGCCCCTGCGCATTTTTCACCGTGAAGCGCTGCTCGTTGGCCGCGTAATCGATGACGCGGCGCTTGCTAGTCGCCATCGTGTAGCGCTCGGTGACAGGCGTGATGGCCGAGGCGGCGCCCAGCGTCAGGCGGCGCGACAGGTCCAGGCTGGCAAACTGCAAGCCCAGGGCCGATGGCAGGATGACGGGCACTCCCGCGCGCTGCACGGCATAGGTGATGGTACCGGCAGGACCGGGCGCGACCTTGACGTGCAAGCTGCCGTCGGGACTGCGTAATGCCTGCGTGCCTTGCGCACTGGCGGCGCTGGCGCAAACGAGGGCGATGCTGCAAACGAGAAATTTCATGTTCAGTTTCCGGATGTGGCGATGCCTCTCCTGCCGCAGGGTTGGGGCGGCATGAGCGGTGCTGCAAAGGAGGTAGCGGTTGGGCTGCGGAAAGGCCCGCAGCCGACAAAACGCCCAAGGGCTAGGCGCAGAGGTCGAAGACAGTACGAACGTACGGCAAGACCCTGCAACAACGCCCTGGGCGTTTTGTCAGACCCAGCCGGCGTCGACGATGAATTCCTGGGACGAGCACATGGCGCCGTCATCGGAGGCAAGGAACAGCACCATGGCGGCGATGTCCTGCGGCATCAGCTTGCTCGGCAGACACTGGCTTTTCTTGATTTCCACTTCCGCCGCGTCGTCAACCCACAGGTCGATCTGGCGCTGCGTCATGACCCAGCCCGGCGTGACGGTATTGACGCGGATGTTGTGCGCGCCGAAATCGCGCGCCAGCCCCCGCGTCAGGCCGACCACGGCCGCCTTGGTGGTGGCGTACACGGGGTAGCCGCCCGACTTCATGTGCCAGGAAATCGAACTGACGTTGATGATGGAACCGCCGCCCCGGCGCTTCATGCCTTCGAAGACGGCCTGGCAAGTGAAGAACATCGGACGTTGATTAATCGCAATGCGCTCGTTCCAGTATTCCAGCGTGACGTCCTGCGCCTGGTGGCGCTGGTCGTTGGCGGCATTGTTGACGAGAATATCGAAGTCGCCCAGCTTGCCTGCCAGTTCGGCCATGACGGCTTGCAGCGCCGGGATATCCGTGATGTCGCAATGGCGGAACAGGGGCGCAGCCAGGCCCGCTTCGGCCAGGCGGCGGCACAGGGCCTCGCTCGCTTCCACGGCGATATCGACAAACGCCACCAGCGCGCCCTGGGCGGCAAACTCCGCCACGAGGGATTCGCCGATGCCGCTGCCGCCGCCCGTGATGAACACGCGCTTGCCCTGCAAACTGCCATATTTCGCCAATTGCTTCATTCTCGTCTCCAGCTGTTTATTTTTTATATACAACGTGCAACATAAACCGGCACGGCAAGGCCATCGGCCCCGCCGCGCAGCAGGTTTTTACTCCTTGCCCAGCACGCCATCCTTGCGGCGCCAGATGCCCAGCGGATTATCGTCGCGCAAGGCTTCCGGCAGCAAGTCCTGCGCCAGGTTCTGGTAAGACACGGGACGCAGGAAGCGGTTGATGGCAGCCGTGCCCACGGACGTGCTGCGGCCATCGGAAGTGGCCGGGAACGGGCCGCCGTGCACCATGGCCGTCGACACTTCCACGCCCGTCGGGAAACCGTTGGCCAGGATGCGGCCCACGCGGCGTTCCAGCACGGGCAGCAGGCGGCGCGCGTCTTCCAGGTCGCCCGCATCCATCTGCAGGGTGGCCGTCAGCTGGCCTTCCAGGCTTTCCGTGATCGCCAGCAATTGTTCCATGTCGCGGCACGCCACCAGCAGGGAAGCCGGACCGAAGACTTCGTCGCGCAGGTCGTGCTTGGCCAGGAAGGCGTCGCCCGAGGTGACGAACAGGGCGGCGGCGCCCTTGCCTTCTTCGCCCGCGTTCTGCACCAGCGGCGTCACGTCCGCGTGCTGTGCCAGGGCGGCCACGCCCTTGGCATAGCTGCTGGCGATGCCGGCCGTCAGCATGGTGGCGGCAGGTGCCGGTGCCAGCGCTTCGGCGGCGGCGGCGGCGAAGGCCGTGAAGTCAGCGCCTTCCAGTCCCAGCACCAGGCCGGGATTGGTGCAGAACTGGCCCACGCCCATCGTCAGCGACGCGGCAAAACCGCTGGCGATCGCCCCGCCACGGGCAGCCAGCGCTTGCGGCAGCACAAACACAGGGTTGATGCTGCTCATTTCCGCATACACGGGGATCGGTTGCGGACGTTCTGCCGCCACCTTCATCAGGGCGACGCCGCCCGAACGCGACCCCGTGAAGCCCACGGCCTGGATGGCCGGATGCGCCACCAGGCCCTGGCCGATGCCATTGCCGGTGCCGGTCAGCAAGGCGAATACGCCCGCTGGCAGCTTGCAGATGGCGATGGCTTTCAGAATGGCGCGCGCCACCAGCTCCGACGTGCCCGGATGGGCCGAGTGGGCTTTCAGGACAACGGGGCAGCCGGCAGCCAGGGCCGAGGCCGTGTCGCCGCCCGCCACCGAGAAGGCCAGCGGGAAGTTACTTGCCGCAAAGACGGCGACCGGGCCCAGGCCGATCATGCGCAAGCGCAAGTCAGGGCGTGGCGGCACGCGCTCCGGCAGCGGGCTGTCGATGCGCGCATCGGTCCACGAACCTTCGCGCAGCAAGCCGGCGAACAGTTTTAATTGACCCACCGTGCGGCCACGTTCGCCTTCCAGGCGCGCGCGCGGCAAGCCGCTTTCCGTCATGGCGCGCACGATCAGGTCGTCGCCCAGCTCGATGATTTGCGCGGCGATGGTGTCCAGGAAGTCGGCACGCTCGGCGTCGCTGGTGGCGCGGAAGGGGTCGAACGCGGCTTGCGCCAGGCGGCAGGCTTCATCGATTTGCGCGGCATCCACCATGTGGAAGGCTGGCGCGATGTGTGCGCGCGCGGCCGGATCCCAGGCCTGGAAGGAACCGCCATTACCCTTGACGGCAACGCCGCCGATCAGTGCATCACCGGTGATGTTCAGACTCATAATGTGCTCACTTTCGCAAATTCGGTTGGGAAGATTTCGAGGCGGTTGCGCAAGGCAGGGCCAAAGGCCGGCGCTTCGATTTCAAAGGTTTCGCCCGGCGCCACGCTGACGCCGTCGGCAAAGCTCAGGGTCGCCGTGCCAAAGAAATGCACGTGCACGTCGCCCGGGCGCTTGAACAGCGGATACTTGAAGTGGTGGTGTTCCAGGTTGGCGATCGTGTGCGACATATTGCTTTCGCCGCTGACGAAGGCTTTTTCCCAGCGTACATTGCCAGCCGTATCGAGCACGCGCGACGTGCCGGCTATGTGCGCCGGCAATTCGCCCACCAGCAGGGCCGGGCCCACGCTGCACACGCGCAGCTTCGAATGCGCCAGGTACAGGTAGTTCTGGCGTTCCGTCACGTGGTCCGAGAATTCATTGCCGATGGCGTAGCCGACGCGGTAGGGCTGGCCGTCGTCGCCGATCACGTACAGGCCGGCGATTTCCGGCTCTTCGCCGCCATCGAGGGCAAAGTCCGGCATGCGCAGCGGCTGGCCGCCTGCGCGCACGATGGAGCCGTCGCCCTTGTAAAACCATTCCGGCTGCGCGCCGGCCGTGCCGGCGGCGGGCTTGCCGCCTTCCACGCCCAGGCGGAACATTTTCATGGAATCGCTCAGGGATTCGGCGTCGCCGCCGATCTTCTTGTGCATGGCGTCGCGCGCGCCGGCGCTGCCCAGGTGGGTCAGGCCCGTGCCCGTCACGTAGCAGTGCGCCTCGTCGGCGTGGTCCAGCGGCGCCAGCAGGCGGCCGCTGGCGGCCACGTCCGCATAGGAATGCGTCGTATTGCCGACCGTGGCGTTGACCAGCTCGGCCAGGTTGACCTTCTTGCGAATGGCGTCTTGCGCCAGCGCATACGTCGTGTTGTAGCCTTCGATGACGCGGATCGCGTCGTCTTGCAGCAGGCCGACCAGGCGGCCGCCGTTTTCATTCGTAAATTGCAGCAACAGCATGGGAATCTCCGCTTAGTGTGAGTGGCGCGGCACGGCGGAACCGCGATTGCCGACCAGGAAGTCGAAATCGCAGCCTTCGTCGGCCTGCAACACGTGTTCGATATACAGCTGCTGGTAGCCGCTCTTCGGACCGGGCGCGCTGCCCAATTCGCGGGCCGCCAGGCGCTCGGCGATTTCCGCGTCGCTGATATCGATGTTCAGGCTGCCGTTATGGCAGTCGAGGGCGATCATGTCGCCATCCCGGACGATGCCCAGCGGGCCGCCCGCCATGGCTTCCGGCGCCACGTGCAGCACCACGGTGCCGTAGGCGGTGCCGCTCATGCGCGCATCTGAGATGCGCACCATGTCGGTGATGCCTTGCGCCAGCAGCTTCGGCGGCAAGCCCATGTTGCCCACTTCGGCCATGCCCGGATAGCCTTTCGGGCCGCAGTTCTTCATCACCAGCACGGAATTGGCGTCGACGTCCAGATCCGGATCAACGATGCGCGCTTTGTAATGTTCGAAATCTTCGAAGACGACGGCCTTGCCACGGTGCTGCATCAGGTGCGGCGAGGCGGCAGACGGCTTCAGCACGGCGCCGCGCGGCGCCAGGTTGCCGCGCAAGACGCAGATGCCGCCATCGGCCAGCAACGGGTTGTCCAAGGTGCGCACCACTTCATCGTTGTAGATCGGCGCTTCGACGCAGTTGTCCCACAGCGACTTGCCGTTGACGGTCAAGGCATTCTTGTGCGGCAGCAAGTCGCCCTCGCCCAGGCGGCGTATCACGGCCGGCAAGCCGCCCGCATAGTAAAACTCTTCCATCAGGAAACGGCCCGACGGCAGCAAGTCGACGATGGTCGGCGTGCCACGGCCCACGCGGGTCCAGTCTTCCAGTTCAAGCGGCACGCCGATGCGGCCGGCGATGGCTTTCAGGTGGATCACGGCATTGGTCGAGCCACCGATGGCGGCGTTGACCTTGATGGCGTTTTCAAATGCTTCGCGCGTCAATACTTTCGACAGGCGCAGGTCTTCGTGCACCATTTCGACGATGCGGATGCCCGACATGTGCGCCAGCACGTAGCGGCGCGAATCGACGGCAGGAATGGCGGCGTTGTGCGGCAGCGAGGTGCCCAGCGCTTCAGCCATGCTGGCCATGGTCGAGGCCGTGCCCATGGTGTTGCAGGTACCGGCCGAGCGCGACATGCCCGATTCGGCCGACATGAACTGGTGCAGGGTGATGGAACCGGCCTTCATCTGCTCGTGCAGCTGCCACACGGCGGTGCCGGAACCGATGTCCTTGCCGTTCAGTTTGCCGTTCAGCATGGGGCCGCCGCTGACGACGATGGTGGGAATGTCGACGCTGGCAGCGCCCATCAGCAGCGCTGGCGTGGTCTTGTCGCAGCCGACCAGCAGCACGACGGCGTCCATCGGATTGCCGCGGATCGATTCTTCCACGTCCATCGAGGCCAGGTTGCGTGTCAGCATGGCCGTCGGGCGCAGATTCGACTCGCCGTTCGAAAAGACGGGGAATTCGACGGGGAAACCGCCCGCTTCCAGGATGCCGCGCTTGACGTGTTCGGCCAGCTGGCGGAAATGCGCGTTGCACGGGGTCAGCTCGGACCAGGTATTGCAGATGCCGATGATGGGCTTGCCGTGAAACTCGTGGTCAGGTATGCCCTGGTTTTTCATCCAGCTGCGGTACATGAAGCCGTTCTTGTCCTGCGAGCCGAACCACTCGGCGGAGCGCAGGGCTACCTTCTTTTTTGTCTCAGACATGCAATTCTCCTGGTTGTGCTATGCCGGATCTAATGTCGTCGGCCCGGGCAGCGATGTTGGGATACTAAAGAATCCTGCCATGCCTTTCCAATCAATTTTTAATGCGTTCCGATATCGAAACCGATATCAGCATGCCGCAATGAAAACGCCCTGCGAGCGCGTGGCGGCAGGGCGTTGCGGCGATTCGGAGGCGGCGCAGCCTGAGGGGGAAGACGCCCAGCGGGCGCATGCCGATCCCGCAGGGGCCGGCCCCGGAGTGCGCTCGGGGCCAGGCGACTATTCAGCGGAAAAGCGGTACACCGTTTCTGTCTGGTATTGCTCGCCCGGGCGCAGGATGGTGCTGGGGAAATGCGCCTGGTTCGGCGCATCCGGGAAATGCTGGGTTTCCAGGCACAGCGCGCCGCGGTAGCTGATGGCGCGCAGCTTGCCGTACTGGCTGCTGTCGAGGAAGTTGCCGGAATAAAACTGCACTCCCGGCTCCTGCGTGTACACCTGCATCATCCGGCCCGAGGCGGGATCGCGCACCGTGGCGGCCAGGTTCAGCAACTGCCCTGCCTTTTTGTTCAGCACGAAGTTATGGTCATAGCCGCGGCCGATGCGGATCTGCTCGTGCGGCAAGTCGATGCTGTCGCCGATGACGGTGGGCTGGCGCAAGTCGAATGGCGTGCCGGCCACGTCCGCCAGTTCGCCCGTCGGGATGGAACCGGCGTCGACAGGCGTGTAGCGGTCCGCATTGATCGACAGTTCATGGCCGAGGATATGCCCCTGCCCCGCCAGGTTGAAATAGCTGTGGTTGGTCAAGTTGACGGGCGTGGCCTGGTCCGTCACGGCGTGGTAGCGCAGGCTCAGCGCATTGTCGTTGTCCAGTTCATACACCACGGTGACGTCCAGCCGGCCAGGATAGCCATCCTCGCCATCGGGGCTGGTGCGCGTCAACGTCACGCCGACGGCATCTTCCTTGGTGAACGGCTCGGCTTGCCACATGACCTGGTGGAAGCCTTGATTTCCACCGTGCAAGTGATTCGGTGCATTGTTGACTGCCAGCTGGTAAGCCTTGCCATCGAGGCTGAAGCGGCCTTCCGCGATGCGGTTGCCGTAGCGGCCGATCACGGCGCCCAGGAAGGCGCTGTTGTGCAGGTAAGGCTCGATGCGCTCGAAACCGAGCACCACATCGGCAAAGTTGCCGTTGCGGTCAGGCACGTGTACTTCGCTGATGATGGCGCCAAAATCGAGCACCTTGACTTGCATGCCCTGGCGGTTCGTCAGGGTAAACACGCTGACGTGGGCGCCGCCGGGCAAGACGCCGAACGGCGCCTGGACAACGCTGGCGCAGGGGGCGGCGGCGACGGGAGTGAATGCAGCTGCAACAGGGGTCATGGGCGCTCTTCCAGAGATTACAGGGTCGATGAACGGCCAAACACGGGCATGCCTTGCGCATCCCCGCGCAGCGGCTTCACAAATGTGTGGCGGTCCGGGTTCCACAAAGGATCGCCCACGAATTCCGTGTAGGTGCGGG
>CAUSDR010000190.1:0-10376 GCA_963530105.1 uncultured Janthinobacterium sp.
GTTCCAATGTATTACCAATGCTTTAATCGTGTCATGGACGCCAGTGCTATCTGCAAAGTGCCTCCTGATTTTCGGACTCCCATGCTATCTGCATGGTGACTCCAAGTGTAAAATCGACCATCGTATCCGGAATTACAAAATCCATTTCTTCGCACTGTCACGCCATCGACATTACACCTGTCGGTCGCCGCGCTGAAACTGGATGGTGAGATGATTTGCTGCCAAATCTCAATCACTGAACGGAGTATAACACAGCCTTTTGTGCAATGCAACAACCATTTAAAATCAAGTCCTTAGCGCCAGCGGCTTGTCTTCTTCGCCACCCCGCGCCACTCTTTCGTATTCGGAAATCACTTGCGCGCCCAGCAGCAGCAAGGTGGCGCCGATCTCCAGGCTGAACATGACGACGATGGCCGTCGTCATCGAGCCGTACACAATATTGACCTGCGATAAGGTGGAAAAATACCAGACCAGCACATGGCGCGCGATTTCCCACAGCAGGGCCGCCGTCACGCCGCCGATCAGCGCATGCGTGATCGACAGCCGCCCCACGGGCATGACCAGATAAATCGAGCTGAGCACGAGGATTTCGCCCGTCAGCCCCAGCAAATACAGCAGCACGCCGGAGACGCCTTCCAGGCCCCAGTCATGGCGCAGGAAGCGCACGCTTTCTTCGCTCATCACTTGCAGGCTGCCCGCCACCAGGGTGATCAGCAAAATGCCCACGCCCAGGCACAGGATGTAGCAGTAAGGCAAGACCGCAGAAATGAGGAAATGGCGGCGGCGGATGGCCACGCGGTGCACAAAAATCACGCTCATGGCGTTTTCCAGCACGGTGAAGGCCAGCGAGCTGAAAAACAGCATGGTCAGCAGCAGCAGCCAGCCGATCACGCCGCGGTTATTCAGGAAATGCGCGACTTCCGCCACGATGGCCTTCGACTGGCCCGGCACCAGCCACTCCAGGTAGTGGCCTATGGTTTGCAGCAATTCATCCTGCGCGATCACGTGCGACAGGGCGACCACCACCAGCATCAGCAGGGGCACGATGGAGAGCAGCGAGTAATACGCGACGGCGCCGGCCAGCAGCAAGCCCTGGTTGGCGCGAAAGCCCTTGAGCACCTGCAGCACGAAGGCCAGCGGGTGGCTGAGGATATAGGCGCTGGCGCGGCGGTTGATCATGAAGTAAGCCATCCCAGGTGCTGGCACGGCGCAATGCCCTGCCTGACCCCTAGCATACTGATAATCGTCGTACTGTGCCGTGCGCGAACGAACAGACTACGTGACCGCCGCTTCCAGCAAGGTCAAGGTTTGCCGCTCCGCATCCAGGGTCGCCAGGATGCCCATGGGAATGGTGAACTGGTGACGGATGTGGCCGAACGAGTAGCCGCTGACGGCCGGCACCGTCAATGGCTGCAAATGCTGGTCCAGCGTCTCGTTCAAGGTCAGCGAGGTATCGCCGTCGGCCGCCTCGCAATGCTCGAAAATGCCCAGCATCAAGGCCGCCGCGTGCTGGAAGCCAACGGACAAGTCGAGCTGGCACAGCATGCGGTCGATGCGGTAGGGCACTTCGTTGATTTCCTCGAGGAACAAGATGTGCTCGCGCAAATCGGCCGCATACGGCGTGCCGGCCAGCGCGCTGACCATGCACAAGTTGCCACCAGTCAAGCGCCCCGTGGCCTGGCCGCCGTGCACGGTGCGGATGGCGAAGTTCGGCTCCGCCTGCGCGCGGCGGTGGTTTTCCAGCGCCATCGGGATCGTGTAGCTGTCCTGCGGCGCCATCAGTACGTTTTGCAGCTGCGTCACCGTGTAGTCGGAAAACGTGGACGAGGCCACGGGGCCGTGGAAGGTCACCAGGCCCGTCTGACGGATTATGGCCAGGTGCAGGGCCGTGATGTCGGAATAGCCGATCAGCACTTTCGGGTTGCGGCGGATCAAGGCGTAGTCGAGCAGCGCCAGCAGCGAAATGCAGCCGGAGCCGCCACGAATCGCCCAAATCGCCTTGACCTCGGGATCGGCGAAGGCCGCGTGCAAATCATCGAGACGCTGCTGCACCGTGCCCGCATAGTTGCCGTGCACGGCGCGGATGTTGGCGCCCAGGCGGGCGCGCAAGCCCAGCGATTCGATATTGCGCACGGCCTTGGCGATGGCGTCCTCGTCCGTAAAACCGCCGGGTGCGAGGATGGCGACCAGGTCGCCCTGGCGCAGGCGCGCCGGTTTGATCAAAGAATGTTGCTGTTGCATGCGTTTATCCTTTCCGCGCGCGGCCGCCGCCAACGCCGGTGCGCCTGCCGCCCCCAGGGTGGCGGCCAGCAAGCCGCCAAAGCGGCGCCGGCTGAGATTGGTCTGACTGGACATGCGGCCCTTTCCTGGAATAAAAACGGCGGCGCCAGGCGCCGCCGCTGAGAGTAGCATGCCGGCGATGTTGCCGCCGGCATGATTGCCTTACATGAACTTGTACTTCAGCTGGAATGACAGCGAGCGGCCGCGTGGATCGGCCACGCGCGGATCCCAGCCGGCGCCCACCACTTCATCCACGTTGTGCGCGGTGAATGGCGGATC
Organism: uncultured Janthinobacterium sp.; assembly: GCA_963530105.1. Taxonomy (GTDB): domain Bacteria; phylum Pseudomonadota; class Gammaproteobacteria; order Burkholderiales; family Burkholderiaceae_D; genus Janthinobacterium. Next base: position 2,560 of record CAUSDR010000190.1, read on the forward strand.
GCGGTCGAACAGGTTCTGGATACCCACGGTGATGGTGGTGTTCTTGAAGCCCGTATACGTGCCCGACAAGTTATACGTGGTGTAGCTGGAGACGTCCGGATTGAAGCCCGGCGGTGGCGTGCCCTTGCCGCCATTCGGCACCTGGTCCTTGTAGCCGGAAGCAAAGCTCTGGATCAGCAAGCCGCTCCAGTCGCCGCGCGACACGCCAAAGCTGGCATTGTGTTTCCAGCGCAGATACAGATCGCGCGTGTAAAACTTGCCAACCAGTTCCTGGTATTCCTGGCCTTGATATTCCGCAAACTTGAAGCTGTCCATGTACGTGCCGTCCAGGGTCGCCGTCCACTTCACGTCATTGACCTTGCCTTCGCCGCGCAAGCCCACGTCCAGGCCACGCACGCGACTGCCTGCCGCATTGATCCAGCCCGCCTGCACGTAGTCGATGGTGCCGTCCGGCTTGCGGATGATGTACTGGCTCAGCGCCTGGTAGTTGGCCAGCACGATTTGCGGCGTGCGGTTCAGGATGCGGTCCTTGGTATTGATGGCCCAGTAATCGAACGAGGCCGAGTATCCCTTGAATGGCTCGATGACGATACCGACGCTGCCCTGCTTCGACGTTTCCGGCTTCAGGTTCTTGTTGCCGCCCGTCTTGTAGTCGAGGCGGTCGATGGCGCAATACTCGGGCACGCCCGGATGCTGGGCGCAGCCTTCCTGGTCAATTACGCCGTTCGGCAATTCCTGGCTCAGCGAGCCGGAATACAGCTGCTGGAAGCTCGGTGCCAGGAAACCCTTGCTGGCCGAACCACGGAACAGCAGGAAGTCGGCCGGCTGGTAGCGGAACGCCACTTTCGGGTTCGTTGTCGCCCCCACCAGGCTGTAATCGTCGCGGCGGATGGCCAGCTGCATTTCCAGGTCTTTCATGACGGGCACCAGCAATTCGGCATACACGGCCTTGACGGTACGGCTGGCGTCATTCAGCGCGGCATTGCCCGGCGCCAGCAGAATTTGCGTGGCGTCGACATCTTGCGCAAAGTTATAGCCTTCGCGGCGGAAATCAAAACCGGCCGCCATGGCCAGCGCGCCGGCCGGCAGCTGGAACAGTTCGCCCGAAACGGAACCGTCGATCTGCGTCAACGTCGTCTTGCCATGCTGGAAATTGCCACGGAACTTGGTCGATTCGATCAATTGCTTGGCCGCTTCCGTCTGGCTCTGGCCTGCGCCCACCCATGGATTGATGATGCCCGTCGCCAGCGCCGCATACAGCTTGTCCGTGTAGGAATAGCCGTCCGTCAGCTTGGTCTTGGTGCTGCTTTCGGCGCGCGAAATGCCGGCCTTGTAATCCCACTTGCCGAAGTTGCCCTCGAAGCCGACCAGCACGCGGGCATTGTCGGTGGTGTTTTCCTGCGTGCGGTTGCCCACGTCATTGGCCCGCCACTTGTAGGAAATCGGCTTGGTATTGTCGAACGTCGGAATGTAGGCCGACAAGTCCTGGTAATACGCGCCGCCCACCGGATACACGGCCTTGTTGGCGATGGTCGCCTGCACCTGCATCGGCGTCAGGATGGCCGTGGCCTTGGTGCGCGAGCCGAGCACCTCGACAAACATGCGGTGGTCGGGCGCCAGCTGGAAGGTGCCGCGCGACAGCAGATTGGCACGCTCGACAGGGAATTGCAGCACATAATCGGCGCCATAGTCGTAGGCGCAGGAATACTTGGTGCGCAGCGGCGAGGTGACGTCTTTCCACAGTTCCGTCTGGTACTGCGACATGCCGGGAATGGTATCGCACTTGCCCTGGAAACTCAGCGGGTTGGCTTGCAGGTATTTGTTCGGATCGCCAGGCAGCTGGAACGAGGCACCCAGCGCCGTGCCGGCGCCGGCCATCTGGTTGGCAAACGGCGTGCCCGTGGTATCGGGCGACAGGCCGCGTTCCGGCTGGAAGCCGTTGACAAAGGAGCGGTCGCTGCCGTTCAGGCGCTGCGCCTTGTCGACGGTCAGGCTGGCCATGATGTTGTAGCGGTCTTCTTCCAGCGAGCCCGTGCCCGCCAGGATGGAAGCGCGGCGCGTGGCGCCCCCGCCGGCCTGCGTGTCGTTGGTGGCAACGGACGCTTCCACGCCGCTGTAATTGGTTTTCAAGATGAAGTTGATCACGCCGCCGATGGCGTCCGTGCCGTAGATGGCTGAAGCGCCATCCTTGAGAATTTCCACGCGCGAAATCGCGCCCAGCGGAATCGAATTCAAGTCGACCGACTTGCCGCTGGCGCCGTGCGTGGCGATGCGGCGCCCGTTCAACAGCACCAGAGTGCTCGACGGGCCCAGGCCGCGCAGCGAGGCGAATGATGCGCCGCCGCTGACCCGGTCGGCATCGGCGCCAAAGACGTTATTGCCGGACGTCATGTTATCCGCGCCCGTGCCATTCGCCGACAAGGTGCGTACCAGTTGCTCGGTCGTCGTGATGCCCTGTTTTTCGATCTGGTCAAAGGTGATGACCTGCACCGGCAGTGCACCTTCCTTGGCCACGCGCTTGATGCTGCTGCCCGTGACTTCGACGCGTTGCATCGCTGGCGCCGCCGCTTCCTGCGCCATCACCGGCCCCACCACCCCCATCAATGCCACCAACTGCGCTAGTTTCTTCAATTTCACAGGTCTTCTCCTTGTTGGGCAATCGAAACTTGAGTTATCAAGTCAGGCTGTTTTTTCACGTCGCAGTTGTCTGTCTCGCGGTACATTTTTTTATGACATTTGCGCATGACTTTATTTGTTTTCATTTTCAGAGTAGCGCGATGCATCCGCGGCCAGCCAATGAAAAATGCTTTCCTAACCATAACTTTTTGGAATGAATGCCCTTTTCACCTGCATGGTCACTTGCCTGCGGGGCTACCCTTGGTCATATCGACGTCCAGGTAGCGCCAGGACGTGAATTCCACGGGGTGGCGCCTGTAGTTTTTTAGCCACGGTTGCTGCAGGTCGGCGGAGATGGGATGTGTCAGCAGCACCCACGGCGTGTAAGCGTGGATCAGCTGAAACAGATCGAAATACAGACTGCGTCGGCGCGGCGTATCGGATAGCAGGCGCGCCTCCTCATAGCGTTTATTGTAATCGGGCAAGTTGAAGCGGGCATAGTTGGCGCGGCCAACGTTGCCTCCATACAACAATTGCATAAAGTTATCGCCGTCGGGGAAGTCGGCGATCCAGTTGGTCTCGAACATCTGCACCTTGCCCAGGCGCGAAGCCTTGATGATTTCCGTCTTCTTATCGCTTTTAAACTCCACGCGCACACCGATGGCGTTCAGGTTGCGGCGCCACAACTCGTCGCGCAAGCGTCCCACCGTGCTGGGCTCCGTGTGCATGGTCAAGATCAGGGGCGTACCGTCGGGCTGGGTGCGGAATCCATCGGCGCCCGCCTTGTAGCCGAAGCGGTCGAGCAAGGCGCGCGCCAGCGCCGGATCGTAGGCGACGGGGCTGCGGTAATCCTTGTCATAGCCGAGCACGTTGGGCGGCAGCGGCGATTGCGCCGGCAGGGCCAGGCCTTTTTTCAGCAAGGCGATATCTTCGCGGCTGTTGTAGCTGAGGGCGATGGCGCGCCGCAGGGCCAGCTTGTCCTTGGTATAGCCGCCCAGCACGGGGTCGTCCATGTTCATCCACATGTAATACGTTTGCAGTACGGGAAAGCGCGTCAGCTGCAGGCCCTTGGCGGCCAGTGCCGGTTTCAAGCCGCCGTTCACCAGCACCATGTCCGTCATCGATTCGGGTACTTGCTCCAGGTAATCAAATTCGCCTTTCAAAAACCCCAGCATGCGCGATTGATATTCCTCAACGATGCGCACCTCGATGCGCTCGACCAGGGGCAGGCGCTTGCCTTCCAGCGCGCCGGCGATGGCGCGCGCATCGGGTGGCAAGGCGGCCAGCGCCTTCCCATCCGTATGGAAGACGGTGGGGCGGAAGGCCGGATTGGCTTGCAACACGATCTTGTCGCTGCGCTTCCATTCTTTGACCATAAACGGTCCCGTGCCCACGGGATGGTTGCCGATCTGTCCCGGCGCCCGATACGCTTCGGCCACTTCGCGCGCCACCACGCCCGTCGCCGGCATGGCCAGGTAAAACAGGAAATTCGGGTCGACGCCATTCAGGCGGATGCGCAGCGTGTATTTGTCCAGTGCCTGCAAGCCGGCGATCGGCGTGTCATAACTGAACTTGCTTTTCAGGGCCGCATCGCCCACCAGCTTATCTTCCAGCAAGAACAGCCACGGCGACTTCAGGGCGGGGTCATACAGGCGCGTCAGGCTGTACACGTAATCCTGCGCCGTCACTTCGCGCGGCTGGCCCTTGAAAGCGGGATCGGGGGTGAAAAAAATGCCAGGCTGCAAGTGGAAGGTGTACGTGCGCCCGCCATCTTCCACCGTCGGCAAGCCGCGCGCCGTATTGCCCTGCAGTTGCACGGGGCGCGCCAGGTAGTCATAGCGCAGCAGCGGGTCGAAAATGTTTTCCATCAAATTCAGGCTCGCCAGGTCCGAGGCCACGGCCGGGTCCAGGCCCGTCTCGCTGGTGCTTAAAAACAGGTGCAGGGTTTTGTTCGCGCGGGCAGCGCTGGCGGGCGCCGCATCGGCGGCGGCAAGGGCCGGCGCAGTCAACAGCGTCAACAGGGCCAGGCCGGCGGCGCAGGCGGTTTTGCGTAAAAACATCATCAGTGGTCCAGTGCAGACAGGAGTAGCAAATCAGGTAAAGAACAGGCGTTGCCCAGACTACGCGGGCAAGCCATGGGGCGCCAATGAAAACAGGCTGCCAGCTTATAACTTTTTGGCATGCGATTGCTGCATTCTTTCATCAACTCGTATCGGGCTGCCCCTATACTTTGTTTGGCAGACATTTTTCACTCCCGACACACAGAACTGATCACATATGGCACTTAATTACATCTGGTCCGGCTTTTTCCTCGTTGGCTTCCTGGCCGCAGTGCTGCAGTGGCTGTTTCTCGGCGATACCGATATCTTCAAGCGCATCATTGATGGCACGTTTGAAACAGCGCGCATGGGCGTGATGGATATTGCCCTGCCGCTGGCGGGCGTGATGACCTTGTGGCTCGGCATCATGAACATCGGTGAAAAAGCGGGCATTGTCGGCTGGCTGGCAAAAGTGATCGCGCCCTTCTTTTCGCGCATCTTCCCGGAAATTCCCAAGGACCATCCGGCCACGGGCCACATGGTGATGAATTTCTCGGCCAACCTGCTGGGCCTGGACAACGCGGCCACGCCATTCGGCTTGAAAGCCATGGAAAGCCTGCAAACCTTGAACCCGAACAAGGAAGAGGCGACGAATGCGCAGATCATGTTCCTGGTGCTGCATACTTCGGGCCTGACCCTGATACCGCTAGCCATCATGGCGCAGCGCTCCATTCTCGGCGCGGCCGATCCATCGGACATCTTTATTCCCTGCATGATCGCCACCTATGTCGCCACCGTGGTCGGCATCATCACGGTGTCCATCAAGCAGCGCATCAACCTGCTCAACCGGGTCGTGCTGGGCTGGATAGGCGGCATGACGAGCGCCATCGTCGCCATGATCTGGTACTTCACGCAATACCTGACGAAACAGGAAATCGAACTGGTCTCGAAGGTGGTCAGCAATCTTGTATTGATCAGCGTCATTGCCATCTTCATTATCGGCGCCCTGCGCAAACGCGTGAACGTGTACGACGCCTTCATCGAAGGGGCGAAGGGCGGCATCCAGACGTCGATCACCGTGATTCCCTACCTGGTCGGCATGCTGGTGGCCATCAGCGTGATCCGCAACGCGGGCGTGTTCAATTTCCTGATGAGCGGCTTGAACTGGTTCTTTGCCAACCTGGGCATCAATACGGACTTCGTGCCGGCCTTGCCCACAGCCATGATGAAACCGCTCAGCGGTTCCGGCTCGAAAGCCATGATGATCGACGCCATGAACACCTACGGCGTCGACTCCTTCGTCGGCCGCCTGGCGTGCGTGTTCCAGGGCTCGGCCGACACCACCTTCTATATCGTGGCCTTGTACTTCGGTTCCGTGGGTATCCGCAAGACGCGCTATGCCATCACGGCCGGCCTGATCGCCGACCTGGCCGGCGTGATCACCGCCGTCTTCGTTGCCTACGTCTTTTTCCATTAAGGAGCACCATGCTACGTCCTGTTCTGCTGGCTGTGCTGTTGGCGGGTCTTGGCCTGTCGACGGCCCAGGCGCAATTGCCCGAATCCGTCAGCCTGCTGTTGCGCAGCGCAAATATCCCGGAAGACGCCATGGGCGCCGTTGTCTTGCGCGGCAATACCACCGTGCTGTCGCATGGCGCCGAGCGCAGCATGCAACCGGCCTCCACCATGAAACTGGTGACGACGGCCGTGGGCCTGGAGCAATTGGGCCCCATCTTCCGCGGCCGCACGGAATTGCGCACCAGTGCCGACGTCATCAATGGCGTGCTGAAGGGCGACTTGATCCTGCGCGGCGGCGCCGACACGGATTTCAATGCGGACGTACTGGCGCACATGCTGCAAACCTTACGCACGCAGGGCATCCATAAAATCAAGGGCGATCTCATACTCGACCGCCAGCTGTTCCAGCCGGCCCGGCCGGACATCGGTGCGCCGCCCTTCGACGAGTCGGCCGAATTCCGCTACAACGTCATTCCCGATGCGCTATTGCTCAATACCAATTTGATCGATATCGACCTCAGCGCGACGGAGCGGCAATTGACCTTGCAGATGCAGCCGGCGCTGGAGAATGTCAGCATCAGCAGCGACATGAAGCTCGTCAAGGGCAGTTGCGCCAAGTGGGAAGATGGCTGGCGCCCGCCAGAATACCGGCGCGATGTGGGCGGCAAGCTGCAAGTGATACTGCACGGCACTTTCCCGCAGAATTGCAGCAAGTCCACCAGCATCAATGTGCTCGACCGCAACGACTACGCCGACCGTTTGTTCCGTGCCACCTGGAAACGGCTGGGCGGCACCATCACGGGCACGGTGCGCGAAGCAGCAGCGACGGGCGCACCGCCCACGGCCGAACCCGTCGGCACGCGCATGCTGGCCGACCATGTAGCCCGTGCCTTGCCGGAAGTACTGCGCGATATCAACAAGACGTCCGACAACACCCTGGCGCGCACCTTGTTCCTGAGTCTGGGCAGTCTGCAAAGCGATGGCTGGCTGGGCAGCCGCCCCGTCGCCATGACAGTGCCGGAAGACACGGCTAGTCGGGCGCGGCAAGTCATCGAGGCATGGTTCCAACGGCACAATATCAATACCCAGGGCATGCTGGTCGACAACGGTTCCGGCTTGTCGCGCACGGGACGCATTGCACCGGCGCAGTTGGCCGGTGTCCTGCAAGCAATGCAATACAGTCCGTGGGCGCCCGAATTCCAGTCCAGCCTGCCCATCGCCGCCCTCGACGGCACCATGCGCAAGCGTCTGCTGAACACGCCGGCTGCCGCGCGGGCGCGCATCAAGACGGGAACATTGAAAAATGTGGTGGCCATCGCCGGCTATGTGCCTGACGCCAACAACCAGCTGTGCGTAGTGGTCGCCATCATCAATAGCGACCTGGTGGGTAACGGCAACGGCCGCGCCGCTGTCGATGCGCTGATCGAGTGGGTCGCCAGGAGCGGTGCCACGCCGGCCGTGGCAAGCCAATAAGAAGGGGAAGTGACGATGACAAGGCAGCGCTGCGCGCTGCCTTTTTTTCGCCTGTTTTCGCGTAGGTCGGATTAGGCCGCAGGCCGTCATCCGGCAACATAGTGGGCATCACCTTTTTACCAGACGTAAAAAAACCCCAACCGGATCACCGGAAGGGGTTTTTTCGAATAACAA
>CAUSDR010000191.1:0-10365 GCA_963530105.1 uncultured Janthinobacterium sp.
GTGTACATGCGCACCACCCGGGGCCCCAAGCGCGTGGACGTCATCTACCGCCGCGTCGACGACGATTTCCTCGACCCGCTGGCCTTCCGCTCCGATTCCTCGCTGGGCGTGCCGGGCCTGCTGTCCGTCTACCGCGCCGGCCGCGTCACCCTGGCGAATGCCATCGGCACGGGCGTGGCCGACGACAAGTCGATCTATCCTTTTGTTCCCGACATGATCAAGTTTTACCTGTCGCAGGAACCGATATTGAACAACGTGCCCACTTACCAGTGCCGCAAGAGCGCCGATTTGTCCTACGTGCTGGCGAACCTGCCCAAGCTGGTGGTCAAGGAAGTGCATGGCGCTGGCGGCTACGGCATGCTGGTGGGCCCCGCGTCGAGCCTGGCGCAGATCGAGGATTTCCGCCAGCGCCTGCTGGCCAATCCGGGCGGCTACATCGCCCAGCCGACCTTGGCCCTGTCCGCCTGCCCCACGTATGTCGAGGCCGGCATCGCGCCGCGCCACATCGATCTGCGCCCGTTCGTCCTGTCCGGCAAGACGATTTCCATGGTGCCCGGCGGCCTCACCCGCGTGGCGCTGGGCGAAGGCTCGCTGGTGGTCAATTCCTCGCAGGGCGGCGGCACCAAGGATACGTGGGTGCTGGAGCCCGCCTTTGCGGAAGAAAAAGCAAGCTATCTGGCAGGAGAGAAAACATGCTGAGCCGCACCGCCGATCATTTGTTCTGGATGGCCCGCTACACGGAACGGGCTGAAAACACGGCCCGCATGCTCGACGTCAACATGCAGACGTCGATGCTGCCGCAGTCCGAGCAGGACGCGGAACAGGGCTGGCGCGCCACCCTGGGTATTTCCGAGCTGCAAAGCGCCTATGACCACAAATATGGCCGCTTCCACACGCGCGACGTGCTCGACTTCATGGTGCGCGACCCGAACAACCCCTCGTCCATCCTCGCCTGCCTGACGGGCGCGCGCGAAAACGCCCGCGCCGTGCGGGGCACCCTGACGACGGAAGTGTGGGAAATCCAGAACGCCACCTGGCTCGACATGCAGAAGCGCCTGAAAAGCAACTTGCTGGAAACGGACCCCAGCGCCTTCTTCGAGTGGGTGAAATACCGCTCGCACCTGTCGCGCGGGGTGACCCTGGGCACCATGCTCAAGGACGAAGCCATCTATTTCATCCGCCTGGGCACTTTCCTGGAACGGGCCGACAACACGGCGCGCATCCTCGATGTCAAGTTCCACGGCGCGCGCGACACGTCGAAGGACATTACCCAGCGCGACTTTTACTACTGGGCGGCCCTGCTGCGCTCCGTTTCCGGCTTCGAGATCTACCGCAAGGTCTACCGCGACGTCATCACCCCCGCGCGCGTGGCGGAATTGCTGATGCTGCGCGGCGACATGCCCAGGTCCCTGCTTGCCTGCATGGATGATGTGGTGGAAAATCTGAAACATATCCGCAACGACGTGTCGGCCGATACGGAGCGGTTCGCGGGCAAACTGCACGCCGAGCTGAAATTCGGCCACATCGACGACATCATGAAGGCTGGCTTGCACCATACATTGACGGAATTTCTGGAAAACATCTATGACCTGGGCAACCGGGTCAGCCGCGATTTCCTCGTTCCCCTGGCGGCCTGATGCAGCTCACCATCCGCCACGAAACCCATTACGCCTACAGTGCGCCGCTGGCCTACACCATCCAGCAGCTGCACCTGACGCCGCGTATCGAGCCGCAGCAGCGCGCCCTGTCCTGGCAGATCGCCACGCCGGGCCAGTGCCACGCCTACACGGATGCCTACGGCAACCTGTCGCACATGCTGACGATTAACGGCAGCCATCAATCGCTGAGCCTGGTGGCGCATGGCGTGGTGGAAACCATTTATCCGCACAAGGGACGGCTGAACCTGATCGACACCCTGTCGCCCCTGCTGTTTACCATGCCGACGCCCCTGACCCAGGCCAACCCCGCCATCCTGGACCTGGCGGCGGCCAGCCTGCCGGACCGCCGCGTGACGGCGGGCACGGGCCACTTGCTGCGCCTGGCCGAGCACATCGTCGGCAAGGTGGCGTATGAAAGCGGCGCCACCATGGTCACCACCACGGCGGGCGACGCCCTGGCCCTGGGGCGCGGCGTGTGCCAGGACCACGCGCATCTGTTCCTCGCCTGCTGCCACGCCTGGGGCATCCCGGCGCGCTATGTCTCCGGCTATATCGATCCGGGCACGACGGGCCACGCGGCCAGCCACGCCTGGGTCGACGCCTGGACGGAAGACACGGATTTCGCGGGCTGGGTCAGCATCGACGTCACGCATGCGCGCTTGATGACGGATGCGTATTGCCGCCTGGCCATCGGACGCGACTACGATTCGGCCGCGCCCGTGCGCGGCGTGCGCCAGGGTGGCGGCACGGAAACCTTGCGCGTCGACGTGCAGATCGTGCCCGTGTAACACGGCAGGAATGAGGCTGGCCGGGCCTTGCGGCACGATGGACGGGCCCGGCTGGTGTAGAATGCTTCCCCTTTGACTGAATTTGCTACGATGACTTATTGCATAGGCGTGCGCCTGAACGAAGGCCTGGTCTTCCTCTCCGACTCCCGCACCAACGCCGGCGTGGACCAGGTGGGCACCTTCCGCAAGATGAGCGTGTTTGAAAACCCGGGCGACCGCATGCTCGTGTTGATGACGGCAGGAAACCTGTCGATTTCGCAAGCCATCCGCCAGTTGGTGTCCGAACACGTGGATGCGGATGGCCGCAGCATCTGGAACGTGGGCAATATGTATGACGCCGCCCGCATCGTGGGCGAAGCCGTGCGCACCGTGCACCAGCGCGAAGCGAAGGCGCTGGCCGAGTGCGGCATCGATTTCAATGTCAGCATCATCCTGGGCGGGCAGATAGGCGCCGAGCGCTGCCGCCTGTTCCAGGTGTATTCGGCGGGCAACTTCATCGAATCGCACGATGAAAACACGTATTTCCAGATCGGCGAAGCCAAATACGGCAAGCCCATCATCGACAGGGTCATCAATCCGTTCACGCGCCTGGATGAAGCGGCCAAGTGCGCGCTGATTTCCATGGATTCCACCCTGCGCTCGAACGTCTCCGTCGGCTTGCCGCTGGACCTGCTCGTCTACGAGACGGGCAGCCTGGCCGTCACGCGCTTCGTCACCATCGATGAAAAGAACCAGTATTTCCGCATGATCCGCGATACCTGGGGCGAGCAATTGAAGCATGTGTTCGAGGGCATCGCCGACCCTGTATGGAATGCGGCGCCCGAAACGACGACGAATGTATTGTCATCCACCAATATGCACAGCAAGCCCGTGCGCGTCACCGTCCCCGAGCATGCGAGCCGCGGCGGCCTGACGCTGGCGCCCCTGCAATCGCTGGCGCAGCAGTTCAGCGACGACAAGCAACATTGATTTGTGGCGCGCCGGGTGCGCGCGCCGCTGGACAAGTCACGCTGCGCGTGCTTTTATGGCAATATGGGTTGACATTCAATCCAGATTGACCTGAAAGGCAGGTGGCGCATGGACTTGATCACTTCCGCCGTCGTCGCGGCCATCGAACATGGCGCGCCCGGCCACGCCCCCGAGGCCGTCGCTACCCACTACCGGCAGATCAAGGCGGCCATCGCCAAGTTCGACAGCGCCTCCAGCATCCTGGCCGCCATCACGGCGCTGGAAGGGGACCCTGCCGATACCCGGCTGCAATTGGCGCTCTCTGCCGCGCTGGCCAGTGCCAAGGTGCCGGACGACATGGAAACCCTGTTCGCCGCGCAAGGCTTGCTCGACGCGCTGCAGCGCCCTGCCCGCTTGCCGCCGGCGCCGGAAGTGGAAGCGGTGCCCGCGCCGGCGGACAAGAGCGCCGTCGTCTCGAACTATGCCGTCGTCAAGGTGTATTTCGCCACCGACCGGGAGCGCGACGTCGGCAAGCCGCCCGCCCAGCGCTTCAGCGGCCAGCGCAGCAGGACGGGAGGCAATGGCACCGGTGCCGGCCCCCTCAGCTATGGCAGCTGCGACGTCAGCATTCCCCGCGACCACCGCATGGGCCAGCTGGAATCGCCGTCGCTGTGGCGCCTGGAGTTGCGCGAAGACCCGGCCAAGCACGTGGTGCTGTTGTCCGCCGAGGTGCAGGACCACGATAATTTCCTGGCCGCCCTGAAAACCCAGATCCGCGCGTCGGCCGGCAAGAGCGCCTTTGTCTTCGTGCACGGTTTCAACGTGACGTTCGAGGATGCGGCGCGGCGCACGGGGCAGATGGCCTACGACCTCGGTTTCGATGGCGCGCCCGTCTTCTACAGCTGGCCGTCGCAGGGCGACGTCGCCGGCTACACCATCGATGAAAACAATATCGAGTGGAGCACGCCGCACATCGCCGCCTTCCTCGCCGACTTTCTTGCCAGCACGGACGCGGCGCAAGTGTACCTGGTGGGCCACAGCATGGGCAGCCGGGGCCTGACGCGCGCCGTGGCCGACTTGCTGGCCGCGCAGCCGCAGCTGGCGCAAAAGATTACGGAAATCATTCTTTCCGCGCCCGACATCGATGCCGCCATCTTCAAGCACGATATCGCGCCGAAACTGGCCATGGCGCGCCATCCCGTCACCCTGTATGCCTCGTCGCAAGACCTGGCGCTGGCCGCCTCGAAGGCCGTGCACGGCTACCCGCGCGCGGGCGACAGCGGCGCCGGCATGCTGATCGTGGCCGGCGTGGAAACCATCGACGCCACGGGCGTCGATACCAGCTTCATGAAACATTCGTATTTTGCGGAAAAACGTTCCGCCCTGTCCGACATGTTTTACCTGATACGCAACCATGCGCGCGCCGACCAGCGCTTTCTCGACCCCGTCGATACGCTGGCGGGCCGCTACTGGACTTTCAAGCCATGAGCGGCTGCATGCTTGGTGGCACGCATCAGGGGGTACGCATGCTAAGATACGGCCATGAGGGTGCCAAAGGCACGGCGATGACGCCGCCAGCCCGTCCACCCGTAAGCAGGCCATATTATGTTGACATCATCTTCTACACCGCAAGCCGAATCGCTGATCCGCAACACCAACGCCCGCGTCACCAAGACGCGCGTGAAGGTGCTCGACTTTTTGATGGCGCAAAGCCGTTCGCTGACCCACCATGAAATCCAGCAAGCGCTGTCGCAGGACAGCGATATCGATTCCGTCACCCTGTACCGCGTGCTGGAATGGCTGACGGAAAATGAACTGGTGCACCGCATCGCCGGCGCCGACCAGGTATGGCGCTTCAGCGCGGGCGCCGGCCACCAGGCGCACGAGCACGCGCATTTCCAGTGCACCAAATGCGCCAACGTCACCTGTTTCAATGAAGTCAAGCTGCCCACGCCCGTGGCCTTGCCGGAAGGCTTCAGCGGCGACGAAGTCGATTACCTGATCAAGGGCCTGTGCCCGCGCTGCAAATAGGCGCTAGCGCAGCAGCAGCGCCAGGTGATACTCGTCATGGAATAGCTCGCCCACGCGCAGCGAGCGCGGCTCGGTGCCATAGGCGATAAACCCCAGCGATTCATACAGCCGCAAGGCGGCATTGTTTTCCGCATTCACGCTCAAGTGCACCTGCAGGATGGCCGGGTCCCGCTCGGCCTGTTCGATGCAGGCATGCACGAGGCGCCGCGCCACGCCGTGGCCCCGCTGCGGCGCATCGACAAACACGCCCCACAGCATGGCCTTGTGCGACAGCTGGCGCAGCGGTTCGCGCCGCAGGCCGGCAAAGCCGACGAGCCGCTCGCCGTCGAAGGCGCCAAAGGCCCGCTGCATGGGGCCGCCGGCGATGCGCCGCGCATGCTCTTCCGGCGCGCGCGCCAGCTCATCCTCGCGCGATGAAGAAAACGAACTGGGCGAATCGAGGATGGCGCGCAGGCGCAGCGCGCAAAAGGCGGCGGTGTCGTCTGGCGTCAGCAGGCGGATGGCGATAGCGGTGGCGGACATGGCGGGACTCGGCGGTTTTTTTCCATTATACCCACGCCGCCCGCCCCGCCCGCGCACGCGTTCAGCGCAGCTTCGGCGCCCTTCACCGCCCGTCACCGCGGCGTCAACGCGCCTTCACGCCCTGCAAGCCATACAGGGTCCAGCCATACAGGCCCGCCATCAGCAGCACCATGGCCGCGCCCAGCGCCATCGTCCAGCTTTCCGGCATCGACCACGCCGGCTCCAGCTTGCCGGCCGCCATGCAGGCGGCCATGGCCACGCAGATGGCGACGATGGGCCAGCCCAGGCGGCGGCGGAACGCGCGCACGATCTCCTCCTTGCCGGTGCGCATCACCTGCGCCGTGACCCAGCCATCGAAGGCATCCGTCACGCCCATGCCCACGGCAAACACGCAGCCCGTCAGCAGGGCCGGCCCCATGCCGCCCAGCGCGACTGCCGCATAGCCCCAGGCGGCGGCTTGCAGGGCCGTGTCGAACACCAGCGCGAACAGGATGCCGACGAGGATGCCGCCCAGCGGCCCGGACGCGCCGCGCAGCCAGCGCGGCAGCAGCAAGCCGCGCACATGGGCCAGCTGCGCGCCGGTCAGCAGGGTACGCGCATTCATGCCGGCGATCAGCAGCAGCAAGGCGATGGGCAGCCATTCCAGCCAGGCAAACACGGCTTCGGACGGCGTAAACCGCTGCGACGCCAGGGCGGCCACGGCCACGATGGCCAGCACGGTAATGCCATGTCCCAGCGCAAACATGGCGCCCATCCACGGCGCCCAGCGCGGATGCCCGGGCAGGCTGCGCATGGTCAAGCCATCGACGGCGGCCAGGTGGTCCGGCTCCAGGCCGTGCCGCATGCCGAGCAGAAAAATCAGCGCCAGGGCGGGCAAGCCCGCTTCCACGCTCACGCCGCCACCCCGGCCGCCGCCGCCATCGCTTCGGCCAGCACGCTGGCCGGGTGCGAGCCGCCAGCCACGCAGCGGTCCAGGCCCCGCGTGAGCATGTCTTGCGGCAAGTCGCGGCCGATGAAGATCATGGTGCTGGCGCGCGTTTCCCCGTCGTTCCACGGCGCCCCCAGTTCCGAGCCCATCAGCATGTGCACGCCCTGGAAGACGGCGCGGCACGGCAAGTCCGCCACGTGCAGGATGCCCTTGTAGCGCATCAGCTGGGTGCCGAACAGTTGCACCATGGCATCAAGGAAGTTTTCCACCTGCAGCAAATCGAGCGCTTTCGCCTGGTGATACACGAACGATTGCACGCCGTCGCCATGGCGGTGCCCCAGTTCGCCAAGGAAATCCGGCTCCAGTTCGACAATCGCATTCAGGTTAAAACCGCGGATGTTCAGGATGTCGCGCAAGGGCACGTTGCCAAAACTGAGCTTTTGCATGCCGGCGCGGCCATTGATGGCGGCCAGGCGCTGGCGCAGCGCCGCCAGTTCCGCCTTGCTGACGAGGTCTGTCTTCGACAGCAGCAGGCGGTCGGCAAAGCCCACCTGTTCCTGCGCTTCCTTGTGCGCCGTCAATTGCTGCTGCGCATGGCGCGCATCGACCACCGTCAGGATGGCGTCGAGCAGGTAAAATTCGCTGACGGATGGCTCCGCAAAGAAGGTTTGCGCCACGGGGCCGGGCGCGGCCAGTCCCGTCGTCTCGATGATCACGTGGTCGAAAACGATGCTGCCCGCCGCGCGTTTTGCGTGCAGCTCGCCGAGGATGCGGATCAGGTCGCCGCGCACGCTGCAGCAGATGCAGCCATTGTTCATTTCCACGATCTGCTCGCCGCTATCCTGCACCAGCAAGCCATGGTCGATGCTTTCGGCGGCAAATTCATTTTCGATCACGGCGATGCGCAAGCCGTGGTCGCCCTGCAATATGCGCTTGAGCAAGGTGGTTTTCCCGCTGCCGAGAAAACCCGTGATGATGGTGACTGGGATCAATTCTGTCATGCTGTCGTCCTATTTAGGTTAGTGTTCAAGTGCTTCGTCGTCGACGCGCTGCCATTGCGGGAAGGGGTCGGCCAAGCTGCGCCAAGCGGCCATGCCCTGGCGCGTTTCCGTGTCATTAAGTTGACATTTTTTTAGGTCCGCCTCGATGGCGGCCCGGTCCATGTCCTGGCCGATGAAGACGATTTCCTGGTAGCGGTCGCCATACGGCTCGCTCCAGCCCGCCTTGACTTCCGCCAGCGATGCCGCATCCGTGGGCCAGCGTTCCTCCGGCACGCAGGCCCACCACAGGCCCACCGGCTCGATGTTCATCAGCTTGCCCGCGCCGGACAGGCTGGCCACCCACTCGGGACGGCTGGCCAGCCAGAAATAGCCCTTGCTGCGCACCACGCCAGGTATCGGCTGGGCGATGTAATCGTGCAGGCGCTGCGCGTGGAACGGTTCCCTGGCCCGGTAGACGAAGCTGCCGATGCCATAGGTCTGCGTTTCCGGCGCATGGATACCCGCCAGCTCCTGCGCCCAGCCCGGCATGCTGGCCGCCTGTTCCAGGTTGAACAGCCGCGTGCCGAGGATGGCGTCGAGCGGCACGACGGACTGGTTGGTTTCGATCACGCGGGCGCCGGGATTCAAGGCCTTGATGACGGCCAGCACGCGCTGGCGCTCGTCCGGCCCCACCATGTCCACCTTGTTGAGGACGATGACATTGGCAAACTCGATCTGTTCCGTCAGCAAATTGGCCAGCTGGCGGTCATCGCCCTCGCCCGCGATTTCGCCGCGCTGCTCCAGGCTGTCCTCGCTGTGGAAGTCGGCCAGCAGGTTGGCGCAGTCGACCACCGTGACCATGCAGTCGATCTGCGCCACGTCGTTCAGGCTGTCCCCGTGCTCGTCCTCGAAATCGAACGTGGCGGCCACGGGCATCGGTTCGCCCACGCCCGTCGATTCGATCAGCAGGTAATCGAAGCGGTCCTCGGCGGCCAGGCGCCGCACTTCCACCAGTAAATCATCGCGCAGGGTGCAGCAGATGCAGCCGTTGGACATTTCCACGAGTTTTTCTTCCGTGCGCGACAGGGCCGCGCCGGCCGCCTCGGCGCTGTCCTTCACCAGTGCGGCGTCGATATTGACCTCGCTCATGTCGTTGACGATGACGGCCACGCGCTTGCCTTCGCGGTTGCGCAGTATGTGGTTGAGCAAGGTGGTCTTGCCGGCGCCGAGAAAGCCGGACAGGACGGTGACGGGGAGTTTGCGCTGGGTCATGGGTATCTTTCGGATGGTCGGTGAGTGGGGGCAATGGAGTGTGCTTTTTAAATGCAAGTCGATTGCGTTTTAAATTATAATGCAGCTCAGTTGCATTTGTGCGGCAATTTTGCACCGCCCGTTTCCGCCACTCTGAAAGAGACTCCATGCTCCACCTCGCTTCACTCACGTATGGCTATGGCGCTCCCGCCGCCCCCGTGCTCGATATCGCTGCCATTGACTTGCCCGCCGGCTGCCACGCCCTGCTGCTGGGGCCGTCCGGTTCCGGCAAATCGACCCTGCTGCATTTAATTGCCGGCATCCTGACGCCGCAGGCCGGCCGCCTGGAAGTGGCGGGCACCTCCCTGCCCGGTCTGACGCCGCGCCAGCGCGACAGCTGGCGCGGCCGCGCCGTCGGCTTGCTGCCACAGCAACTGGCGCTGGTGGCCAGCCTGAGCGTGCTGGAAAATGTCTTGCTGCCCGCCTACGCCAGCGGCCAGCGGCCCGATCCTGCCCGCGCCGCCGGCCTGCTCGACCAGCTGGGCCTGGGCAGCAAACTGGCCGCCCGCCCGCATGAATTGAGCGGCGGCCAGCGGCAGCGGGCCGCCATCGCGCGCGCCGTCGTCATGCGCCCGCAGCTGATCCTGGCCGACGAGCCGACTGCCAACCTCGACGATGCCGCCTGCGCCGCCGTCATCGGGCTGCTGGCCAGCCAGGCCGAGCAGGCAGGCGCCACGCTCATCATCGCCAGCCACGACGCCCGCGTGCTGGCCGCGCTGCCGCAGGCCACGGTGCTGCGCCTGCCCTTGCCGCAGGTGGCGGCATGAACGCGCTCACCCTGGCCTGGCGCGCCCTGCGCCACACGCCACTGGCGTCCAGCCTGAACCTGCTGCTGGTCGCCATCGGCATCGCCATGATGACGTTCATCCTCGGCGTGTCGGCCCAGCTGGAAGAGCATGCCGAGCGCGATGCGCGGGGCATCGACCTGGTGGTGGGCGCCAAGGGCTCGCCGCTGCAATTGATCCTGTCGTCCGTGTACCACGCCGATATTCCGACCGGCAACATCCCCGCAGGCGCGCTGGCGGCGCTAGCCGCGCAGCCGCTGGTCAAGTCCGTCATTCCCCTGGCCCTGGGCGACAATTTCCGCGGTTTCCGCATCGTCGGCAGCACGACGGCCCTGGCCGGCCACTACGGCGCGCGCCTGGCCCAGGGCCGGCTGTTTGGCCACCCCATGCAAGCCGTCTTCGGCGCCCGGGCCG
>CAUSDR010000192.1:0-10342 GCA_963530105.1 uncultured Janthinobacterium sp.
AAGAACAGGCCCAGCAGCACGTCGCGGAACGGTTTGATGTCTTCTTCCACCTGGTGCTTGAATTCCGTCTCGGAAATGAGCATGCCGGCCACGAACGCCCCCAGGGCCAGCGACAGCCCGGCCCGCTCGGTGATCCACGCCGCCCCCAGGGTGATCAGGAGCAGGTTGAGCATGAACAATTCCTGCGAGCGGCGCTTGGCGACGATGGTCAGCCAGCCGCGCACCAGCTTCTGGCCGATGAACAGCAGCAAAATGAGAACGACGAGGGCCTTGCCGCCGGCCCAGGCCAGGGTTTCGGCCAGGTTGTCCGAATCGTGCGTGAGGGCGGGGATGAGGATCAGCAGCGGCACCACGGCCAGGTCCTGGAACAGCAGGATGCCGATGATCTTGCGGCCGTGCTCGCTTTCCAGTTCCAGCCGTTCCGTGAGCATTTTCGAGACGATGGCCGTCGACGACATGGCCAGCGCGCCGCCCAGGGCGAACGCGGCTTGCCAGCTCAGGTGGATGTAGGCGGACAGGTAGCGCCCGACGAACCAGCCGAAGACGACGGTGGCGACGATGGTGGTGACCACCTGCGCCATGCCGAGACCGAAAACGATGCGCCGCATGGCGAGAAACTTGGGAAGGGAAAATTCGAGCCCGATGGAAAACATCAGGAAGACGACGCCGAATTCGGCCAGCGTATGGCTCGCTTCGTTTTCCGCCGCCAGGCCCAGCGCATGGGGGCCGATGACGATGCCGACGGCCAGGTAGCCCAGCATGGGCGGCAAATGCAACATTCTGAAAGCGACCACGCCCAGCACGGCGCTGCCGAGTAACATCAGGGTCAGTTCAAGCGAGGAAAACATGGGTTGCCCGGGGAGCTCAGGTGAAATCGTTGTTTGTTGTGACTGGCAAGTTTTTTGCTTTCCTAATTCGTTTATACTTTGGGCATGAGTGTAACCCATGAAAAAACAATGCTGAAAGCTTTTGATCGAATTGACATGCAAGCGACGACCGAGCGCGCTGTCGCGCTGGCCCGCACCACCTTGCAGATCGAGTCCGACGCCATCGTTGCGCTGCATGCGCGCCTGGCCACGGACGACAGCGTCGGCCGCGCCGTGGCCCTGTTGCTGCAATGTAAGGGGCGTGTCGTCGTTTCCGGCATCGGCAAGTCCGGCCATATCGCGCGCAAGATTGCCGCCACCCTCGCGTCCACCGGCACGCCGGCCCTGTTCGTGCATCCGGCCGAAGCGGCCCATGGCGACCTGGGCATGGTCACCTCCGACGATGCCTTTATTGCCATATCGTATTCCGGCGAATCGTCGGAACTGATGGCCATCATGCCGGTCGTCAAGCGCATGGGCGGCGTGCTCATTTCCATGACGGGCAAGCCCAGTTCCAGCCTGGCGCAGCTGGCCGACGTGCACCTGGATATTTCTGTTGAAAAAGAAGCTTGCCCGCTGAACCTGGCGCCGACGGCCAGCACCACCGTCACCCTGGCCCTGGGCGACGCCATCGCCGTCGCCTTGCTGGACTTGCGCGGTTTCAAGGAAGAAGATTTTGCCCGCTCGCATCCGGGCGGCGCCCTGGGCCGCCGCCTGCTCACGCACGTGCATGACGTCATGCGCAGCGGCGAACAGGTGCCGAAAGTGCCCGTGGAAGCGTCCTTGCTGCAGGCGCTGGAAGAAATGACCCGCAAGGGCATGGGCATGACGGCCGTCGTCGACGCAGACAACCGCCCCGTGGGCGTGTTTACGGATGGCGACTTGCGCCGCATGTTCGAGCGCGTGCAGGATTTCACGAAAGTGGCGATCCGCGACGTCATGCATGCGCAGCCGCGCAGCATCGCGCCCGAGCGCCTGGCCGTCGATGCCGTGGCCGTGATGGAGCAGTACCGCATCAACCAGATGCTGGTGGTCGACGCCGACGGCAAGCTGGTCGGCGCCCTGCATATCCATGACCTGACGCAAGCGAAGGTGATTTGATGGACAGCGTGGCGGACAACCTGGCGCGCGCGGCCAAGGTCAAACTGATGATTTTTGACGTCGATGGCGTGCTCACCGACGGCAGCCTGCATTTCGGCCCGGACGGCGAGATGATGAAAACGTTTAATGTGTATGATGGCCTGGGCATCAAGCTGCTGCAGGAATCGGGCGTGCAGACGGCCATCATCAGCGCGCGCCGCTCGCCGATCACGGCGCGCCGCGCGCAAGACCTGGGCTTTACCCATGTGCACCAGGGCGGCCATGACAAGCTGACGCCGTTCCGCGAACTGCTGGCGCTGACGGGCTTGACGGAAGAGCAATGCGGCTATATCGGCGACGATGTCATCGATGCGCCCATCCTGCGCCGCGTCGGCTTTGCCGTCAGCGTGCCGGGCGGGCGGCCGGAAGTGCAGGCCATGGCGCATTACGTGACGCAGGCCGGCGGCGGCCGCGGCGCGGCGCGCGAGATCTGCGAATTCCTGCTGCGCGCCCAGGACAACTATGCGCGCGTCATGGCGCCGTTCCTGGAGTGAGGCGCGCGCCTTGCCGCCAGTGTCATTGGAGAGAGTGAAGCACTATGCAAAAGCCAGGAGGCGCCCATCGCTGGCGCATCATCTTTACCGTGCTGGGCGCGGTTGTCGTCGCGCTGGGCAGCTTCTGGCTGCTCGAGGTGATGAACAAGAATTCCCAGGATATCAATGCCAGCAAGAATTTGAATGAGCCCGACTATTTCATCACCAATTTCAGCCTGGTGCGCATGGATTTGACGGGCAAGCCCAGCTATATCGTGTCGGGCACCAAGCTCACGCACTACCCGGCCGACGATTCGTCCGATATCGACCAGCCTTTCGTGCGCAAGCTGACGCCCGACATGCCGCCGCTGAACATGAACGCGGAACTGGCGCATATCGATCAGAACAATACCCGGCTGCAACTGCACCGCAAGGTCGTCGTCGACCGCGCGGCCAGCCCGAAGGCGCAGAACCTGAACCTGAAGACGGAAGCGCTGACGGTGTATCCGGATGAAGAGCGGATGGAGACGGATGTGCCGGTCGATATCCTGACGGGCGCCTCGCGCATCCACGGCGTGGGCATGAAGGCGAACAATGCGACCGGCGTGGTGGAAGTGCAGAATGCCTTGCGCATCGTCCTCCCGCCGAAGCCACGGCCAGGCGCCGCGGCAAAATGACAGAATGAAACAAGGAAACCATAATATGAAAAACATCGTGCTGTTGACCCTATTTTCGCTGGCCGTGATGGGCACGGCGCATGCCGAAAAGGCCGATTCCGAGAAGGAAGCCGTTATCACGGCCCAGCGTGGCCAGGTCGATGACGTCAAGCAGACGCGCACCCTGACGGGCGACGTGGTGCTGGTGAAAGGCACCCTGACCATGAAGGCGGGCCGCGCCCTGATCACGGAAGATCCGCAGGGCTACCAGTTCATCACCTTCTGGGCCGATCCCGGCAAGCTGGCCACCTTTCGCCAGAAGCGCGATGGCGCCGGCGACCTGTGGGTGGAAGGCGAAGCGGAGCGCGTGGAATACGACAACAAGACGGAAGTGGTGAAACTGTTTTCCAAGGCCAAGCTGACGCGCCTGGAAGGCACGAAACCGACGGACGTGGCCAACGGCGCCTTCATCTCGTATGACAGCCGCAAGGAAGTGTTTACCATGGAAAACTCCGACAGCGGCACCAGCACCCCGGGTGCCGGCAGCGTGCGCATGGTGATCCAGCCGAAGACCAAGGCCCCGGCAGCGGAGAAAGCGCCGGCGACGCCGGCGCCAGGAAAGAAATAATGGACAATACACGTTGCGGCAGCACCCTGATCGTTCGCGGGCTGCAGAAAACCTATGGCAAGCGGCAAGTCGTGCACGATGTGTCGCTGCAAGTCGAATGCGGCGAAGTGGTGGGCCTGCTGGGCCCGAACGGCGCCGGCAAGACCACCTCGTTCTACATGATCGTCGGCCTCGTGCCGTCCGACGGCGGCACCATCGATATCAGCGGCGTGGATATTTCCAGCCTGCCGATCCACCGCCGCGCGCAGATGGGCTTGTCCTACCTGCCGCAGGAAGCGTCCGTCTTCCGCAAGCTGACGGTGGAAGACAATATCCGCGCCGTGCTGGAAATCCAGACCATCGAAGGACGCCCCCTGAAAAAGGCCGAGATCGAGGAGCGCCTGGATAAATTGCTGGCCGACCTGCAGATTGAAAAGCTGCGCGAAAACCAGGCGCTGTCGCTGTCCGGTGGCGAACGCCGCCGCGTGGAGATCGCCCGCGCGCTGGCCACCGACCCGCGCTTCGTGCTGCTCGACGAGCCGTTCGCCGGCGTCGATCCGATCGCCGTGATCGAGATCCAGCGCATCGTGCGTTTCTTGAAGGAGCGCAATATCGGCGTGCTGATCACCGATCATAATGTGCGCGAGACGCTGGGTATTTGCGACCGTGCCTACATCATCAACCAGGGCTCGGTGCTGGCGTCGGGACGCCCCGACGACATCATCGCGAACGAGTCGGTACGCCGGGTCTATCTGGGCGAACACTTCCGTATGTGAGCCAATGAAACAATCATTGCAGCTGCGCACTTCGCAGCACTTGGCACTGACGCCTCAGTTGCAGCAATCGATACGCCTGTTGCAATTGTCTACCCTGGAATTGCACCAGGAACTCGAGCAACTGTTGACGGACAATCCCCTGCTCGAACGGCTCGACGATCCGCTCGACCGTTCGCTGCGCCTGCTGTCCGACGGCGCCCTCAGTTCCACGGCGGCACCGGCCGAGGCGCCGCCGCAGCCGCCGGGCCAGGAGGCGCCAGCCGCGCCGGCCGAAGCCGAGGCGTTTGACGGCGAGGGCGGCGATGCCCCGGCCGCCATGGATGGCGCCGACAGCGACTGGAGCGAAGCGAGCCGTGGCAAGGCGCCCGACGACGAGGATTCGCGTCCGCAATTGGAGGCCCACCATTGCACGTTGCGCGAGCACCTGATGGAGCAGATGCGCGTGACGGTGCTGGAATTGCGCGACCGCGCCCTGGTCGAGTTGATCATCGACGCGCTCGACGACAATGGCTACCTGGAAGAGCCGCTCGACGACATCCTGGCGCGCTTGCCGGAAGAGCTGGAAATCGACGCCGACGAGCTGCGCACGGCCTTGTCCCTGCTGCAAAGTTTCGACCCGCCCGGCGTGGGCGCGCGCAATGCCTCCGAATGCCTGGCGCTGCAGATCAAGCGCTTGCCGCACGTCGCCATGGTGACGCGCCGCATGGCCCTCGTCATCGTGGAAAAGCACCTGGCCTGGTTTGCCCAGCGCGATTTCAACAAGCTGAAAAAAGCCCTTGATTGCGACGACGAAGACTTGCGCGAGGCGCAGACGGTGATTCGCCTGTGCAATCCGCATCCGGGTGCCGTGTTCGCCTCGGACGTCTCCGACTACGTGGTGCCCGACGTCGTCGTCAAGCGCGCGCGCAATGGCTGGCAGGTGACCCTGAACAACGACGTCATGCCGCGCCTGCGCGTCAACGCCATGTACGCCAACTTGCTGAAGCAGGGCAAGGGCGAAGGCGCCATGGGCGCACAGCTGCAGGAAGCCAAGTGGCTGATCAAAAACATGCGCCAGCGCTTCGACACCATCCTGCGCGTGGCGCAGGCGATAGTAGAAAGACAAAAGAACTTTTTCTCGCATGGGGCCGTTGCCATGCGCCCCCTTGTGCTCCGTGAAATAGCTGATACACTGGGTTTACACGAGAGTACTATCTCGCGGGTAACAACTCAAAAGTACATGCTGACCCCGCACGGCATGTTCGAGTTGAAATATTTCTTTGGTAGCCACGTCGCCACCGAAGCGGGGGGCGAAGCGTCATCGACGGCGATACGGGCATTGATCGTGCAACTGACAGGAGCAGAAGACCCTAAAAATCCTTTATCCGACAGTAAGATTGCGGACATGCTGGGGGAGCAAGGCATGGTGATTGCGCGACGTACTGTTGCCAAATACCGGGAAGCGTTGAAAATTCCGCCAGTGAGCCTGCGTAAGTGTTTGTAAGTTTTTTTCGGTTCCTCTGCGGGCCGGATACGATGGACCGCACGAACCCGATCATCTTTAGGAGTGTGTATGAATCTCACCATCAGCGGACATCATCTCGAAGTGACACCAGCCATCCGTGAATACGTACAAACGAAACTGGAGCGTGTAAAACGTCATTTCGATCAAGTCATCGATATTGCCGTGATTCTGACCGTCGACAACCTCAAAGAGAAAGAAAAACGCCAAAAGGCTGAAGTCAACCTGCGGCTCAGTGGTAAAACTGTGTATGTGGAAAGCCTGGCGCAAGACCTGTATGCCGCGATTGACAGCCTGATTGACAAGCTGGACCGGCAAGTGATGAAGTACAAAACCAAAGTGCAAGGGCACGGTAAAGAGGCGATCAAGCATCTGCCAGACAACTCGGATGAAGAAGCCGCCGCCGCCGTCTAAACGGCCAGCCGCTTTCAGCCAGTTGTGATCAACTAAGGGCGCGCCTACCGCGCCCTTTTTTGCGCCCGCCAGCCGCGTGGGACAGCGCCACAGGAACCCAATGTTCCAGCCGAAGGCGCTAGAATGTTCGCACACCCACTTTCTTCCTTTTACCATGAGCGACTTCGTCCAGACTGCCATCCGCAACCGCACGGGCCACATCGTGCTCGACCGTCCGAAAGCCTTGAATTCCCTGTCGCTGGAAATGGTGCGCGCCCTGAGCGCCATCCTGCTGGCCTGGCGCGACGATCCGCTGGTGGAAGCCGTGCTCATCCGCTCCAGCAGCGAAAAAGCGCTGTGCGCCGGCGGCGACATCCGTTTCTTTTACGATGCGGGCCTGGCCACGCCGCAAGGCGGCAGCGCCTTGCTGGAAGATTTCTTTACGGAAGAATACGCGCTCAACCATCTCATCCACTTCTATCCCAAGCCATATATTGCCGTGATGGATGGCGTGGTGATGGGCGGCGGCATGGGCGTGGCGCAGGCCGGTCCCGGCAACCAGCTGCGCATCGTGACGGGCCGCACGCGCATGGCCATGCCGGAAGTCAATATTGGCCTCTTCCCCGACGTGGGCGGCAGTTATTTCCTGTCGCGCCTGGCGGGGCAGCTGGGCCTGTACCTGGGCTTGACGGGGCTGACCATCGGCGCGGCCGATGCCGTGTACGCGGGCCTGGCCGACGTGTACCTGCCGGAAGCGCAAATGCCAGCCTTGCTGGACCTGTTCGAGACGACGCAGGGCGAAGCCTTGCCGGTCGCCATCAAGGCCCTGGCGGCCCCGTTCCAGGCGCAGGCGGGCGACTCGGCCCTGGCCGCGGCGCGCCCGGCGCTGGACCGCCATTTCAGCGCCGGCTCCGTGGCTGCCATCATGGCCTCGCTGGCGCAGGACGACAGCGCGTTTGCCGGCAAGGCGCTGGCGGCCATGCGTTTGCGCTCGCCGCTGATGATGTCGGTCACGCTGGAATTGCTGCGGCGCGGCGCCCGCCTGGGGGTGGCCGATTGCCTGCGCATGGAGCGCACGCTGGTGCGCCACAATTTTGCGCATGGCGAAGTGCTCGAAGGCGTGCGCGCGCTGGTGGTCGACAAGGACAATGCGCCGCGCTGGCAGCCGGCCAGCCTGGACGAGGTCGACGCGGCCATGGTGGCGCGCTTCTTTGCCCCCGTCTGGCCGGCATCAGCGCATCCGCTGCGCTACCTGGACTAAGCCCGTTCGCGGTGGCGCAGCACGACGCGTTCGTTGGCGCCGAAATACTGCGTCAGCCGCTCCGCCATGTACACGGAACGGTGCTGGCCGCCCGTGCAGCCGAGGGCCACGGTCAGGTAGCTGCGGTTGTCGGACTTGAATGATGGCAACCATTTCTCGATGAAGGTACGGATATCGGCCAGCATTTCCAGCGCGCTTGGCTGCGCATCGAGGAAGGCGATCACGGGCGCGTCGCGGCCGTCGAGCGGGCGCAGGGCCAGGTCGTAATACGGGTTGGGCAAGGCCCGCACATCGAAGACGAAATCGGCATCGAGCGGCACGCCCAGCTTGAAGGCGAACGACTCGAAAAACAGGGTCAGCGGCGCGCGTTCCGAGGCGACGATATCCTTGATCCAGCTGCGCAGCTTGTTGGCGCTCAATTCCGAGGTATCGATCACATGGCCCAGCTGTTCGATGGCCGACAGGCGTTCGCGCTCTTCCGAAATGCATTCGATCAGGGTGCGGCGGCTGGCCGGATTCTGGTTGGGGCGCAATTCATGCGACAGGGGATGGCTGCGCCGCGTTTCCGAAAAGCGCGCCACCAGCGCATGCGTGGTGGCCGTCAGGAACATGACCTTGACATCGTGCCCCTGGTCGCGCAGCAGCGCCACATTGTGCGGCAGATTGGCCAGCGATTCGGCGCTGCGCGCATCGACGGCGACAGCCAGCTGCGGCGCGCCTTCATCGAGCAGGGTTTGTACCAGGCTGGGCAGCAAGCCTGGCGGCAGGTTGTCGACACAGTAGTAGCCGGTATCTTCCAGCACATTGAGTGCGACGGATTTGCCGGAGCCGGATATTCCGGTAATAAGGACGATATGCATAGGCCGATCATACAATAAAGACCGGCCCCGTGCCTCCAAGGCAATTATCTTTACAAACTATTGCAATTTGGAATGTGATATTGCCGGGATTGGCAGGGCGCTGTCGTGACGAGCGTAGGTCGGCTTAGCGCGTCGCGCGTAAGCCGACACCGCGGCATGGGCCAACAATGTCGTCGGATTACGCGCGGCGTTGCCGCGCTAATCCGACCTACTTGCTAGTCGCCGCTAATTGCCAAACGTTGGTGGAGCAGGGGTTTCACGCAGCACTGCTGCGTGCCTGCGTAACGGTTCGCCCTTGCAAGGGCGAACTCCACTGCAGACTAGTCACCACTCATTGCCAATCTCTGCCGCTCCATGAACTCCTGCAAGGTATCGATGCCGCGCAGTTGCAAGATGGTGTTGCGCACGGCCGCTTCCAGCAGCACGGCGATGTTGCGGCCGGCGGCGACGGGGATGACGACCTTGCGCACGGGCAAACCGAGCACGTCTTCCGTAGGGAACAGGAAAGGCAGGCGCTCGACTTCTTCTTCCAGCGCATTGCGGCGCACCAGGTGGACGATCAGTTTCAGGCGCATTTTGCGGCGCACGGCCGTTTCGCCAAAGATGGCCTTGATGTCGAGCAAACCCAGCCCCCGCACTTCCAGCAGGTTTTGCAGCAGGGGCGGGCAGCGCCCCTCGATCATGTTCGGCGCGATGCGCGAGAATTCGACGGCGTCGTCGGCCACCAGGCCGTGGCTGCGCGAAATCAGTTCCAGCCCCAGCTCGCTCTTGCCCAGGCCCGAGTCGCCCGTGATCAGCACGCCCACGCCCAGCACATCCATGAAGACGCCATGCATGATGATGCGCTGCGCCAGTTTTTTCGACAGGTAGACGCGCAGGAAATCGATCACTTGCGCGGCCGGCAGCGGCGTGGAGAACAGGGGGATGTTTTGCTCGTCGCAAATGGCGAGGATGTCGGGCGGCGTTTCCAGCCCTTGCGCGATGATCAGGGCGGGCGGGCCGCCGGCGATCAGTTCGCCAATCACGTGGGTGCGCGTATTGACCTTCAGGCGCTGGTAGTAATTGATTTCCTGGTGGCCAAAGACCTGGATGCGGCCCGGATGGATCAGGTTCAAGTGGCCCACCTGGTCGGCGGCCGACGAGACGTCGCCCGAGATCAGGCGTTCGCCGCCCGGGAAGCCGGCGAACCAGCCCAGTTGCAGGCTTTCACGATTATCGTCGTACAGGCGTTGGATCGTCAGCGGCGTTTGCAACATGGCAGTCTTCTTCAGGAGTGGAGGAATACCTGAAGTTTAACCCGCCGCTTGCAGACTGGGTTGCCAATTGACGATGCGCGAATGCACGGATTTCGGTTCCGGATCCGTGGCCAGTGCCGTGCGGAAAGCGTCGTCGGAAAACATTTCGGCGATTTCCGACAGGATTTCCAGATGTTGCTGGGTGACATGATCGGGAATCAGCAGGAAAAACAGCAGATTGACGGGCTTGCCATCGGGCGACTCGAATGGAATTGGCTCGGCCAGGCGCACGAAGGCGCCCAGCGGCGCTTTCAGGGTCTTGCTGCCCTTGACTCTGCCATGCGGCACGGCCACGCCGTGGCCCAGACCTGTCGAACCCAGGCGTTCACGGGCAAACAGATTGTCCGACACGGTGGAGCGGGCGATGCCGTAATTGTTTTCGAAGATCAGGCCGGCTTGCTCGAAAGCGCGCTTTTTGCTGGAGACTTCCAGGTCCAGGAGGACGTTTTCGAGGGATAGTATTTTGCTAAGATTAGTCATGACACTCAATGAAAGGGTGCAATGCGCAGAGGGC
>CAUSDR010000193.1:0-10294 GCA_963530105.1 uncultured Janthinobacterium sp.
CGGGCCGCGCAAGCGGCACAGCCAACGCAGACGGCGCGGGCCGCGCAAGCGGCACTGGCAACGCAAACGGCACAGCCAGCACAGGCGCTGCAGGCCGCGCTGGTGGCACGGGAAGCGCCAGTGACTAAGCGTGTGCAAGCGGCACAACCAGCGCAGGCAATTCAGGCCGCGCAGGCGGTGCAGGCCGTGCCCGCGGCATGGGAAGCGCCAGTGACAGAGCGCGCGCAAGCGGCACAGCCAGCACAGACGATGCAGGCCGCGCAGGCGGCACTGGCAACGCAAACGGCACAGCCAGCACAGGCGGTGCAGGCCGTGCCGGCGGCACGGGAAGCGCCAGTGACGGAACCCGCGCAAGCGGCACAGCCAGCGCAGACGGTGCAGGCCGCGCAAACAGCACAGGCAACGCAGGCAACGCAGGCAACACAGGCAACGCGAGCAACTCAGGCGGCGCCATGATGGACTGGCTGGCCAGATTGCCACGCGACAAGGCCGACATCTTGCTGCTCTTGCTGGCCGCCAGCATGGTGCTGGCGCCGCACGCGCTGCACCTGCCCCCGTGGCTGTCGGCCGCGGCTGCCGCGCCGCTGCTGTGGCGCGCCATCATCACCGTGCGCGGCCAGCGCCAGCCACGCCTGGCCGTGCTCTTGCCGCTGGCCCTGCTGGGCATCGCCGGCGTGCATGCCAGCTATGGCACGCTGCTGGGGCGTGACCCGGGCGTGGCCATGCTGGTCCTGCTGCTGGCCTTGAAATCGCTGGAAATGCATGGCCGGCGCGACGTCTTCGTGTTTGTCTTCCTCAGTTTTTTCCTCCTGCTGGCGAACTTTTTCCATGCGCAAGGCATCCTCAGCGCCGCCTGGATGCTGGCCACCGTCATCGTCCTGCTGGCCGCCCTGCTGTCGTCCCAGTACGGCGCCGTGCAGCCGCGCCTGCCGCAAAGGCTGCGCCTGCTGGGACGCATGCTGGCGCTGGCCATGCCCCTGGCCGCCGTGCTGTTTTTCCTCGTGCCGCGCGTCGACGGCCCCCTGTGGGGCGCGCGGCAAGACGGCGCGGCAGGCACGCACGCGCGCTCGGGGCTGTCGGACAGCATGCAGCCGGGCGCCATCGCCTCGCTAGCCCTGTCGGGCGAGCCCGTCTTCACTGCCCGCTTCAGCACGCCGATTCCGCCGCAAGACCAGCTGTACTGGCGCGGCGTGGTGCTGGGCGACTACGACGGCAGCACCTGGACGCGCAGCGGCGCCGGACCGGGCAAGCGGCGCCAGCAAGCCATCGACGGCAGGATCGACATTACGCTCGCAGGCAAGCCGGTCAATTACGCGGTGACCTTGCAACCCAGTGGCCAGCGGCGCATCTTCGCGCTCGACGTGCCGCGCAGCATCGAGCGCCTGCCCGGCAACCCGTACGTCGTCTCGCCCGCGCTGGAAGTGCTGACGATACAGCCTATTACTTCGACCGTGCAATACCGCGCCAGTTCCCTGCCGAGCTATCGCTTGCAGGCCAGCCTGTCGCCCGAGCAGCAGCGGCCGTGGCTGGCCTTGCCCGCCGGCAGCAACCCGCGCAGCGTGGCCTGGGCGCGCCAGCTGCGCGGCAGCGGCACGCAGGAGCTGGCTCCCGAAGCCGCCATCGCCGCCGTCCTCGCTCACTTCCGCCATGCGCCATTCCGCTACACCCTGCAGCCGCCGCTGCTGGGCAAGGATGGCGTGGATGATTTCCTGTTTGCCACGCAGGCGGGCTTTTGCGAACATTACGCGGGCAGTTTCGTCGTGCTGATGCGCGCCATGGGCATCCCCGCGCGCGTCGTCACGGGCTACCAGGGCGGCGCGCGCGACGTGGACGGCGCCAGCCTGACGGTGCGCCAGTCCGACGCGCATGCCTGGAGCGAAGTGTGGCTGGCGGGCCAGGGCTGGACCAGAGTCGATCCCACCAGCGCCGTGGCGCCGCTGCGCACCGAGCGCAGCCTCGATGCCGCCTTGCCGCGCGCGCCCGCGCCATCCCCGTTGCAAGCCTGGCGGTCGCTGCTGGGACTCGATGGCGGTGCCAGCGGCGCGGCGGCCGCCTGGCGCCAGCAGTGGCAGCAGGCCGAGCACGCATGGAGCAGCTGGGTGCTCGACACGACGCCGCAGCGCCAGCGCGCCATGCTCGACGGCTTGAAAAACCTGCCGGCAAGCAAGGTCGCGCTGGCCTGCGCCGGGCTGGCCTTGCTGGCGGCGCTGGCTGGCGGCATGCTGTACTGGCAACAGCAGCGGCCCGGCGATCCGCTCGACGCCCTGTATGCGCGGTTTTGCCAGGTGCAGGCGCGGCGCGGCTACAGCCGTGCGCCACACGAAGGCCCGCACGGTTATGCTGCGCGGCTGGCCGCTGGCCACGCCACGCCCGGGGCGCACGCCGCCATCGGGCAGTTTCTGGCAATCTATGCCGCGATGAAGTATGGTAATGCCAGCCCAGACGAACACCTCCGCGCGCGGCGCAGCTTGCGCCGCCTGTTAACCCAATGCCGATGAGACGCTCCTTGCTACCGATCAAATACCCCGCCCTGTCCCTGCTGCTCTCGCTGCCCCTGTGCCTGGCCAACGTGCATGCGGGCGAAAACAGCAATATTTCAGCCGCCGACCGCGCCCGCGCCGTGCGCGCAGCCAAAGCCCAGCCCGTCAAAAAGGCCGCCGCCAGGCCTGCCGCCAAGAAAGCGCCCGCGAAGTTCGACTTCGAAGGCGAATTTGTCGACTACGCCAACTGGAAAGAGGTACGCGCCTTCCTCGATGACATGTCCGCCAAGCACGGCTTTGACCGCGCCGAGCTCGATACCCTGATCGGCAAGGTACGCTACGTGGAGTCGACGGTGCAGCTGATGAAGCCGGCCCCGCCGGGCAAGCCGAAGAACTGGCAAGCCTACAGCGCCCGCTTTATCGAGCCGGTGCGCATCAATGCGGGCGTGAAATTCTGGGACGAAAATGCGGAAGCGCTGGCCCGCGCGGAGCGCGAATATGGTGTGCCGGCCGAAATCATCGTCGGCATCATCGGCGTGGAAACCGTGTACGGACGCAACACGGGCCGTTTCCGCGTGCTCGATGCGCTGACGACCCTGGCGTTTTCCTATCCGGAAAGCCCGACCCGCGCCGCGCGCATGGAATTTTTCAAGGGCGAGCTGGAAAACGCGCTGCTGTACGCGCGCAAGGATGGCATCGACCCGCTGACCTTGCTCGGCTCGTACGCGGGCGCCATCGGCCTGCCCCAGTTCATGCCGAGCAGCATCATGAAATATGCGGTGGACTTCGATGGCGATAGTCACATCGACTTGCGCAATTCGACGGCGGACGCCATCGGCAGCGTGGCGCATTTCCTCGTCGAGCACGGCTGGCGGCGCGACGATCCCGCCATCAGCGTGTATCCCGTCACGGTGTCGTCCAGCCAGGCATGGGAAAAATTCATCGGCCAGGGCTTGCAAGCCAAGTACCGTCTGGACGAGCTGCAGGCGGCCGGTGTCAGCGTCGTTGTAGCGCCGCCACCGAACATGCTGTTTGGCCTGATTGATTTACAAAATGGTTCAGAAGCAACTGAGTATAGCTTGGCAACCAATAACTTCTTTGCTATAACTCAGTACAACAGAAGTTATTTTTATGCCATGTCAGTGATCGACCTGGGCAAGGCCATCAGCCAAGTGCGCGCACGCTAACCGAAAGTCAGTGTAAAGTTATAATATTACTTGTAAGAAAGCGTAAGCGATGTTGAACCGGCCTGCAAACAGGTCTATGGTGGAGTCGATAACATCGTGCCAGCCTCGCTCGCCAGCCTGTTGTGCGGCACGGGACACAGAAATGGTTTTATACTTAACTTTTGTCAAAGTACAATTTTTGTTCTATCATAGAGCATAATAAAGAATAAATAGGTGTTGCAGCAAGACAACGCCAATTCTGTACAAAGCAAGATTGCAGTGCTTTCCAGCCTGAAATTGAATCCTGCTGTACAATTGTGTATATATTATGAAAAACTGTATCCCGGATCGTACCGTGTGTGAATTCGTTCCTTTTAGTAAAGAATGAACATGAACGCAGCAAGAGCGAGCTCCGAGTGTTTTTTACTTTGCAGTGCAACTACAGAAGGAACAATAACATCATGACAAACCAAGTCGGCATTGATATGAACAGCGATTCGGACTCCGACGATCTGCTCCAGTACAACCCAAACAGATTGCTCGATACCCTGATTGAAAACCTGCGCCTGAAAAACGACGCAGCGCTGTCCCGCGCGCTGGAAGTAGCGCCACCAGTCATCAGCAAAATCCGCCACCACCGCCTGCCGGTCGGCGCATCGCTGCTGATACGCATGCATGAAGTCAGCGATCTGAGCATCCGCGACCTGCGTTATTTGATGGGCGACCGCCGCAACAAATTCCGCATCAGCGACAAGCAATTCAAGCCAAAAGAAGGCGAAACGCCACAAGGCTGATCCTGCCAGTTATGCAGGTTTTCCCTCCCCGCCGTGGGGAGGGGGTAGTTTTCAGCAGTTCTCAGGCCGTCCTGGCCACGATATTCCCGCCTTGCCACCGTATTGTCCAAGCCGTATCGATGCCCGGCAAAACCGTCGCGAGCGGCAGTGATGCATGGCCAGGTAGCGCAGCCACATTCTGCACGCGGGCGCCGAGGCGGTGACGGTGACAATGAGCATCGCGCCGGCCGCAACGCGCGCCGCGCCCCAGCTTTGCTCGGGCGTCTTCGATCAGGCAGGAAACACGCCGGTCGACAAATAGCGGTCGCCGCGGTCGCACACGACAAACACGATCGTGGCGTTTTCCACCGTCTGCGAAATGCGTAGCGCGATTTCGCAGGCGCCGGCGGCCGAGATGCCGCAGAACAAGCCCTCTTCCGCCGCCAGGCTGCGCGCCATGCGCTCGGCCACGCCCTGGCTCACGTATTCCACCTGGTCGACGCGGCTCTTGTCATAGATTTTCGGCAAATACGCTTCCGGCCATTTGCGGATGCCGGGAATCTGCGAGCCTTCCTCCGGCTGCGCGCCGATGATCTGGATGGCGGGATTCTGCTCTTTCAGGTAGCGCGACACGCCCATGATGGTGCCCGTCGTGCCCATGGCGCTGACGAAGTGCGTCACGCGCCCTTCCGTGTCGCGCCAGATTTCCGGCCCCGTGCTTTCATAGTGGGCGCGCGAATTGTCTTCGTTGGCGAACTGGTCGAGGATGATGCCGCGGCCATCCTTCTGCATCTGCTCGGCCAGGTCGCGCGCATATTCCATGCCGCCCGTCCGTGGGGTGAGCAGGATTTCGGCGCCGTAGGCGGCCATGCTCTGGCGGCGTTCCACGCTGAGATTGTCTGGCATCAACAGCAGCATCTTGTAGCCGCGCAAGGCGGCGGCCATGGCCAGGGCGATGCCCGTATTGCCGCTGGTCGCCTCGATCAGGGTATCGCCCGGCTTGATGACGCCGCGCTCTTCCGCCCGCTTGAGCATGGACATGGCGGCGCGGTCCTTCACGGAGCCGGCCGGGTTGTTGCCTTCCAGCTTGCCGAGGATGACATTGTTGCGCGCCAGCGCATCGGCGCCCGGCAAGCGCGTCAGTTGCACCAGCGGGGTATTGCCTATCGTATCTTCCAGTGTCTTGTAAGCCATCGTGTCTGTTTGAGTGATTTCAAGAAAGACCCATTCTAATATGAGATGCACGCAGGCGCATGGCTAAAAGCCGCGCCGCCAGCCCCTGCCAGACGGGCGCCGCGCCATGCGCCATGCCGCATGGCGCCAGGCTTTTGGCCCTGCACGGGCGTGCGCGCGCGTTTTTTCCACGCCCCGCGCGCGCATGCGCTAGACTCGTGACAGTTAGTTATTTTAGTAATTTGCTTATTCAGTCCACGGATTAGCCATGACCAGCACCTCACCCGAATTCATTCCCGAAAGCACCACCGACGACGCCGTGCAAGCGCCGGCCACGGACCTGGCCAGCCGGCGCCACCAGATCTGGCCCGTCTTCAGCGCGGCCGAACTGCGCCGCCTGGAGCGCTTCGGCCACCACGCCCGGCATGCGGACGGGGCCAGCATGTTCCAGGCCGGCAGCAGCGACTTCGGCATGCTCGTCATTCTGTCTGGCAAGGTCGCCATCAGCCGCCATGAAGGCCTGGGCAAGACTTCGCCGCTCAGCGAACTGGTGGCGGGCCAGTTCATCGCCGAAGTGGCGCAGCTGTCGGGCCGCCCCGCCCTCGTCAACGGCGCGGCGGTGGGGGACGTGGAAGTGCTGGTGATCAGCCCCGAATCCTTGCGCGCGCTGATCGTGGCCGAAGCGGAAATGGGCGAACGCATCGTGCGCGCCCTCATCCTGCGCCGGGTCGGATTGATCAATGTCAACTCGGGCGGCCCCGTGCTGGTGGGGCCGCGCGGCAATGGCAACCTGTTCCAGCTGCAAAGTTTTTTGGCCAGCAATGGCCACCCGCACACGGTGCTCGATCCGGCCACGGATGCGGCCGCCGCCGCGCTGGCCGAGCGCTACCAGCCCACGCCGCAGGAATGGCCGCTGGTGGTGTGTCCTGACGGCAAGGTCATGAAGAATCCCGGCAATGCGGAACTGGGGCGCTGCCTGGGCATGCTGCCCGATTTGTCCGGCGACAAGATCTTCGACGTGCTGGTCGTGGGCGCCGGCCCGGCCGGCCTGGCCACGGCCGTGTATGCGGCCTCGGAAGGTTTATCCGTACTGGCCCTGGAACAGCGCGCGTATGGCGGCCAGGCAGGCGCCAGCGCGCGCATCGAAAACTACCTGGGCTTTCCTACCGGCATTTCCGGCCGCGCGCTGGCGGGACGCGCCTATGTGCAGGCGCAAAAGTTTGGCGTCGAAATCGCCACGCCGGCCAGCGCCGCCAACTTGCTGTGCGACAGCTGGCCCCTGCGCGTCAAGCTGTGCGACGGCACGCAAGTGCGCGCCCGCACGGTGGTGCTGTCGTGCGGCGCGCGCTACCGCCGCCCCTCGCTGGCCAACCTGAAGACCTACGAGGGACGCGGCGTGTATTACTGGGCCTCGCCCATCGAAGCCAAGCTGTGCAAGGAAGAAGACATCATCCTGGTGGGCGGCGGCAACTCGGCCGGCCAGGCGGCCGTCTTCCTCTCCGGCCATGCGGCCAGGGTCCACATGGTGATCCGCGGCGACGGGCTGGCCGCCAGCATGTCGAGCTACCTGATCGAACGCATCGCCGCCACGCCCAACATCACCTTGCACACGCACACGGAAATCATCGCCCTCGAAGGCGACGACGACGGCTTGCAGGGCGTCCGCTGGCGCAATAACCGGACGGGCGAAGAGTGCGATTGCGCCGTGCGCCGCGTCTTCCTCTTCGTCGGCGCCGACCCGAACACGGACTGGCTGCACGACTGCGCCGTCGCCGTCGATGAACAGGGTTTTATTCGCACGGGCTTCGACGTCACGCGCGCCGAATGCCGCGCCCACGGCCACGCCGCGCAGTCCTTCAACCCGCCTCCCGACTTGCCGGAGCGGGCCGCGCTGGAAACGAGCGTGCCCGGCGTCTTCGCCATCGGCGACGTGCGCGCCGGCTCGACCAAGCGCGTGGCCGCCGCCGTGGGCGAAGGCGCGGCAGTTGTTTCCCAGATCCACGGCTTCCTGGCGAGGCTGCCTGCCGGCAGCGCCTAGCGCAGCGGCATCGGGTAAGTGGCCACGCTGACGTTGCCATCCTTGTCGATGGCCTGGACGCCGAAGAAGTAATTGTCCTTCGACAGGTTGACCCTGGCTTGCGTGACATTGCCCACGTCCTGCGCGCCCTGCCACTGGTCGGCCGTGGTGGCGCGCCAGACGACGCGGTAGCCGGCCAGGTCCGGTTCCGTGTTCGGCTGCCATTGCAAGGTGGTGGCGTTTTCCAGCTGCGCCGTGCGCACCTGCACGGTGCTGGGCGCGGCGGGCGCCAGGGCCAGCGAGGCCAGTGCCGCCGCGTTGACCTTCGCCACTTTCGCCACGTAGTCATAGTCGACGAACTGCGGCAAGTCGCCATACTGCACGCCATTTTCCACGCGCACGTCCTGATGCTGGTGAGCAAAATCCTCGTGCGGCTCCGTGAAGCGCAGGGCCGCATAGCCCTGCGCCAGGAACGGCATGTGGTCGCCGCCGCGCAGGTAGCGGTCGGCGCGCTGGATGACGTTGACCCGGAAGCCCGGCACATGGCGCTCGCCCACCTGTTTCACATGGCGCGCCAGCTGGCGCGAAATCGAATCATTCTCGCCGCCCGTCGCCACCAGCGCGCGCACGCCGTCGCTCATTTCCTTGACGGCGGGAATGCCTTCTGCAAACAGGCGCACCTGGCCGCCGTCGACCGTGCCGTCGTCGGCGCGCGAACTGCCGATGATGTCGTTATTGAGCATGCCGGCGATATTGAGGTTTTTCAATTTCGCCTGCTGTGCCCAGTGGCCGGAACCCAATAAACCCTGCTCTTCCGCCGCCACCGCCATGAAGACGAGGGTGGCGTCGAACTGGTAGCGCGCCATCACGCACGCCATCTCGATGACGGCCGACGTGCCCGAGGCATCGTCGTTGGCGCCCGGCGCATCGCCCCTGGCATCCATCACGTCGGTGGCGCGCGAGTCGTAGTGGCCGCTGACGACATAGATGCGTTCGGCCGACTGGGGCTGGCTGCCCGACAGGGTCGCCACCACGTTGACGATTTCCGTCGGCCGCGAAATGCGTTTCGACACGGGCGCGACGTGGCTGTCGAACGCCACCTGCAGGCGCCCGCCCGCCTGCGCGCCGCAGCGCTCCAGTTCAGCCTTGATCCAGCGCCGGGCCGCGCCGATGCCCTGCGTGTCGGACACGGTATCGGACATGGTGTGGCGCGTCTGGAAGCTGACCAGCTTGCGCACGTGCGCCTCGATACGCTGCGGCGAGATGGCGCTTACCAGCTCGCCCACCATGCGCTCGCCCGCTTGCTGGCCGGCGGCCGGCGCCGCCATTGCTCCCGCCGACAGCATGGCTGCCGTCACTCCAGTGAAAATCCGTCGCATGCCGCCATCTCCCCAGTATAAGTAGATGGTCATTTTCGCATTTTTGACTGCAGGCAAGGATATTTCACGATGAAAATCGTGCATTGTAGAAACTGCTACAATCGGCCACTCCCCGCCCTGAACATGAAAGACCGCCGCATGCGCCAGACCACCTTCCTTCCCGCCCGCCGCCGTGCGCGTGGAATCCGCTGACGGTGCGCCGCATGCTCGTCAAACTGCTGCTGTTCGCCGCGCTGTTCGCCCTGCTCAGCACGGCCGCCCTGTACAGCTACGGCCGCTTTGCCGAGCGTTCGCTGGGCGCACCGGGCACGGCCCTGCCCGTGGAAGCCGGGGCCACCATGCTCGACCGCGTGCTGGCCCCGCAGCTGGCGCAACGCCCTGACCAGAGCGGCACGGCCCTGATCGACGACAACCTGGAAGCCTTCGCCCTGCGCGCCCTGAGCGCGCGCGAAGCGGGCCGCAGCATCGACCTGCAGTACTACATCTGGCACAACGACGTCACGGGGCGCTTGCTGGTGCGCGAATTGCTGCGCGCGGCCGACCGGGGCGTGCGCGTGCGCGTGATGCTCGACGATATCAACGCGCGCGGCCAGGATGGCGCCATTCTTGCCCTCGACAGCCACCCGCTGATCGAGGTGCGCATCTTCAATCCCGGCCGCAACCGCGACGGCGTCTGGCGGCGTGCCGTGGAAATGGCCTTGCGCGCGCTCAGCCTGAACCGGCGCATGCACAACAAGGCGTGGATCGTCGATGGCCGGGTGGCCATCGTCGGCGGACGCAATATCGGTGATGAATATTTCGATGCAGCCGAGCAAGTCAATTTCCAGGATGCGGATCTGCTGCTGGTCGGCCCGGCCGTGCAGCAAACCAGCGACATCTTTGACCGCTTCTGGAACAGCCGCGCCGTCATCCCCATCCGCGCCCTGCATGCGGACAAGGACGCGGGTGCGCCGGAACTGCAAGCCGTGCGTGCCAGCCTCGACACGATGGCCGGCGAATATGCCGCCTCGCCCTATCTGCAGCAACTGACCGATGCGCAGCAATTGCAAGCGCACCTGGACGGACGCCTGCGCCTGCACTGGAGCGGGCAGGTGCAGGTGCTGTCGGACCCGCCGGAAAAGCCGCGCCCGTCGCCAGCTTGCAGCGCAGCGAGCACTGGCTCATGCACAGCCTGCTGCCGCTGCTGACGCAGGCGCGCCAGGAAGCGCTGCTGACCTCGCCCTATTTCGTGCCCGGCGCGGCCCTGAGCGCCACCCTGGCCGGCAAGGTGGCCGCCGGCACCCAGGTCAGCGTACTGACCAACTCG
>CAUSDR010000194.1:0-10249 GCA_963530105.1 uncultured Janthinobacterium sp.
CCAGGGCCAGGGCCACGGCCGTGCCCCAGGCGCCGGCGCCCAGCACGGTGATGGGACGGGAAGCGGCCTTGGCGGCCGGGCGGGACTCGGGGGTGACTTCAGGGGAAACTTGCATGCAACCTCAAACGGGCAGGGGGAACGGGCGAGGGCTTACAGGCCCCACACTTCGCTGGTCTTGACGTAGCCGCTCTGGCCATCCTTGTGGCGTACCTTGACCCAGCCGGAGCTCGGCTGTTCGCTCATTTCCAGCAGCACGCCCTTGTCGACGAGGAGGATGGCGGAGGCGGTGTCGTCGGGGCTGGCGCGGACCTTGAGGTTGGCGGCGCGCGCCACGACATTGCGCTTGGCGGACAGGCCCTTGGCTTCGGTCCAGGCCATTTCGCCGCTGGCGTCGCGCACCTTGACCCATTCGCCGTAGCTGAGGACCACTTCCAGCGGCATGCCGCGTGGCGCGACATACAGCTTGCCACCCTTGGCGGAGGGCGCGTCGTACAGGATCACGGGGGCCGCGCCCACCGTCTTGAAATCGACGGCGTGGCTGGCGGCGGTCGCCAGCAGCAGCACGGCGCCGGCCATCCAGCGGAACTTGCTCAAGAGCGCACTTTTCAACATGATATTTTTTGAACCTTAACGAAACACGGCGGCCAGGCCGCCGTGTCAGGCCAGCCTGGAAAGGCCGGCGGGTCTTGCCTGCAGCTTAGTGCGTCGCTTCGCCAGTTGCTGGAGCAGCGGCGGCAGCGTCAGCAATAGCTTGCAGACGTTGTTGGTAGAACACTTCGAAGTTGATCTCGGCCAGGTGCACTGGCGGGAAGCCGGCACGGGTGATCACGTCGGCGATGTTGGCGCGCAGGTAAGGGTAGATGATGTTCGGGCAGCCGATTCCCAGCAGCGGATCGAGTTGATCGGCAGGAATGTTGCGTGCTTCGAAGATACCAGCTTGCTTGCCTTCAACCAGGAAAGCAACTTTGTCGCCGACTTTGGCGGTGACGGTGATGGTCACGGTGGCTTCAAAGATGCCGTCGGCCAGAGGCGCGGCGCCCACGTCCAGAGCAACTTCGATGGCTGGTGCTTCTTGTTCCAGGAAAATTGCTGGGGAATTTGGTTGTTCCAGCGACATGTCTTTCAGGTAGACGCGTTGGATTTGGAAGACTGGTTGCAGATTTTCGTCAGACATGGAACGCTTTCGTTGTAAAGGACAAGAACGGCACACCGTTCAAATATGGTGCTTGCGGTATTCAAACCGTGCCGGATAGGCACGGCCAGAGCAGGTGCGAGGGCAATTGTATCAAAACAATACGACAAAAAACCAAGCAATTTCTCGAACCCGCTTTATATCAGGCTGCTGTGCCGTTTAACAAGGGGTCCAGCTTGCCGGCTTGATCAAGCGCATACAAATCGTCGAAACCGCCCACGTGGGTTTCGCCCACATAGATCTGCGGCACCGTGCGGCGGCCCGTGCGTTCCATCATCTTGATGCGCTCTTCCGGGTCGAGGTCGACGCGGATCTTTTGCACGGTCACGCCCTTCGATTCCAGCAGGCGCTCGGCGCGCACGCAATACGGGCACACGGCGGTGCTATACACAATTACGGGGACAGTCATGATGATTCCTTCCAGTTAAGTGCCGGCTTACTTCGCCAGCGACAAGGTTTTCAATGGCAAACCCTGCTTTTTCCACTCGTCGAGGCCGCCTTCCAGGCTCGTTGCCTCAGCGAAACCAGCTTTGCCCAGCAGGCCGACGGCCGTAGCGGAGCGCGAACCTTTCTGGCAAACCACTACAATGGGGCGCGTTTTGAATTTTTCCAGCTCGCCCAGGCGTTTTGACAGTTCCGGCAGCGGAATGTTTTTTGCGTCAGGCAAGTGGCCCGTGGCGAATTCTTCGGCGCTGCGCACGTCGACGATGACGGTCTTGCCGCGGTTGATCAGTTGCGTGACTTCCAGCACGGTCGCGCGCTTGCCGCGCATCGACAGCAGTGGCCAGAGGAGGGCGCCGCCGGAAATAATGACGATGGCAAACAGAAAAATGTGGTCGATAATGAATTTCACGTAGGGTCCAATGGTTTAAGTCAATCCGCGCATTATAAAATAGAAGCTGGACGAGGTCTTTTTACGTTTTGCTTTTTTGATTTGAACCCCTTGAGAAGATAGAACTATGTACAAAATCGTTTTCATGCGTCACGGCGAGTCCACCTGGAACCTCGATAACCGCTTCACCGGCTGGACCGACGTCGATCTGACGGAAAAGGGCGTCAACGAAGCCAAGGCCGCCGGCCAGATCCTCAAGCAGGAAGGTTTTACGTTTGACGTGGCCTACACTTCG
This sequence comes from uncultured Janthinobacterium sp., assembly GCA_963530105.1. Classification (GTDB taxonomy): domain Bacteria; phylum Pseudomonadota; class Gammaproteobacteria; order Burkholderiales; family Burkholderiaceae_D; genus Janthinobacterium. The sequence goes on from CAUSDR010000194.1 coordinate 2,320, forward strand.
GTCCTGAAGCGCGCCATCCGCACCCTGTGGCTGGCGCTCGACGAGATGGACATGATGTATCTGCCGATCAAGAATGACTGGCGCTTGAACGAGCGCCACTACGGCGCCCTGCAAGGCCTGGACAAGGGCGAGACGGCCGCCAAATATGGCGACGAGCAAGTATTGGTATGGCGCCGCAGCTATGACACGCCGCCGCCGCCGCTGGCCGAGGACGACGACCGCGCCTCGTTCAACGACCCGCGCTACGCCGGCCTGCCGAAAGCGGCGATCCCGCTGACCGAATGCCTGAAAGACACCGTCGCGCGCGTGATGCCGGCCTGGGACGAAGAAATCGCCCCGGCCATCCGCGCCGGCAAGAAGATCATCATCTCGGCCCACGGCAACAGCCTGCGCGCCCTGATCAAGATGCTTGACGGCATCAGCGACAGCGACATCGTCGGCCTGAACATCCCGAACGGCCAGCCGCTCGTGTATGAACTGGACGCCGACCTGAAACCGATCCGTCATTACTACCTGGGCGACCCGGCAGCGATCGCGGCGGCGCAAGCGGCCGTGGCGAACCAAGGGAAGGCCAAGTAACTTTGTCGTCTCTCTTCCGCGGCACAGCCATCGCCCCCTCTGCTGAACGACCCCTGCCGGCGTGGCGCGCCGCTGCCCTGCTGTGCGCGGCGCTGCTGTTGTCCAGCGGCATCGCGCAGGGCGCCAAACCCACCGAACGCAGCAAGCAGAAGGCGGCCGCGGAAGCACAACGTGCCGGATTGCAACAAAAGCTGACGGCGCTCAAGCGCGACATCAGCCGCACGGAAAGCGCCAAGGACGACGCCGCCGATACCCTGGCCGAGTCGGAAGAGGCCATTTCCAACGCCAACCGCGCCTTGCGCGACCTGGCGCAGGAGCAGACCGAGACGGGCCGCAAGCTCGGTGCGCTGGGGCAGGAGCACCAGCAGCTGACGGCCACCGTCGAGAAACAGAAGGTACAGCTGTCCAAGTTGCTGCGCGAACAATATGTCGCCGGCAATGAAGACCGCATCAAGCTGCTCTTGTCGGGCGACAACCCGAACCGCATCAACCGCGACCTGCAATTCATGGCGTATGTGTCGCAGGCGCAGGCGCGCCTGCTCGACGCCCTGCGCGCCAACTTGCTGGCGGTGGAGAAAAACCAGGCGGACGTGCAGAACGCCAAGGATGAGCTGGAAGAAATCGCGCAGGAAGAGCGCGACCAGAAAGCCCTGCTGGTGCAGGAAAAGGCGCGCCGCGCCGCCTTGCTGACGAGTTTGTCGCAGCGCCTGGTGGCGCAGCGCAAGGAAGTGGGCAATGTCGAGCGCGACGAACAGCGCATGGGCAACCTGGTCGACAAGCTGGCGAAATTGATCGAAGAGCAGGCCGCCGCCGCCGCGGCCGAGAAGAAACGCCAGCAATTGCTGGCCGAACAGCGCGCCGCCGCGAAAGCGGCCGCCGACGCCAAGATCGCCGCGGAAAAACGCGAACGCCTGCTGGCCGCGCGCGCCAAGGCCGCGCAGGCGCAGGCCGAGCGCGAACGCATTGCTAAAGAGCAACAGAATAAATCGGGCAAGATCAAGCCGCAGACGCCGCCGCCGGCGCCCGTGAAACTCGACCCCATCGATGACGACGAACCGCCGCAGGTGGCCAAGGTGGCGCCCAAGCCGGAACCGGTGGCGCCGCCCGAGCCGGAGCGCCCAAGCCTGGGCCCGGCCGCGCCGGCCGGCGCCTTTGCCAGCCTGAAAGGGCAGCTGCGCGCGCCCGTGGCGGGCAAGGTTGCCGCCCGCTTCGGCAGCAAGCGCGGTGACGGCCCCAGCTGGAAGGGCGTTTTCATCCGCACGGGCGAAGGCAGCGAGATCCATGCCATCGCCGCCGGCCGCGTGGTGTTTTCCGACTGGCTGCGCGGGTTCGGCAACCTGATCATCGTCGACCACGGCGGCCAGTACATGAGTATTTATGGCAATAATCAATCCTTGCTGAAACGCGTGGGCGACGCCGTCAAGGGCGGCGACGCCATTGCCAGCGCCGGCAACAGCGGCGGCAACGAGGAATCAGGGCTATACTTTGAATTGCGTCATCAGGGCCGCGCCTTCGATCCAGCCAGCTGGGTCAAGTTTTAAGTTCCCACCATTGCTGCGGCAGCGTATTTGTAGATTGTGAAGAACACATGGGCATCAAAGTCAAAAGTATCGGCCTGATCGGTCTGGGCGTGCTGGCCGGTATCGGCATGTCGCTGCAGTTCCCGGCCGTGGCGCAGAAAATCACGAATGCGCCGCTGCCGCTCGACGAGCTGCGCCAGCTGTCCGACGTGTTTGGCCTGATCAAGACCGATTATGTCGAGAAGGTGGAAGACAAGAAACTGCTGACGGAAGCCATTTCCGGCATGGTGTCGTCGCTGGACCCGCATTCCGTGTACTTGGATAAAAATGCCTTCAAGGAAATGCGCGAAAGCGTGCAAGGCAAGTTTGTCGGCATCGGCATCGAAGTGAGCATGGAAGACGGCTACGTGAAAGTCGTCTCGCCCATCGAGGACAGCCCCGCCGCCAAGGCCGGCATCCAGGCGGGCGACCTGATCACCCGCCTCGACAATATCCCGCTGAAAGGCTTGCAGCTGGAAGAAGTCATCAAGAAGATGCGCGGCCAGCCCGGCAGCAAGCTGGTGCTGACCATGTCGCGCAAGGGCGAGAGCAAGCCCTTGGTATTCCCCATCGTGCGCGAGGAAATCCGCGTGCAGAGCGTGAAGGCCAAGATGGTCGCGCCCGGCTATGCCTGGCTGCGCATCGCCCAGTTCCAGGAACCGACCGTCGATGACATGGTCAAAAAGATCAACGCGCTGTACGCGCAAGACCCCAAGCTCAAGGGCCTGGTGCTGGACTTGCGCAACGATCCGGGCGGCGTCGTGCCAGGCGCCATCGGCGTGGCCACGGCCTTTCTTCCGGGCAATTCCATCATCGTCTCGACCAAGGGCCAGTTGCCGGAATCGAAACAGGTGTTTTATGGCCGCCGCGAATTCTATGCGCCGCCGGGCGCCAAGAGCGACCCGCTGGCCAAGCTGCCGGCCGCGCTGAAAACCGTGCCGCTGGTGGTGCTGGTCAATGCCGGTTCCGCTTCCGCCTCGGAAATCGTCGCCGGCGCACTGCAGGATTACCAGCGCGCCACCGTGATCGGCACGCAAACCTTCGGCAAGGGTTCCGTGCAAACCTTGCGCCAGATCACAGCCGACACGGCCGTCAAGCTGACGACGGCCCGCTATTACACGCCGAAAGGCCGCGCCATCCAGGCGCGCGGCATCGTGCCCGACTTGCTGGTCGATGAAACGGCCGAAGGCGATGGCTGGAACAGCCTGCGCATCCGCGAAGCGGATCTGGAAAAGCACTTGAGCAGCAACGACGGCAAGCCGGAAGCGGCCAAGCCGACGATGGAAGGCATGCACGAGCAGCTGGAAGAAGAGCAGCGCCTGATCGCCACGGCGAAAAAGCGCAAGCCGCTCGAATACGGCGCCAAGGATGATTTCCAGCTGCAGCAAGCCCTGAACCACTTCCAGGGCTTGCCGGTGCAGCTGGCCAAGGCGGACGCGAAGGGAGAGCCGATCAGCGCCAAGCCCGAGATCGCTTCCGACATCAAGGCGGATGACAAGAAGATTCCGGTGCAAAAGCCATGATGCTTAAGCCAATGCAAGTGCCGGGGCCGGACCCTGAGGGGCCGCCCCCAGGGTTCGATCTGGGTTTGCAGTAGACATAAAACCATGAACGATCAGCAACTGTTGCGCTATTCGCGCCATATCCTGTTGGATGAGATCGGCATCGAAGGCCAGCAAGCCTTGCTGGACGCGCACGTGCTGGTGATCGGCGCGGGCGGGCTCGGTTCGCCCGCCGCCATGTACCTGGCGGCCAGCGGTGTCGGCAAGCTGACCCTGGTCGATGACGATACGGTCGACCTGACCAATCTGCAGCGCCAGATCGCCCACACGACGGCCCGCGTGGGCCAGCCGAAAGTGCTGTCGGCGCGTGAAACCTTGATCGGCATCAATCCCGAGATCGACATTGTCGCCTTGCAGGAGCGCCTCGACGGCGCGCGCCTGGCCGAACTGGTCTTGTCGTCCACGGTGGTGCTCGACTGCACGGACAACTTCGCCACGCGCCATGCCGTCAACCGCGCCTGCGTGGCGGCCAGGGTGCCGCTGGTGTCGGGTGCCGTGATCCGTTTCGACGGGCAAGTGAGCGTGTTCGACCCGCGCACGGGCACCCAGCCCTGTTATTCCTGCCTGTTCCCGCAGGAGCAGCAGTTCACGGACGAGGCGTGCTCGACCATGGGCGTGTTCGCGCCGCTGGTGGGCGTGGTGGGCGCCATGCAGGCGGCCGAGGCGCTGAAACTGGTGATGGGCGCGGGGCAATCGCTGGCCGGACGCCTGCTGCTGCTCGACGGCTTGCACATGGAATGGAGCAGCATGCAGGTCGCGCGCGACCCTGGCTGCGCCGTCTGCGGCGAAGTGGTCTTGTCGCTCTGAAAACCCGCCGCAGAATTTTTTCCCCATATGACAGGCTTTGTCATATTTCCGCTTTATACTCTGCACTCATTACTCACCTTCTTCTCTCTTTCTTATGCAAAACGCAGCAAACCATCCGACACGCCAGCGCCGCGCGCGTGGCTTCACCCTGATCGAAATCATGGTCGTGGTGGTGATCATGGGCATCCTGGCCTCGCTGGTGGTGCCCAAGCTGATCGCCCGCACGGGCGAATCGAAAGTGGCGGCGGCGAAAGTCGACATCGCCACCGTGATGCAAGCGTTGAAACTGTACCGCCTGGACAACCAGCGCTACCCGACCACCGAGCAGGGCTTGCATGCGCTGATCGAAAAACCCACCACCGGCCCGGCCGCGAATGGCTGGAAAGCGGGCGGCTACCTGGAAAAGATGCCGAAAGATCCATGGGGCAATCCTTACCAGTACCTGTCGCCGGGCGTGAAGGGCGAAGTCGACATCATTTCGCTGGGCGCCGATGGCCAGCCCGGCGGTAGCGGCGACGATGCCGATATCGGCTCGTGGGACCTGTAAGTCTTTCCCTGCATGGCCACCATGAGCAGGCGACGCCTGGCGCGCCGGCAGCACGGCGGCGGCTTCACGCTGATCGAGCTGCTGGTGGTGATGGTCATCATCGGCGTCACCCTGGGCCTCGTCTCGCTGAACGCCATGCCGAACGGCCAGCAGGCGCTGCAGAAGGAAGCCGAGCGCATCGCCCTGCTGCTGCAGCTGGCGCGCGATGAAGCCATCGTGCGCAGCCGGCAAGTGGCGTTCGAGGCGGATGAAAATCAATACCGTTTTTTGGTCCTCAATGAAAAGCTGTGGCAGCCCGTGACGCAGGATGACTTGCTGCGCGAGCGCGCGTTCGCCAATACGCCCATGCTGCTCAGCGTGCAGCCGTCGAACAGCGTGGCGCAGCCGCTGCGCATCATCTTCGGCCGCGAACCGGTCGACAAGCCTTTTGTCCTGACCCTGGCCAGCGGCGAGCGCAGCGTGGCCATCCGCGCCGACGGCATCGGCCACTTCACGGTCGAGCAATGATGCGGCCGCCAGCGCACCGCCGCCAGCGCGGCTTCACCTTGCTCGAAGTCCTGGTCGCCCTCGTCATCGTCGGCACGGCCCTGGGCGCCTCGCTGCGCGCCGTCGGCAGCCTGACGCAGAACAGCGACGGCTTGCGCAGCGCCATGATGGCCACCTGGTCGGCGGAAAACCACCTGGTGCGCCTGCGCCTGGCGAAGACCTTCCCGCAGACGGGCAAGCGCACGGTCGACTGCCCGCAGGGCGATTTAAAACTCATCTGCGAGGAAGAAGTGGTGGCGACGCCGAATCCCCGCATCCGGCAAGTGCGCGTCAACGTGTATGACGCGCAATACCCGGCCCGGCGCATCGTGCGCCTGGTGTTGCTTTCCTTTAACGACTGATGGCGCGCCGCCCGCTCTCCGCCGGTTTCACGCTGATCGAGCTGCTCGTGGCGATCGGCATCCTGGCCATGGTCGCCGTGCTGGGCTGGCGCGGCCTGGACAGCATCGTGCGCTCGCGCGAAGTGCTGACGAGCCAGCTGGAGCAGGCGCGCGGCATGCAGCTGGCGTTTGCCCAGATGCAGAGCGACTGCGACCACCTGGCCGGCGCCGGCCAGGGCAATACCCTGTTGAACGGCAGGCTCAACCTGACAGCCGAAAACGACCGCCTGACCCTGGTGCGCGTGGCCGCCTCGGAACAGGAGCCGCAACAGTTGCAAGTGGTCACTTACCGCCTGAACGGCGGCGTGCTGACGCGGCGCGAGTCGAACGGCACGCGCGACCTGGCCGTGCTCGACACCCTGTGGCAGGCGGCGCGCGACGATACGGATACGGCCGGCGCCGACGTGGCGCTGATGCGCGGCGTGCAGAGCATGGTCATGCGGGGCTGGAGCAATGGCGCCTGGAACGTGCTGACGGCGGGCGCCACCATCTCGACGCAGGTGCCGGGCCTGGAAGTGACCTTGCAGATGCCGGGCCAGGATGCGGGCCTGTCCAAAGTCTTTTTATTGGGGCCGGGATGAAGCCCGTCAAGCTCCCGGCGCGCCAGCGCGGCGTGGCCGTCATCACGGCCCTGCTGCTGACGGCGCTGGCCATCACCGTCGTCGCCAGCCTGTTCTGGCAGCAGCAGGTGCAGGTGCGCTCGATGGAAAACCAGCGTTTGCGCCTGCAGACGCAGTGGGCCATGCGCGGCATGGTCGACTTCGCCCGCTTCTGGCTGCGCCAGGACAATCCCTCGCTGACGGCGCTCGACGGCGTGTGGGCCACGCCCATCGAGGAAGCGCGGCTCGACGATTATGTCGACCGCGAAAAGGTCGACACGGAAAAATTCGACGCCACCGTCTCGGGCCGCGCGCTCGACGCGCAGGCGCGTTTCAATATTGCCAACCTGATCAATGCCACGGGCGGCGTCAATGCGGGCAATGTGCAGGCTTACCAGCGCCTGCTGTCGAACTTGCAGCTCGATAGCGGCCTGGCGCAGGCGACAGCCGATGCCGTGCTGCGGGCGAAGCCGAAACCGCGCGCCACCGCCAGCAACGACAGCGGCAGCGATGGCAAGACGCCCGCCGCCAGCGGCACCGGCGGCGGCAGCGAGCCGGTGGCGTTCACGCAGATCGAGGATTTGCTGGCGGTGCCCGGCTATACGCCGCAAATGATCGAGAAGCTGCGCGACTTCGTCATCGTGCTGCCGGAATTGACGGCAGTGAATGTGAATACGGCGCCGGCCGAAGTGCTGGCGGCCGTGACGCTGATGTCGCTGTCCGAGGCCAGCGCCCTGACTTTGAGCAATCCGCGTAAAAAGTTTGTTGATTTGGCAAACTTCAAGAATAATATTGATGCGACGAAAGTGATCGAAGGGGTCGAGCTCGATGTGAAGAGCCGCTACTTCCTCACCGTCATCCGCGTGCGGCTGGACCGCGCCGCCCTCGACGCCGTGGCGCTCGTCAATCGAAAAACGGATCCGCAGCGCACCACCAGCCTGGTCTGGTTGCGGGAAAATTAACCCTGAAAGCGAGTCACCTTGACAACTTTGTATATCCGGCACCCGGCCAAGGCATCCACCGACAGCGCACCGTCCTGCACCTTCGTGCTGGCCGGCGACGGCGGCGCCTTGCTGCAGCAGGGAAGCGCGGCGCTGGGCAGCCTGGGCCAGCTGATCGCTGGCGCGAAGCAGGTGGTCCTGCTGCTGGCGGCGGCCGACGTGACCCTGCTGCGCCTGAAAACCCCGCCGCTGGCCGGCGCCCGCCTGCGCGCGGCGTTGCCGGGCCTGGTGGAAGAACACATCCTGGGCGACGCCCAGGATTGCCTGCTGGCCGCCGGCGCGTCCGATGCGCAGGGCATGCGCACGGTGGCCGTGGCGCAGCGCGCCTGGGCCGAGGTGCTGGTGAAGGC
>CAUSDR010000195.1:0-10207 GCA_963530105.1 uncultured Janthinobacterium sp.
CTGTGGATGAAAGAATATGATGCCGCGAAGATTCCTCCGGACTTGTTGGCGCGCATCGAAGGCGCCGCCAACAGCGAAGCGGCGTATGCCGAGCGTTTCCTCCTGCGCTTGAAACAGCTGGAAGAGAATCAATTGACGTTCGTGCAGGGCCGCGCCGAGCGCTACGCCCTGCTGCGCCAGCACCTGCAGCAGACCGGGGCGATGAGCCCGCGCGAGTTTTATGCCAGCTGCCTGTTCCTGGGGCCGGAATCGAATACCGGTTATGCGCCGGTGCCCCTCGATCCGCAATTTACCTTCCCGCAGATCGATTTGCCGCAGCTGCAGTACCAGCTGGGCTGGCATTTTTTTGTCGGCAACTTTACGGATGGCGGCGACCGCCACTACAGCGTCGAGCTGATGTTCTGGCAGTACGCGCTGCTGCCGCCACCGCTGGCCGCCGAGCTGGGCTTGAGCGAGATTGAAAACCAGTCGCTCGAAATGCACCTGGCCATCTGCGATCCGCAGGCGGGCGTGCAGTACCGCGCGAATACGGTGGTCGTGGCCGGCACCACGGGCCTGGTGGAAGTGGGCGCCAATCCGTTTGCCTTCCGCATCGGGCGCAATGCCATCGAGGGGCTCGATGCGGGCGGCGGCCTGTTTCCCGTGCGCCTGCAGGCGCGCGGCTGGGACATGGGCAAGCCCGTCGATGTCGAGTTCGGCATCGATATCTCGCTCGATAATCCCAAGGGCTATTTCATGCAGGGCGACGCTGGCTGCTCGCCCAGCATCGATGGCCTGGGCACCCTGTATTATTCGGCCTCGCTGCTCAAGCTGCGCCCGGGCGCAGCGAACGTGATCAGCATCGACGGCAAGCGCATCGAATTGACGGACGGCAGCATGTGGTACGACCATCAATGGACGGCCGGCTTCATGCCGAAAGGGGCCGCCCAGCATGCGGTGCTGCGCGCCGCCAGCAACCTGGCGCCGGCGCCGCCCGGAGGCTGGGACTGGTTTGAAGTGCAGTTCCAGGCGGGCCTGGCGCCGGACCTGCCGGAAGTGCAGATGACGATCTCGGCGCTGCACTCGCTGGACAACGAGCGCTTTTACTGGCAGACGGGACCCGTGGCGCCGGGGCCCATGACGGCCAGATTCAACGGCAAGTATATCGACGCCGCCAACGTCACCACCGACCTCACCGGCACCATGACCGTGACGGCGTGGGTCAAGGATGAGACGTCGCCCAATCCGGCCGTGTATCCGGCGACGGATACCTGGTATCCCGCGCATTATCATTTCGCCATTGTCGAGACGCTGCCGCAGCGCTTGAAGGCGTTCACCCTGGAGCCGCTGATCGCCACGGGCCAGTCGGGCTTTTTCGGCACGGGCCTGCAATACACGGAGGGCGGCGCCATCGCCCGCGATCTGGACGGCGTGGAAATCGGCCGCGGCTTTGCCGAAGGGACCAACTGGGCGCACACGGCCGACACCGTCGTGCGCGCGGCCGGCCTGGCGCCCGGCGAACAGACGCGCGCCTTGCTGGACCCCGTGCCGGCATCGTCGCAGCTGCTGGCGGAGAGCGCGGCATACGTCAAGGCCAATGCGAAGGAGCTGAAGGCGATCCTCGACGCGGCCAGGGGCATGGCGTAGCCCTGCCAGCCAGGCCGGCCCGGTCCGAGGGGCCGCCCTGGCGCTCCATCAGAAGCGGTACGTCATGGTCGCGCGCACGCTGCGCGGCATGCCATACGTGCCTTGCGCATAGGTATTGATGTTGATGTAGCGCTGGTCCAGCACGTTTTCCACGTTCAGCTGGGCCAGCAGCTGGCGCGACAGCTGGTACGTGGCCATCAGGCTGACCGTGCTGTAGGCTTCCTGCGTCACTCTTTCCTTGCCGTTCGGGCCCTCGTCGTCAAAGTAGAACTTGCTTTGCCAGTTGACGCCGCCGCCCACGGTGAGGTCTGGCTTGACCTTCCAGGTGGTGAACAGGCGCACCGTCGAGCGGGGCGACAGGGTGTTGATGTCCTGCTGTTCGCGGTCCCTGGCGCGGAAGTGGCTGGCGCTGGCCGTCACGTTCCAGCCCGGCGCCAAACGGCCCGACAATTCCCCCTCGATGCCGCGGCTGGTGGCGCCGCGCGCCGCATAGTACGCTTGCGTGGTGGTGCCGGGAATCCTGTGCGCGCCGTCCGGCTGGGCCAGCTTGTCCTGCCTGATCTCGAAGATGCCGATGGAACCGTTGGCCCGGCCCTCGGCCAGTTCTCCCTTCAAGCCCGCTTCCATGCTTTGCCCCGTCAGCGGGTCCAGCCAGGCGCCCGTGCGGTCCTGGTTTTCCTGCGGACGGAAGATGTCCGTGTAGCTGGCATACATCGAATAGGTGTCGTTCAGGTCCACCACCACGCCCGCATACGGCACGAACTTGCTCTTGGCGAAGGCAAAGCGGGCGCTGCCGTCAAAGCCGATGCGGTCCTTGTCCCAGCGGCTCAAGCGCCCGCCGAGTATCAATTTGGTGTTGTCGGCAAGGTTTAGGCGCGCCGCGCCATACGCGCCATATTGTTTGGTCGTGTATTTTTCCGACAGCACGAGTTCGCCCCAGGCCGGCTGCGGGTAGCTGCCATCCCAGGCGAGGAAATTGCCGATCGGTTCAGGATCGAGCGCTTCCTTGACGCTGAACTCGGCGTGCTGCACCGTGTAATTGGCCCCGACGATGACTTCATGCTGGCGTCCGCCCAAGGAAAATGGCCCCGACAGCTTCACGTCGGCGCTGCTCTGGTCGCGCGCGCCGATGTAGCGGTTCGGATAGCCGAGCATGCCCAGGCCCGTGATTCTATCGGGCCGTTCGGCCAGAAATACCAGCGGCGTGTCTTCCGTGTGCTTGCTGTACATGGCTTGCGCCTGCGCCTTCCAGCCCTGGCCCAGCGCGTGTTCGACGGTGGCGTGCACATTTGTCTGTTCCGTGGCCCAGGCGGCCCAGCGCGGCGCCGTCGTGACGGAACGGTCGAAATGGGTGCGCGTGCCGTCGCTGTACCACAGGGGGAAACCGCCCCAGTTGCTGCCTTTCGGGTCGTTCTTCTGGTAGCTGGCGCCCAGCATGGCCACGGTGCCGGGCGCCAGGTCCGCCTCGACGGTGGCGTAGATGAGCTGGCGCTGGTTCGAATAGCCATTGGTAAACGACTTGCGGTCCTGCCAGGCGCCAGCCACGCGGCCGCGCACGGAACCGTCGGCATTCAACGGCGCGGCCAGGTCGAGCGTGCCCCGGTAATCGCTCCACGAGCCGGCCGCCAGCGACCATTGCCCTTCGAATTGCCTTGCGCTGGCCCGCTTGCGCACCAGGTTGATCGAGGCGGACGGGTAGCCGGCGCCCGTCAGCAAGCCCGTGGCGCCCCGCGTCACTTCCACGCGGTCGTAGATCAGCGAATCCATTTCCGATTCGCCGCCCGAATACTGCACTTTATAGGTGGTGGGCACGCCGTCGTACTGGAAGTTGTCGACGTCGAAGCCGCGCGCGGAAAAGGTGCTGCGTTCCGTGTCGAACTGGTTGACGGCGATGCCGGGCGTGTTGCGCAGCACGTCGCGCACCGTCAGCAAGTCCTGGTCTTCCATGCGCTGGCGCGTGATGACGCTGACCGATTGCGGCGTCTCGCGCAGCGACAGCACCAGTCCCGTGGCGCTGGCCGTGGCCGGCGTCGTATACGAGCCCGTGTCTTCCGTGCTGGTGGCGCGCTCGGCCGTGGCGCGCACGGCGATGCCGGGCAGGGTGGCGGCATCGGCGGCGGACGGCGACGGGCGCACGGCATAGTTGCCGCCGCCGTGGTCGACGGCGACCAGGCCGCTGCCATCGAGCAGGCGGGCGAAGCCGTCGGCCACGGTGTAGCTGCCATGCAAGCCGTGGCTGCGCGCGCCTGCGTACAGGCTGGCGGCGCCGGAGATGCTGACACCCGCTTCGGCCGCGAATGCGGACAGCGCCGTGCCCAGGGGGCCGGGCGCCACCTGGTAGTGGCGCGCGGCAGCTTGCTGCTGCGCCTGCGCGAGCGGTGCCAGTGCCAGGCTGCCCAGCAGGGCCAGGGTGATGCCGGTAGTGCGGTAATGCTTCATTGCTTGCTTCCCTTCGTTCATGTGTTGGTCCTGTGTGGATTGACGCGGCACATGCGGGAAAGGGACATCATTTCTCAAATTTTCATGCGGGGCCGACTGAAACCCACCAGCGGCCGTGGCGCCGCACGCGGACGGGCAGCGACGCTTGCAGCAAGTCCAGCAGCGCATCCGTGTCGCGCAGCTGGTACACGCCGGTGACGCCCAGCCGCGCCACGGCCGGATCGCAGCGCACGACGCCGTGGCGGTAGCGGCCCAGCTGGGCCAATACCTGGGCCAGCGGCGTGGCATCCGCGTACAGCAAGCCCTTGAGCCAGGCATCGGCATGCGGCGCCAGCGGCTGCGGGGCGCTGACGGCCGCGGCGTCGAAGCTGGCTTGCCAGCCCGCCTGCAGCATCACGGGAGGCGCGTTGGCCGGCCGCACTTCCACGGCGCCCTGCGACACGGCCACGTGGCTGCGCGCGGCCAGCAGGCTGGCGTCCTGGCGCACCGTGAAGCGCGTGCCGATGGCGCGCACGCTGCCGTTGCGGGTGCGCACGATGAAGGGACGCTGGCGCGCGTCGGCGCTGGTCGCCACGTGCAATTCGCCGGCGCGCAGTTCGACCAGGCGCAGCGCGTCGCTGAAGGCGATATCGGCGGCGCTGGCCGTGTTCAGGCTCAGGGCGCTGCCGTCGGCCAGGGCGAGGTGGCGGATTTCGCCCGTCGCCGTCTGCAGCTGCGCCGTCCATGGCTGCCATGGGGCCAGTTCCAGCATGCTCCAGCCGGCCGGCCCGGCGATGATCAGCAAGGCCAGGGTTTTCAGGGCGGCGCGGCGCCGCGCGCTGTCCGGGCGGTCCAGCACGGGCATGGCCAGGCTGGAAGCCAGCGGCGCGGGCAGCATGCCGAAGGTGCGGCAGACGTGCTCGGCCCTTTGCCAGGCCGTCTCATGGTCGGCGTGGGCGGCGCGCCAGCGGGCCAGCGCCTGCAGCGCGGGCGCGTCGAGTTCGCCCCCTTGCAGGCGCATCATCCAGTGCGCCGCCTCGCGCGCGGCGCGTGCATCGATGCTGGCGCGCACGTCAGGCCAGCAGCAGGATGCATTGCTCGAACGCCTGCACCATGTAGCGCTTGACGGTGCGCTCGCTGATGTTCAGGCGCGCGGCGATGTCGGCATAGGCCAGGCCTTCCAGCTGCGACAGCAGGAAGGCCGTGCGTACTTTCGCGCCCAGGCCGTCGAGCATGGCGTCGATCTGGTGCAGGGTTTCCAGGATCAGCAGGCGTTCTTCCGCCGACGGCGTGACGGGCGCGGGCAGCTGCGCCAGGGTGGCCAGCCACGCCTGTTCCAGCGACTGGCGGCGGTAATGGTCGATCAGCAGGCGCCGCGCCACCGTCGTCAGGTAGGCGCGCGGCGCGCGCAGGCTGGCGGCCCGTTCGCCCGGCGTGGCCAGCAGTCTGACGAAGGTATCCTGCGCCAGGTCGGCCGCATGGTCCGTGCATGACAGCTTGCCGCGCAGCCAGCGCAGCAGCCACGGGTGGTGCTCGCCATACAGCTGGCTCATGGAAGACGGGCCTTCGGGCTCGGCGGCAGGGCTTGGGGCAAACGTCACGGCACACTCCAGGTTGGCGCTGAAGTCTTCCATGCCGCTGGGAGAGGGTGCGTGCAGGTGCTTCTTGAATGCGAATGGTTCTCATTTTACATTGACGTGCCTGAATGTCAATGTGTTGGCGGCCTCAGCTGGCCTGGCGCCGCTGCGCATAGCTGCGGCAATGCTCGAGGTAGCCCGTCTCGTGGCTGGCGATCAGCTGCAGCACGCTGTTCCACAGCCAGGGCGGGATCGGATTGCCGTTGTGGCGGTCCGTCTGCAGTTCCTTGATCCAGTGCATGCCCGTCGACCAGTCCATCTGCCGCGCATGCGCGCAGCCGACGACATACGCCAGGTAGCTGGCCGTGCTGGCCGCGTCTTCCACGCTGAGCTCGTCGATTTCCAGCTTCAGGTCTTGCGGCAGCAATTCGCGCACGAAGATGCCGCGGCCCAGGAAGCGCTGCGGCATGGTGCGTTCGCCCAGGGCTGGCGACATGTGGCGCGCGCCGGCTACCACGCGCTTGGCGTTGTCGCGCGGCATGCTGGCATGTGCATAGCGCACCGAGGTGGCTTGCACGGCTTCCTTGATGTCGATCAGGCAATATTCGCCGTCGCCCAGGCCCAGCAGCACGGCATAGCGCAGCAAGCCCAGCGAACTGCAGCCCTTGACCCAGTAGGCGGCATCGATGACTTCCAGTTTCACCTTCTTGCTGCGCGACTTCAGGCGCGTCACCAGCGCGCGCAAGTCCGACGAGTCGCACAGGGCGGCGATGGCCTTCTTTTCTTCCCTGGAAATGGGCCAGAAGTTGCGGCCCATGGGAATGATGGGCCGCGTTTCCAGGAAACGCTCCTCGGCCAGCTCCTTCCACGAGCGCTGCACGGCGCCGCGCAAGGCCGTGCGCACGACGGCGGGGCGGGGCAGGGCGACTTGCAATTCGCCGGGCAGGAAGGCAAAGGCGTAGCCGTCGAGCAAGTGCTGCAGCATGCTGGCCGTCACCACCCCGGGCAGGGACGAGCCGCGCGCGGCCGTCGCCAGCGACAGGGCCAGGCGCACCAGGTCATGCGCGGGATTGCCGATCACGCTCTGGTCGAAGTCGCGGATCTGCATTTCCACGCTGCCATCGGCGCCGGCCAGCGGTCCCAGGTTGCCCAGGTGGCAGTCGCCGCAGATCCAGATCGGCGGGCCTTCGGGCAGGCTGTGGCCGGGCTGCGCCTGCAGCCATTCGTAGTATTGCGCCGTATTGCCGCGCACATAGGCATGGGGCGAGCGGGCCATTTTTTCATCGCGGCGGTCCAGCAGCAGCTGGCGGCGTTGATCCGGGGCGGGCAATCTGGGCAAGGTGCGTTCCTTTTGGTAAGTTTCCTCCATACTATGCCTGTATGCATTATTTCGCCGTGAAATACTTAACAGAGCGACAACTTCGCCTGGATTAAGCTGCAACTATCTTTTATTTTTGGAAATCAACATGGATTTGAGCCAGCACGCCGCCGTCGTCAATTGCGAAGCCTACCGCGACGGCAGGAAGATCGCCCACTTCGATATCGACAAGGTGGGCGACTTTCTCGACGATCCCGCCTGCTTCGTGTGGATCGGCCTGGCCGGCCCCGACACGGCCGCCATGCAGGCGCTGCAAGCGGCCTTCGGCTTGCACGAACTGGCCGTCGAGGATGCGGAAGGGGCGCACGAGCGGCCCAAGCTGGAGGAATATGGCGACACGCTGTTCATGGTGCTGCACACGGCCAGCCTCGATGGCGACGCCATCGTCTACGGCGAAACCCACGTTTTTCTCGGCTGCCGCTTCATCATTACCGTGCGCCACGGCCCTTCGGCCGGCTATGCGAAATTGCGCGAACGCAAGGAAAGCGTGCCGGAGAAACTGGCCAGCGGCCCCGGCTACGTGCTGTATTCCATCATCGACTTCATCGTCGACCAGTACCAGCCCTGCATCGACCATTTGCAGGCGAAGTTCCAGCAATATGAAAGCCAGCTGTTCAAGCCCAGCCTGTCCGAAGACAAGCTGCAGGATTTCTACCAGCTCAAGACGGAACTGCTGAAGCTCGACGCGGCCGTCAACCCGCTGCATGAAATCTGCACGCAATTGATCCGCTTCCACGGCGACATCGTGCCGAAGGAAAACCGCATCTATTACCGCGACATTCTCGACCACGTGAAACGGGTCACGCACACGGCCAACCAGATGCGCGAGCTGGTCAATTCCGCCATGCAGGTGGCGCTGGGGCAGATTTCCATCCGCCAGAACGAAGTGGTCAAGCGCCTGGCCGCCTGGGCCGCCATCCTGGCCGTGCCCACCATGGTCTTCAGCCTGTACGGCATGAACTTCGAATTCATGCCGGAGCTGAAATGGCGCGGCAGTTACCCGGCCGTCATCGTCGTCATCATCGCCGGCTGCTACTGGCTGCACCGGCGGCTGAAGCGCGAGGGGTGGCTGTAGCGCCAGCAGCGCGCCGGCATGCAAATATTGGAGAGTTTTGCCGCCGAATTAGCTGCTACGATGAAGTTGAAGCGTCGAAGGCTGTTGCAAGACCTCCTTGGCGCGGATGCCGTTTCCTGCTCGCGCCGCCACCCCAGAGGCGCCAGCCCGGACGACAGCGCGTATCCGGCGCCACAAGGCTCCTGGTTTCCAGGAGCCTTTTTTTTGCCTGCTACGCTTCCACGGCCCTGGCCGCTTCGAGGATCAGCGCCGCCACCTCGGCGGGGCGCGAGGCCAGCGAGGCGTGGCTGGCGTCCAGGGTGATGACCTTGCGCGCTTGCAGGCGCGCCGCCATGCGTTCCTGGTTGACGGGCGAAATCATGCGGTCGGCGCTGGAAATCTGGTACCAGCTGGGCTTGTGCCGCCAGGCCGGATCGCCGACCGTGTCGCCAAAGGTGCTGGCCAGCGGCGCTTTCTGCACCACGCCCAGCACGGCGCCTTCTTCCGCGTCGAGGTCCTGGCAAAAGCTTTCGTGGTATTTGTCGGGCTTGACCCACAGGTAGCCGTCGCTGTCGCCTTCCAGGTTGGGCACGCCGACGGGCGGATGCTCCTGCGTGAGGCTGCCCGGGCTTTCGCCGGCGTCGGGCGCGAAGGCGGCGATGTACACGAGGCCCGCCACGTTCGGCGCATTGCCGGCCACGCTGATGACGGCGCCGCCGTAGGAGTGGCCCACCAGCAGGACGGGGCCCGCTACCTGCGCCACCATCTTGCGCGTGCGTTCCGCATCGTCGGCCAGCGACGTCAGGGGCAGTTCGACGGCGCGGATGGCCGTGTGGCCTGCGCGCCGCAAGGCGAGGATGACGCGGCTCCAGTGGGCGGCGCCGCCCCAGAAACCGTGGACGAGGACGATCGTGGCTTGCTTGCTCATGCGGATACTCCCTGTGGCGGTGGCGCTGATGGGGGATGGACGGGCCGCGCGGCCTGTCAGCGGCCAGTCGCGCGGCGTGCAGCCCGGCCATTGTAGGCCCATCGCGCTGGCCTGGTCGCCATGCAAGAACACATGCTTGAGCGTGGCCAACACCATGCGCGGCGCGCCGAACGTGATGCTGTTGAAGACATCGAACGGGTTGGCGTAGCAGTGCCTGTCGAACAGCTCGTTGACGTTGACTTGCAGCGACAGCGGGCGGCTGCTGCCGTGGCAGGCCAGCAGGCTGGCCACGGCGCAGGCGTTCTGCCCCACTTCCACGGGCATGCCCGTGGCGGCGGTGCCGTTGCGGCCTTCCCGGTTCACGCCGCCGCCGATGGCCAGCCGCTGCCAGGCGCCCGGCAGGCGGTACCTGGCGTACAGCTTGAACCGCTGGCGCGGGTGCGGCCTGTGGATGGCCTTGCCGCTGGCCTTTTTTGGTGAAAAATTGCGTCCTGCTGATGCGGGCTAAGTAATATGGCGCGTGCCACATTTACGCAACAGCTGATGCCATCCGCCTTGCCGAAGCGTCTACTTTCCCCAACGCATGGCCTCGATGGCGTCCACCACGGTACTCTCGTATTCGATGAAGAAATCGCTGTGGAAGCCGTTGCGTATCACCAGGTGGGTGCTGCCGGGCAGGGCGGCGGCCAGCCGGTCGCCGTCGGCCAGGCGCAGCGGGCGGAACACGTCGAGAAAGCCTTGCGCCATGGCCAGCACGGCGGGATCGGCTTGCGGCGTGAGCCAGGGCAGCAGGTTGCCCACGGTGCCGGGATCGACAGTGATGACCAGCGCCGGCGCGCGCACGCGGCGGTAATCGGGTGAAAAATTGTGCGCGGCCATGTCCATCGCCCTGGCGACGGCGGGCGGGGTCGCAGGCCGCACGGCGCCGCCGGGCAGCACGTCCAGGCTGGCGCGCCAGTTCGCTTCCAACGCCGGCCACCAGCGCTTGCCGAGGCGCTTGGCATACGCGATCGAGGTGGCCATCGAGGCCAGGTCGGCCGGGCCGGGCTGCGGTTCGTCCAGGGGCGAGGGTTCGGCTTCTTCATAGCCGCCCAGGGCCAGGTAATCGCTGGTCGTGTCGAGGTAGACGAGTCCCCGCACGCGCTGCGGGTGGCTGCCGGCGAACAGCGTCAGTTCATTGCCGGCGATCGAATGGCCGGCCAGGATGATGCGCTTGACTTGCAGGG
>CAUSDR010000196.1:0-10189 GCA_963530105.1 uncultured Janthinobacterium sp.
CTCCAGCACCACGTGCTCGAGGATGTGGGCCGACCACGTGCCTTCGCGCAGGCGCTCGAAAAAGCCGCCCCGTTCGCCCACGCCGCAGCGGTGCTCGATCATGCCGGGCAGCCATGCCACGAGCCGCTCGTACAGGCCGGGCAGGGTGTTCGATGGGTAATCTTCCAGTTCGCCGATGTCGACCCAGGCTTCAATCACCGGGCGGTAAGTCCAGATGTTGGGGCCGCGCAAGTGGGTGACGCGGACAAATTCGATGTTCTTCTTCTTGATCATGTAAGTGGTTTCTTGATAACAAGCCAGGCGTCTGGGCGCCAGATACTTTATGTTGGCTTTACAGAGACTTTTCAGGCTCGTGCTTGGTTCTTTATCCCGGGTATGCGCAGTGTGCCACTTTTAGCGGTCTCTTGTCGCGTTTGCCTCTCGTATTCTGCTGGTGTTGTCATTCTAATTGTTACTAAATGTTGCCATTGTTACTAAAAAAACACCAACGCGTGGCGGCGGAGAGACATTTGCGAGACAGCCAGCTGTTGTATACTGCTGCGCTTGCGCCGCGTTGCAAAAGCGCCGCGCCTGTCTGGCACTTGCTGCGACCATCGGGCGTTTTTTTGCGCCGATTTGCCATCCATTCCTTACTGGCAAGCATCCATTCGATACAATACAGGAAATTGCCACTGGTGCATCTACCCGCCATCGCGCAGTACGCAAACATTGATCGGGCACTTGCCCCATCCCCCAAATCCCGCCCTTTGAAGGGCTTGGCCTCGAGCCGGAGTATGCTTTACGATGACAACTGAACTGAGTGTTCCTGCAACAACTATTCCCCTCGCTTCCCTGCCGGCGACCGTGCCAGAAACCTGGCTGGTGGAAGTGGAAAGCAACCTTTCTCCAGGGGAGAACGTTTTAAGTAGCGTTGAGGTTGACCTCGATGCGCGATTACGTTTCACAAAAGGCATAATTGTTGTTACTGAGAAGCGTCTGCTGGCCCGTTCGCCGGGCGAGAGCGCGTGGAAAAGCTGGTCTTTCCGTCCCGGACTGCGTCTCACGCACCACGACCACGCCGGTGTCGGCCACCTGGAGTTGTTCGACGACCACGGCCGCCTGGCGTCGTGGCGCTTCACCCTGGGGCAGAACCTGCACGCCATCCGCGTGCTGGAGCAGTTCGTCGAGCGCCTCGACAGCCACCTGACGGGCCAGCCCGTGCTGGAAGCGGAGCAGGAAGTGTGCCCCAGCTGCAAGGCGCCGCTGGAGCCGGAGCAGGAAGAGTGCCCGATCTGCGCCAAGGTGCTGCACACGCCGCCATCGACCTGGACCCTGTTCCGCCTGTGGCGCTTCGCCCATCCTTACCGTGGCCAGCTGGCGCTGGGCTTCATGCTGATGCTGCTGAGCACTGCCGCGCACATGATTCCCCCGTACCTGACGGCGCCATTGATGGACAATGTGCTGATTCCATATCAAAACGGCAAGCATATCGACCCCTGGCTGGTGGTGTACTACATGAGCGGCTTGCTCGGTTCGGCCCTGCTGGCCTGGCTGCTGGGCTGGGGCAAGACCTATGTGCTGGCCCTGGTGTCCGAGCGCATGGGCGCCGACCTGCGCTCGGCTACGTATGAACACCTGATGAAGCTGTCGCTGGAATTCTTTGGCGGCAAGCGCACGGGCGATCTGATGGCGCGCATCGGCAGCGGCAGCGACCGCATCTGCGTCTTCCTTTCGCTGCATTTGCTCGATTTCGCCTCCGACGTCTTGATGATCATCATGACGGGCATCATTCTGTGGTCGATGAATCCATGGCTGGCCGTCATGACGCTGGCGCCGCTGCCCTTCATCGCCTGGATGATCCACCTGGTGCGCGACCGCCTGCGCACGGGCTTTGAAAAGATCGACCGCGTGTGGAGCGAAGTGACCAACGTGCTGGCCGATACGATTCCCGGCATCCGCGTGGTGAAGGCCTTTGCGCAGGAAAAACGCGAAGCGGCCCGCTTCCGCGAGGCCAATGCGCACAACCTGGCCGTCAACGACAAACTGAATAAAGTCTGGTCGCTGTTCTCGCCCACCGTCTCGTTCCTGACGGAGATGGGTTTGCTGGTCATCTGGTGCTTCGGCATCTGGCAATTGTCGCGCGGTGAAATCACCGTCGGCGTGCTGACCGCCTTCATCGCCTACAGCACGCGCTTCTATGGCCGCCTCGATTCCATGAGCCGCATCGTCTCCGTGACGCAGAAATCGGCGTCCGCCGCCAAGCGCATCTTCGACATCCTCGACCACGTGTCGAGCGTGCCGGAGCCGGCGCAACCCGTCAAGCTGGACAAAATCGAAGGCAGGATCGACTTGCGCGAAGTCGGTTTCCGCTATGGCAACCGCGCCGTCAACCGCGGCATCACCCTGAACATCAAGGCGGGCGAGATGATCGGCCTGGTGGGCCACAGCGGTTCGGGCAAAAGCACGCTGGTCAACCTGATCTGCCGCTTCTACGACGTCTCGGAAGGGGCGATCTTGCTCGACGGCGTCGACATCCGCTCGTTCGCCGTCTCCGACTACCGCCGCAACATCGGCCTGGTGCTGCAGGAGCCGTTCCTGTTCTTCGGCACCATCGCGGAAAATATCGCCTACGGCAAGCCGCACGCGACGCGCCAGGAAATCATCGCCGCCGCGCGCGCCGCGCATGCGCACGAATTCATCCTGCGCCTGCCACAAGGCTACGATTCGATGGTGGGCGAGCGTGGCCAGGGCCTGTCCGGCGGCGAGCGCCAGCGCATCGCCATCGCCCGCGCGCTGCTGATCGACCCGCGCATCCTGATCATGGATGAAGCCACGTCGTCGGTGGACTCGGAAACGGAAAAAGAAATCCAGAAAGCGCTGGACAACCTGGTGCAGGGCCGCACCACGATCGCCATCGCGCACCGGCTGTCGACCCTGCACCGCGCCGACCGCCTGGTGGTGCTGGACCGCGGCCAGGTCGTCGAAGTGGGCAGCCACGATGAACTGATGGCGAAAGAGGGCGCCTATTTCCGCCTCTACGAAGCACAGGCGCGCAATAACGAACTCGCCCTGGATGACAAGGAATAAGCATGGCCAGCACAACTTTTACATTACACCGCGACACTTTCGGCAAGCTGGTGATGACGGACGCGGATGGCCAGGTCTTCGAGGGCGTGGCGCCCGTGCGCGCCTTTCCCATCCAGTCGCCCGATGAAGGCATTTCGCTGGTGCTGGGCAATGGCAAGGAAGTGGCGTGGATCGACCACATCGACGCCTTGCCGGAGCCGGCGCGCAGCCTGCTTCAGGAAGAACTGGAAGGGCGCGAATTCATGCCCGAGATCGCGCGCGTGAAAAGCGTCAGCAGCTTCGCCACGCCATGTACCTGGTACGTCGACACGGACCGCGGCGAGACGCAGTTCGTGCTGAAGGGCGAGGAAGACATCCGCCGCATCGGCGCCGCGTCACTGCTGATCGCCGACAACCACGGCATCCACTTCTTGATCCGCGACATGTTCAATATCGACAAGACGACGCGCAAGATACTCGACCGCTTCCTGTAAGCGATGCAACAATCAAAAACGGCGCCTTCACGGCGCCGTTTTTTTACTTTTGTTTATGCGCCTCGTACTCCCTGCGTATCGAGACCATCTGGTCCTTCACGCAGGACAGCATGGCATCGTAATCTTCATCCGACAGCTTCTGCGAGAACTCGATGATGGTCTGGCTGCGCCGGTTCGGGTATTCGATGGAAACCTGCATTTCTTCCCCTTCGATCAGGTTCATCAACTGCTTGCTGGCGGGGATGAGATCGGCCGTGCCGGCCACATGGCCCGGCTTGCCGGACGCCTTGAGTTCGCGTGCATGCAGCGCTTCGCCGTTGTCTTTCCTGGCGATCCAGAATCCCGTCGGACGCGGCAGTTCTTTCTGCTTTCCTGCCTTCTTGGGCGTGCCTTGCTCGTTCAACTCGCCTGCATCGACGTGGCCGCTGAATGTCGAGGCCGAGACATAGAATTGGAAGGTATATGTTTCCAGTTTCTTGTCGATGACCATGGCAGCCGTGGCGTCCACGCCGCAGATGTCGACGCCGTTCGCATCGTTTTTCACCAGCGGCTGCAGCAACAGGTAGATGGGGGTGGCGGTGGTCTGTGCCAGCGCCGGTACGGACAAGCCCAATGCCAGGGCGAAAGGGATGCTGTGGAGTAGGTGCATGTTTTTTTCTTGAAATGAACGGCGGACCGGACGGTCCGCCGCTAAGTGCCCGCGATTTACTGGAACGCCACCTCGGCAAAACTGCGCAATTTGCGGCTGTGCAGCCGGTCCACGCCCTGGCGGCGCAGCAGTTCCACGGCGCGGATGCCGATGCGCAGGTGCTGGTCGACGCGCTCGCGGTAAAAGTGGTTGGCCATGCCGGGCAGCTTGATTTCGCCGTGCAGCGGCTTGTCGCTGACGCACAGCAGGGTGCCGTAGGGGACGCGGAAGCGGAAGCCGTTGGCGGCGATGGTCGCGCTTTCCATGTCCAGCGCGATGGCGCGGCTCTGGCTGAAGCGGCGCTCCGGCGTGCGCTGCGGCAGCAGTTCCCAGTTGCGGTTATCCGTGCTGGCCACCGTCCCCGTGCGCATGATGTGCTTCAAGTCATGCCCCGTCAGCTGGGTGATTTCCGCCACCGCCGTTTGCAGCGCCTGCTGGATTTCCGCCAGCGGCGGGATCGGCACCCACAGCGGCAAGTCTTCGTCGAGCACATGGTCTTCGCGCACGTAGGCATGCGCCAGCACGTAGTCGCCCAGGCTTTGCGTGGTGCGCAGGCCCGCGCAGTGGCCCAGCATCAGCCAGGCGTGCGGGCGCAGCACGGCGATATGGTCGGTGATGGTCTTGGCGTTGGCCGGCCCCACGCCGATATTGACCATGGTGATGCCGCTGCCGTCCGCGCGCAGCAGGTGGTAGGCGGGCATCTGCGGCAGGCGCGGCGGCGCGGCGCCCAGCGCATCCTCGCTTTCCACCGTCTGCCCCACGCGGCGCGTGACGACGTTGCCCGGTTCGACGAAGGCGACATAGCCGTCGTCGTCCGAAGGCGCGGCGGCGTCGGGCGCGCGGTCCATCATGGCGTGGCCCAGGCGGATGAATTCGTCGATATAGAACTGGTAATTGGTAAACAGGACGAAGTTCTGGAAATGCTGCGGCGAGGTGCCGCTATAGTGGCGCAGGCGCTGCAGCGAGTAATCCACGCGCGGGCCCGTGAACAGGGCCAGCGGCTGCGCCTCGCCGTGCGCCGGTTCGTGCGTGCCGTTGGCGATGCCGTCGTCCATGGCCGACAGGTCCGGCAGGTCGAACAGGTCGCGCATGGCCAGGCGGCGGCCCGCGTCCATATTGCCTTCGATATGGTCATGTTCGGCGAACGAGAAATGCACGGGAATCGGCTGCGCGCTGACGCCCACTTCCAGGTGCACCTTCTGGCCCCGGTTATGGTTTTTCAGCAGCAGGGTGAACTGGTCGAGGTAGTAATCGCCAAACAGGTCGGGGCGGGTCAGGGTGGTTTCAAACACGCCGGGACCGGCGACGAAACCATAGGCCAGCGGCGAGTCGGCGCGCGCCACGGTGTCGGTCTGGATGCGCACGAACGGGTAGCAGGCGCGCACGCGCTCGTGCATGTCTTCTCCGGCGACAAAGCGCTGCAGCGCATCGCGCAGGTGTTCGATGCTGCTGCGGTAGATGGCTTGCACTTGGGCCAAAGCCAGGCGCGGATCGTCGAAGCGGGAGGAGGCGATGAAGGGTGGCGTAAGCAAGCGAGTTCTCCTTGTGGCGGTTCGTACAAGCATTGTAAGGCAGCAGGGCAACTCTTGTCGGCATGCCTGGCGGGCAGGGTGCTTGACGGATTCAAATAGAATCTGTATTCTATTTGGAATGGTCAGACTAGCTAAATTCAACGAAAACAACTTCATCGACAGCGCGATCGCCGTCGCCGCCCAGTGCGGCGTGGGCGCCGTGTCGATGGCCGCCATCGCCGTCAAGGCCGGGGCGCCCATCGGTTCCGTGTATCACCGCTTCGATTCGCGCAACGCCATCCTGGCGCGCGCCTGGCTGCGCGTGAAAAGCGACTTCCGCGAGGAAGTGGCCAGCCGCTGGCTTGGCGGCGACACCTGGGCCGGCGTGCACGGCTTGCTGGACTGGTGCCGGCGCAAGCCCGTGTACGCACGCTTCCTGCTGCAATGCGCGGACAGCCCCGATTTCAACGGCGGCATCAGCGAGGAGCTGGCCGCCGCCGTGGAAGAAGAGCAGGCGGCGCTCGACGCCTGCTTTGCCCGCTGCGCTGAAGCGATGCCCGCCACCACGGCGCTGGATCTCGATCACATGCTGCTCAAATTCGTGCTGATCGACGCCCCCGTGGCCGTCGTCAAGCCTTACCTGACCCAGGAGCGGCCGATACCGGCCAGCGTCGACGCCATGCTGCGCGCCTCGCACGATGCCGTGCGCGGCTGGGCCGCCCATACCACCACACACTAACAAAGAAAAGAATCCCCATGCGCTATTCCACCCAGCTTGAACACGGCAAGAAAATCCCCCTGCACGATGAAGAAGGTTTCATCGGCATGCGCGCGGCCGGCCGCATCGCCGCCGACACGCTCGACTACATCACGCCTTTCGTCAAACCCGGCGTATCGACGGCGAAGCTCGACGCCCTGTGCGAAGAGTTCATGCGCGCCGCCGGCGCCATCCCCGGCACCATCGACTACCACGGCTACAAGCACGCCAGCTGCATCTCCGTCAACCACGTGGTCACCCACGGCATCCCGTCGGACACCAAGATTCTGAAAGTGGGCGACATCCTGAACATCGACGTGACGCCGAAGTTCAACGGCTGGTTCGGCGACACCAGCCGCACCTTCAAGGTGGGCGCCGTGTCCATCCTGGCCAACCGCCTGGTCAAGACGGCCTATGAATCGATGATGGCCGGCATCCACACCGTGCGTCCGGGCGCGACCCTGGGCGACGTCGGCGCCGCCATCGAGGCCGTGGCCAAGGCGCAGGGTTTTTCGTCCGTGCGCGACTTTTGCGGCCATGGCGTGGGCCAGGTCTTCCATGACACGCCGCAAGTGCTGCACTATGGCCGCGCCGGCACCGGCATCGTGCTGGAACCGGGCATGATTTTCACCATCGAGCCAATGCTCAACGTGGGCAGCTACCAGGTCAAGGTCTTGCCGGACAAATGGACGACGGTGACGAAAGACCGCTCGCTGTCGGCGCAGTTCGAGCACTCGCTGGCCGTGACGGAAACGGGCTTTGAAATCTTCACCCTGAGCGGCCTGGCCGATCCGCTGGTCTGACATGGAGGCGGCGCGCCGGCAGCAGCTCACCGATCTCGTCGCCGCCAAGGCCGGCGTGGACGCGGCCTGCGCGGCGCGCCACCTGGCGCTGCATGGCTACGAAGTGGCGGCGGCCCTGCGCGGCATCGACGCCGAGCGCTACACGCTGACGCAGCGTCTGCTGAACAGGCATGGGCGCGACCCGGAAGACGCGCTGCAGCAGGTGGCGCTGGCCGTGCTGCAGCAGGAAGGCATCCGCAGCGACAGCGTGCTGCGCGCGCAGCGCATCGCGGCATTGTCCCCGCCCGTCGCCGGCATGGTGGCCCTGGCCGAATGGCTGGCTTTCGTGGACTGGGAGGGTTTCGACAGCGCCCTGTGCGTCAATGTCGACGCGGTGGCGGCGCTGCTCGCCGCTGATTTGCAACTGCCCGATGTCGCCGACAACCTTCTGCAGGCGCGCGACGAAGCCGCGTTCGAGGCACGGCGCCCCGCGCTGGCGCAAGCCGCGCTGGCCTACATCGAGCGCCACATTACGCAGTTTCCCTGAGCGCTGGCGCTTTGCCGCCAGCGGCGCGCGTCTTACAATGGCGGCAAGCACTGTTGCCCCATTTTGAAGACTTCCGCATGAGCGATTTTCCCGAAGATATCTACACCGAGCCGTCCGCCGACGTGCATACGCTGAACAACCTGGGCCCGCTGACCGGCATGGCCGGCATCTGGACCGGCACGCGCGGCCTGGACGTCAAGCCGAAGGCCGATGGCCCGCGCAAGCAGGCTTTCGTCGAGCGCATCGAGCTGCAGCCGATCGACCCCGTCACCAACGGCCCGCAGCTGTTCTACGGCTTGCGCTATTTCATCCACATCACCAAGCCGGACCAGGTGAAAACCTACCATGAGCAGGTGGGCTACTGGCTGTGGGAACCGGCCACGGGCGCCGTGATCCAGACCCTGGCCATCCCGCGCGGCCAGATCGCCATGGCGTCCGGCACGGCGACGGCGGATGCCACCAGTTTCGAGCTGGTGTCCAGGCGCGAGTCGACGGCCTACGGCATCTGCTCGAACCCCTTCCTCGAACACGCGTTCACCACCGTCGAATACCGCATCAAGGTCGATATCCACGCCGATGGCACCTGGGGCTACGACGAGGATACGGTCATGCTCATCCGCGGCAAGGACGAGCCGTTCCACCACACGGACCGCAACCTGTTGACGAAAATCGGCGAGCCGACGCCGAACCCGATGGCCTTGCAGGCGCTGGCCGCCGTTGCCGCGTAAGCGCGCGTCGTGATTGAAAACGGCGGTCCTTGCCGCCGTTTTATTCCCAAGGTGGCGCGCCGCGCCACTTGCGCTTCATGCGCAGTGATCGCTACGGTTTTCCTTGCGCCACCGCCTTGATGGCGCGCTCCTCGCCCATGGCGGCGGCGATCTTCCAGCGCTGCATGGCGCTGGCGCGGTCGGGGCGCTTCAAGCCCGCGCCTTCCCAGTCCATCAGGCCCAGGTTGTAGATGTCGCCCGCGCTGCCCTTGTCGGCGGCCAGGGTGAACCATTTGCGCGCTTCCTTGTGGTTGACGGGGATCTGGTAGCCGCGCACGTTGTACAGTCCCAGCAGATGCATGGCTTGCGCATTGCCCTTGCCGGCCGCCTGTTTCAGCAGGTCAAGGCCGCGCGCCATGTTGCGCGGCTCCTGCCAGCCTTCGGCCAGCATCACGCCCTTGGCCGTCAGCGCGTAGCTGTCGCCCTTGATCAAGCCCTTGCCGATGAGGGGCTTGGCAGCCACCTGGCGCGCTTCGCGCTGCTGCGCCGTGGGTGCCGTGACGGGGCCGCCCTGGCCTTCGCCCATCAGCTGCATCCAGCCATACAGGCCATACGCGCTGGCGTCGCCCTTGCCGACCAGGCTTTCCAGCATGGCCAGCGCCTGCGCCTTGTCGCCATTTTCATACAGCTTGACGGCCTTTGGCGTGCTGGCATCCGGCAGTGGCGCGGCCGGCGCATGGGGCGCCACGGGCACCGATGCCATGGCCGGCGGCACAGCCGGCGCGGGTGCACGCACGCGCACGGGCAAGCCATAGCTGGCGGCCAGCACGGCCACGCTGGCGGGGGCGAGGATCAGCACCTGCGCCAGCTGGTTGCGGCGGCCCTTGCCGGCGATGCGCATCGCGCGTTCGGCCTGCTGCTCGCCGCCCAGCGCCTCGCTCAGCACCGCCTTGACCTTGCGGTTGAACAGCCAGTAGCCGGCGCCCGTGACCAGCAGGCCGGCCAGCGCCGCCATGCCGCGCCCGGCGAAGAACCAGGTGGCGATGGCGGCGGCCAGCGCGGCCAGCGCGCCTTTCCACCAGAACTGCTTGGCCAGCCGCGTGTAAACCTGGCGCAGCGCGCCCAGCACGCAGGTGCGCACATTGCTTGCATATTCGGGCGACACCACGTCCACGTGGGCGTGGTCGGCGTCGCCGCTGAGCACCGCTTCGATCACGTCCGCATTCAGTTCCGAGGCGGCCACGTCGCGCAGCGGCGTCAACAGACCTTGCACGTGGGCCGAGAACAGGCCGTCGTCGGCGCTGCCGGCCAGCGCATCGCTGAGGGCCTTGAGGTCGCCGCGCAGCAGCTTTTCCACGATGTCGTCCAGGGTCAGCCAGCGCAGGTCGCTGCCGTACGCCACCAGATGGTGCTTTTCGCCGTTGCAGGATGCGTCCAGGCGCACGATGCGCAGCTTGCCGCCATACAGGGCGTCGACTTCCTGCGGCTGGTCTTCATTGTAAATGCTCACTTTCGCCAGGGTCAGGCTGCCGGCGACGGCGGCCAGCGAGTGCACGCTCTCCTTGTCGCGGATGCGGCGCGCATCGTCGGGCGCCTGCTTGGGCAGGCTGACGCTGTAGCCGGGCGCCACGTGCACGTCGACCCAGGCCGCCTTGCCC